>JBCBTE010000014.1:0-35634 GCA_039818805.1 Pseudomonadota bacterium
GAAAGCGCCGCACCGCCGCGCCCGTCACCGTCCATCCGGGTGAGGACGACGCCGGAGACGCCGATCTTGTCGTCGAACTCGGTGGCGACGTTCACCGCATCCTGACCAGTGAGGCCATCGACGACGAGGAGCGTCTCGCGGGGGGTGGTCACGTCACGCACGGCGGCGGCCTGGGCGATCAATTCCTGGTCGATGTGCAGACGACCAGCGGTGTCGAGCATGTAGACGTCATAGCCGCCCATGGACGCTTGGGTCTTGGCCCGTTTGGCGATGGCGACGGGGTCTTCGCCCTTCACGATGGGCAGCGTGTCGACGCCGATCTGACGGCCGAGGATTTCAAGCTGTTCCATGGCCGCGGGGCGGTTGACGTCCAATGACGCCATCAGCACGCGCTTGCCGTCCTTTTCCTTGAGGCGTTTGGCGAGCTTGGCGGTGGTGGTGGTTTTACCGGAACCTTGCAGGCCGACCATCAGGATGGGGGCCGGAGGGTTGTCAATCTTTAGCGCGCCGGGGTCTTCATCGCCGGTCAGCGTCTCGACCAGAGCATCGTGCACGATCTTGACGACCTGTTGACCCGGGGTGACGGATTTGGTCACCGCCTGACCGGTGGCGGCCTCTTGCACGCGCTTGATGAAATCGCGGGCGACGGGCAGCGAGACGTCGGCCTCAAGCAGGGCCACGCGCACTTCGCGCAGGGCGGTTTTGACATCGTCTTCGGAAAGCGCGCCTTGCTTGGTCAGCCGGTCGAAGACGCCGGAGAGACGTTCGGATAGGTTTTCAAACATGTCTCGGCCTCCTTCGCCGGTTGGTGTTTGCCCCCCTTACATAAGGGCGACGGTTCAAAGCATAAACGCCCCCACGGGCGAAACTCGCTGGTGGGGGGCGATCCCGGACCGATGCCCAAGGGACCGGAAGATCAGGTGCCTTCCGTGATGTTGGGGCGGCTGATAGGAGGTTTGAGGGGACGAGTCAACAGCGGAGCGCCTTATGGACAATGGGTGGAACAGGTCTGCCGAGGCGTGGCTGGCGCTGATCGGTGAGGAGGGCGATTTCAGCCGCAAGCACGTGCTGGACGCGCCGATGCTGAAGCGGGTGACGCAGTCGGGTGCGCGGACTGTTCTTGATGTGGGATGTGGCGAGGGGCGGTTTTGCCGGATGATGGCAGAAGCCGGGCTGGCGGTGATGGGTATCGATCCGACGGCAGGCTTGTTGGAGGTGGCGCGGGCCAGGGGCGGGGCGCAGTATGTGGAAGGCTGGGCCGAGGCGTTGCCGTTCGAGGCGGGCACGTTTGGCCTGGTGGTGTTCTACCTGTCACTGATTGACATTAAAAACCTGGAGGCAGCCGTTGCCCAGGCGGCGCGGGTATTGCGGCCGAGCGGGCGCATCCTGGTGGGCAATCTCAACGCTTGGATCACGGCCTCGCAGACCAAAAGCGATGGGTGGACCCGTGATGAGGACGGGTCGGCGGCCATGGTCATTGACCGGTATCTTGATGACTACCCCATAGACGCGCGTTGGGCCGGGATGGATATCGTCAATTGGCACCGGCCCTTGTCACGATACATGCAGGTGTTTCTGAAAGCGGGTCTGCAGCTGCTGCATTTTGATGAGCCGCGCAGCCATGGCGCGCCGGAACGGCGTTATGACTGTGCGCCGTATCTTTATCTGATGGAGTGGCAGAAACCCGGTCTCGGTCCCACGCCCTAGGCGATTCAATTCTGCAACAGAAACGCAGAGGTCTGGATTGTGTGACTGGTGACGCTGAGGGCGAGCGGTTAGCGTTGCGGTGTATTGGGTTGAAAAGGTTTGGTTCATGGAAGCATTGGTTGCGATTTTTGCCGAGATCATCATTGCGTGCATGATGCCGGTTCTTGGTCTGATAGGGGCCGCGATCGGGGTCATCTTTGAGGCTTTTTTACTGCTCTTTGGCGGGATCTTTGCGGAGTATGTGCAGGCGCGGCGGGAACGGCGGGCATCTGCGAAGGGGCGATCTGCGAAACCGCGCAAGCCGCTTATTCCGCGCAAGGTGGTTCATTGGACCGCCGGGATTTGTGCTGGCGTGGGCGTGCTGGGCATCGTGGCGTCCTATGTCCTTTTCCAGCCTATCCTGCGGTATGTGATGGACGTGGCCAGCGAAAAGACCGGCATGACGGTCCAGTATGCCGAGGCCAGCGGATCGCTTCTGGGTGGGCATGTCGTTCTGGAAGACGTGGCGTTGTCGCGGGCGCATGAAACCGGTCTGGCCTTTGATCTGGAGATCGAGCGCGCCGAGGCGGATGTCTCTCTTTGGAGCCTGATAAACGGGCCGCCGACGCTGATCCTGGGGCAGGTGGACGGCATGACAGGGGTGATCACGCCACCCTTGCCGAAGGAAGAAAAGAAGGGATTGCCCAAGCCGCGGCGGCCCTTCCAAGCGGATCTTTTTGCCATTCGAGATGTCGATCTGGAGATCCAGCCGCGTGGGGAGGCGCCCTATGACGCGGTCATCGAAAGCGCCGAGGTGGCGCCGTTCCGCAGCAGTTTGGCGGTGTTTGACATGCTGTTCCGGTCAAACATGAAGGCAGAGATCGCGGGGCAGTCTTTGATCGTGGAGACGCGGGAGATCACGGATAACGGGCGCGAGACGCGTTGGGCCTTTGAAGACGTGGACGCGGCACAGTTGCAGCGCCTGTTGCCGCGCGCGCCGCTGACGTGGATCGAGCAGGGCCAGGTGACCGTGGACGTGTCTGACCGGTGGAGCCTGTCGGAGGACTTCATCGATATGGACTGGCAGATTGCTACGTCGGATATGGCCACCCGTGTGCCGCAGGGTGCAGCAACAGCCGAGCGCCTTCTGGCGCAAAGCCTGCGGGCTTATGTGACCCGCTTTGGTGGAGACGTGGATTTCAGGTACCAGTTGCAGTTGGATCCCGCTGATATGGCAGCGCTGCGCGAGGGCAATCTGGATCAGTTCTGGAAGAAGCTGCTTTCGGGCATCGTGAAAGGCCACGTGGGGCGTGAAGAAACCGCGGAAAGCGCCGAAAAGAGCATCGAAAAAGAAAAACCGGGTGCGATTGACCGGTTGAAGTCGATCTTTAACCGGGACAAGGAAGAGTAATCTGCGTCGAAGAAGGGAGAGGGCAGATATGGTGGATGCGTCTTCGGTGCACCAGAACACATTGCCGATCAGTTCGGATGCGCTGTTGGCGCAGATGCGAGAAGCAGATGTGCCGTTCGATCTTTACGAGCATGTTCCCTTGCGCACCGTAGAAGACGCCAAGATGGTGCAGGGCGGGGAAGTGCCCGCAGCGCCCGGTCGGATAAACGTCAAAAACTTCTATCTGCGGGACCGCAAGAAGAGAAATTATCTTGTGGTGTTGGAGCAGAACCGGTCGGTCGATCTCAAGGCGCTTGGTGCGGCGATGGGTGCAGGCACCGTTTCTTTTGGATCGGCGGACCGGCTGATGGAGCATCTTGGGGTCAGACCTGGGGCCGTCAGTCCGCTTGCCATGGTGACCGGGTCGGGCACCGGCGTGCATTTGTACATGGACCGCGCGCTGTCACAGGCCGAGATCGTGCATGTGCATCCCTTGGTCAATGATCGGACCGTGGCGATCGCACCGGGCGACTTGGCGCGGCTTTTGACGGGCTGGGGCGTGGAAGCGTCTTGGCTGGATCTTTGAGGTGAGTTGCGGAATTCGGCACTCCTTGCCACGACCTGGCGGAGCATCCGGGCGAAAGATCAACCATATGGTTGAATATGGCGAAAGCGCCTGTTGCGATGGCTTTGCCGTTTCAGGACCTGTTTCGGTCATATAAATATATAATTCTATCAATTGTTTATGCGATTCTTGCCTTGCCTTGACTCGACGGGTCCGGGCGCATAGCACATGCGCAACAGTTCTGAAGGGGAAAAGCGTGCCTGATCCTGACCAAAGCGAGCGTTTGACGCAGCTTGAGGAGAGGATAGAGGCCCTCAAGGCGAAGGACGCGCCCAAACCCCATCAGGAAACGCACTATAGCCAGGCGCAGCATGCCTGGCGAATGGTGATTGAGTTGGTGGCCGGTCTTGGGATCGGTTTTGGTATGGGGTACGGGCTGGATTACCTGTTTGGGACGCTGCCCATTTTCCTCATCCTGTTTACATTGCTGGGCCTTGCGGCGGGCATCAAGACAATGATGCGCAGCGCGGCAGAGCTTCAGAAGGCGAATGAGGCGGAGACGCCTGACACGGGCGACGAGAAGAGGACGACAGATGGCGAGTGAAGCGAACGGCGACGGCGGCAAAGAGCTAGTTTTTCACCCGATGGATCAGTTCATCGTGAAACCGCTGTTTGGAGATGGTCCGATTGGTCTGTTCACGGTCACCAACGTGACGTTTTGGATGGCTCTTGCCGTGGTGGCGATCGTGGCGCTGATGGTGCTGGGCACCTCGGGCCGGTCTGTCGTTCCAAGCCGTATCCAGTCGATTGCCGAACTGGCTTATGGATTCATTCGCAAGATGGTCGAAGACGTGGCTGGCAAAGACGCGTTGCCGTACTTTCCGTACATCATGACGCTGTTCATGTTTATCGTATTCTCTAACTTCCTTGGCCTGATCCCGGGCTCGTTCACGACCACCAGCCATATTGCTGTAACCGCGGTGATGGCGATGGCCGTGTTCCTTGCAGTGACGATTTTGGGCTTTGTCAAAAACGGTGCGGGCTTCCTGAGCCTCTTCTGGATCAGTTCGGCACCCTTGGCGCTTCGGCCCATTCTGGCGTTTATCGAGGTGATTTCCTATTTCGTGCGCCCCGTCAGCCATTCCATTCGACTGGCAGGCAACATGATGGCCGGCCACGCGGTGATCAAAGTTTTCGCGGCCTTTGCGCCGCTGGTCCTGATCTCGACCGGCATCGGTCTGGTGGTCACGCCACTGTCGATCCTAGCGGTCACGGCGATCTATGCGTTGGAGGTGCTGGTGAGTTTCATCCAGGCCTACGTGTTTACGATCCTGACCTGTGTCTATCTCAAAGATGCGCTTCATCCGCATCATTGACCGAAATGTTGGGCGCGGAATCGCCTTTCGAACCAATCACTGAAATTCCATCGTAAGGAGAAATCAAATGGAAGGTGACGTCGTACAAATGGGTGCATATATCGGTGCTGGTCTGGCCTGTACGGGTATGGGCGGTGCTGCTGTCGGTGTGGGCCACGTTGTGGGCAACTACCTGTCGGGTGCTTTGCGTAACCCGTCTGCTGCGGGTGGCCAGGTTGCCACCATGTTCATCGGTATCGCGTTCTCGGAAGCTTTGGGGATCTTCTCGTTCCTGGTTGCGCTTCTGCTGATGTTCGCTGTCTAATCCTGACGGAACCTGATCCTTACGAAGGGTGGACGCCCTGACGGTGTCCACCCCACGTTTCCGGAAGTTCCGCAAGGAGACCTGACATGGCGAGCGAAACGCATGATGCAGCGGGTGCCGCAAGCGCCTGTGTAGACGCCGGGGGCGGAGCCGTCGGCATGCCGCAGCTGTGCGGTGACTGGTTCGGCAACCAGATTTTCTGGCTTGTCGTCACGCTGGTCGTTATCTTTTTTGTCCTGTCGCGGATTGCCTTGCCGCGCATCGCTGCGATTCTGGCCGAACGGCAAGGGTCGATCACCAATGATCTGGCCGCGGCCGAAGATTTGAAAGCAAAGGCGGTCGAGGCAGAAGAGGCGTATAACAAGGCGCTGGCCGATGCCCGGGCCCAAGCCCAGGAGATCATCGCCGAAGCCAAAGCCGAGATCAAAGCCGAACTGGATGCTGCGACAGCCAAGGCGGATGCCGAGATTGCCGCCAAGGCGGCGGAAGGCGAGAAAGCGATTGCCGAGATCCGGTCGGGCGCAATGGAGAGCGTGAAAGACGTTGCCAAGGACACGGCCAAGGAATTGGTGGCGGCCATGGGTGGCAAGGCCGACGCGCGGTCCATCACATCTGCCGTCAACGCAAGGCTGAAAGGGTGAGCGCGATGAAACAGACGATTGCCACAGTCATTGCAATGATGATCGCCAGCCCCGCGCTGGCCGCCAAGGGCCCGTTCTTTTCGCTTGAGAACACCAATTTCGTGGTGTTGATCTCGTTCTTGCTGTTCATCTCGGTGCTGGTTTACCTGAAGGTGCCCAGTCTTCTGGGTGGCATGCTGGACAAGCGCGCCGATGGCATCAAGGCCGAGCTGGACGAGGCCCGTGCGCTGCGCGAGGAGGCGCAGACCTTGCTGGCAAGCTACGAGCGCAAGCAAAAGGAAGTGCAGGAGCAGGCCGACCGGATCGTGGCCCATGCCAAAGGCGAAGCTGCCGAAGCCGCCGAGCAGGCCAAGAAGGACCTGCAGGTTTCGATCAAGCGCCGTATCAAGGCCGCCGAGGATCAAATCGCCTCGGCCGAGGCAAGCGCGGTGAAGGATGTTCGTGACCAAGCCGTCAGCGTGGCGGTGGCCGTGGCCAAGGAGGTGGTTGCAAAGACCATGACCAAAGAAGCCGGTACATCGTTGATCGACGACGCGATCGACGAGGTTCAGACCAAGTTGCACTGACGGGTCATCAGGCACCCAGACGAATTGCAAAGCCCGGATCGGTTGGCCCGGGCTTTTTCATGCTTGACGCTCGTCGATCCGTATCGCGTTCAGGCCGACGGCACCCATTTGCACCCGGACTTGGCCGGTGAGGGCGGCCCGGGCCGTTTTGGCAAATGCCGCTGGAAGATCGCCAAGCTCTCGGGTGCGCGCCACGACGGTGATGTGGCGCGAGAGGCCTGCCACGGGCAGCGGACGGATATTCAGCGCCATACCTTCGACGAACCCGTCGATCAGAAGGGTTGGCGTCAGCAAGGTGAACCCCATGCCCTGCGCCACGCAGGCCGTGACCATGCTGGAGCGGTCGGCCTGGATGACGCGGGGCACGTTCAGTTTGAGCCGACGCAGATGTTGTTCGGTCTGGCGGCCGACGCTGGTTGTGTCGGCGAAGCGGATCAGGGGCAAGTGGGCCAGGATGTCTTCAAGCCGCTTTGACGGTCCCTTGTAGCTGGCGGGCAGGACCAGCAGGAAGGCTTCGGTCAGAACCGGGTGCCGTTCCAGCCCATCCATGTCGTAAAACGGGTTCGAGCTGAGCACGACATCGGCTTGTTTGGTGCGCAACAGGGCTTCATGATCGCCGCTTTGTCCGGCCAACAGGGTCATGTCCTGCACGCCGAAATCCTCTTTCGCGAGGGTCACTAGGGGTACCGAGAGGGTGGTGGCCGTGGAGGCAAGCATGCCGATACGCAGCCGCGGGATCGGCCGCGGACCCTGATGGCGCATGTCGGTGGCCAGATCGGCCACGGCGTTCAGAATGCGGGTCGCGTGGCGGTACATCAAGGCCCCCGCCTGTGTGGGCTTCAGCGGACGCGTCGAGCGATCGACAAGTTGGGCATCGTAGGCCCGTTCCAGATTGGCGATGTGCTGGGACGCCGCCGATTGCGTTATGCCAACAAGGCGCGCAGCAGCGGTCATCTTGCCGGTTTCGATCAGCGCAACAAAGACTTCCATTGCCTTGGTCAGGTTGCTGTCAGGGGTCATGCGGGTGGTCATTGTCGGTCTCGGGTTCGGCTGCACTATTAGAAAATCTAATGAAGCCATCTGTCAATTGATTGGTGATGCGCGCCCGCGCAGTCTGAATACAGGAGGTGTGCGTGTGGCGGATCGGGTGAAGCGGCAAAGGCGAGGGCGTCGGGCGGAACGGTCAGATGCCGTGCAGCCGCGCGCGCCGTATCTGGTGCGTAACCTTGGGCCAATGCCGGTTCTGAGCGAGGAAGGTCTGTCGCTGATCGAGGCGAATGCCGACCGAATCCTGGCCGAGACAGGGATGGAATTTCACGATGATCCCGAGATCCTGGACCTCTTTCGCGACACGGGCTGTGATGTCGATGGCGTGCGGGTTCGGTTTGAGCATGGCCTTTGCCGAAAGCTGATCCGGGCGACTGCGCCGGAGGTGTTTGTCCAACAGGCGCGCAACTCCACGAACGACGTAAGGATGGGTGGTGCGGCCAGCGTGCTTTGCCCGTCCTGGGGGCCACCTTTCGTGCACGACCTGCAACGCGGACGACGATACGCGAGCTACGAGGATTTCATTTCGCTGGTAAAGCTGCACCAGACCATCCCGTGGTTACACCACTCGGGCGGCGTGGTATGCGAACCGGTCGACCTGCCCGCCAGCACGCGGCATCTGGACATGCTTTATGCCCATATCCGCTGGTCGGACCGGCCTTTCATGGGCGCGTTTATCGGGGCTGAACGGGCCGGGCATGCGATTGACATGGCAAGGATCGTCTTCGGGGACCGGATGGCGGAAGCGCCGGTTCTTTACTGTGTGTCCAACACAAATGCGCCGCTGGTGATGGATGCCAACATGTCGGGCGCATTGAAGACATACGCCCGCGTCGGACAGCCGGTGGCCTGTACACCGTGGGTTTTGACCGGTGCGATGAGTCCGTGCACCGTTGCAGGTACGCTGGCACAGGTTCTGGCCGAAGCAATGGCGGGGCTGGCGCTGGTCCAGCTGGTGGCGCCCGGCGCGCCGTGCCTGATGGGGTCATTTGCGTCAACCATGTCGATGCAAACGGGTGCGCCGACCTTCGGCACGCCGGAAGCGGGACAAATGGTTCTGGCCGCCGGGCAATTGGCGCGGCGCCTGGGCGTCCCGCTGCACACCGTGGGAACGTTGAGTGCCTCGAAACTGCCCGATGCGCAAAGCCAGCAAGAGGCGACCTGGGGTTTGATGATGGCGCTTTTTGCCGGGGCCAACGTGGTGAACCACGCGACAGGCTGGCTAGAAGGTGGGTTGGTCACGGGGTTCGAGAAGACGATGATCGATGCCGATCTTTGCGGCAAGATGATGCGGTTTTTCGAAGGAATTGATTTGAGTGAGAACGCCCAAGCCATGGCGGCGATTGCGGCCACGGGCCCGGGGCAGCATTTCCTGGGGTCAGAGCACACCCAACAGAATTTCCTGACCTCTTTGTTCCGGCCTCTGACGCCGGACAATGCGTCATTCGAACAATGGCAGGCAGCAGGATCACTGGACACAAGCCAGCGGGCCAATGCGCTGTGGAAGGCACAACTGGAGACCTATGAAGATCCGGGGTTGGATCAAGCGGTGGACGAGGAATTGCAAAGTTACATAGCCCGCACCAAAGAGCGCATCGGTGAGGCGGCGTACTTCTGATGGTTGCCATTTACGAAGGAAATATGCGTCCGGAAATCTGGCAAGACGACGCGAACGTGCGTTGCGCAGGGAGAGGATAGCGTGCCCGAGGTGGTGATCATCGGCGGAGGGGTCAATGGCCTTAGCCTGGCCTATCACCTGGCCCATCGGGGTGTGCGCGATGTGCTGGTGTTAGAGCGCAATCAGTTGACCTCGGGGACAAGCTGGCATGCGGCGGGGATTGTGGGCCCGCTGAGGGCTACGCCAAATATGACGCGCCTGGCCATGGAAGCGCTGGCAGTCTTTCCAAGGCTTGAGGCCGAGACCGGGATGGCAACGGGGTATCGCCGGACTGGTGGCTATTGGCTGGCGCGCGTGCCGGCCCGGATGGACGAGCTGCACCGGATCGCCGCTGTGGGGCGTTTGCACGGGTTGACGCCGCGGATCATTCCGCCGTCGGCAATCGATGTTCCGGGTCTGGCATTGGCGCACCACGTGGGTGGTCTGGCAGTGCCCGAGGATGCAAGTGTCAACCCGGTTGATCTGTGCATGGCCTACGCGCGGGCCGCCAAGACGCGAGGCGTAGACATTCGTGAAGGCGTTTCCGTTGGCGGGATTGAGACCGCGGCGAACCGCGTCAAGGGTGTGCGTCTTTTCGACGGCACGGTGATCGACGCGGATCAAGTGGCGATCTGCGCCGGGGCTTGGTCCGGGCCTTTGGCCGCGTCGGCCGGGCTTGCCCTGCCTTTGCAGGCCGTGGAGCACATGTACGTGGTCACCGAGCCTGTGCCGGCGTTGCCGGACCCCTTCCCGGTGATCCGGGATCTGGACACCGGCATTTACATCAAGGGGGACGCCGGCAAACTGGTTATCGGGGGATTTGAGCCCCGTGCCAAATGTTGGAACGCGTTCGGACCAGAGGGCAATCGGCCTTTTCTGGAATTGCCCGAGGATTGGGAACAGTTCGGGCCATTTATGGAGGCCGCGCTGAACCTGATGCCGGGATTGGAGCATGTGGGCATTCAGCATTTCATGAACGGCCCCGAAAGCTTTACGCATGACACGCGCCCCCTTATCGGACCCGCGCCCGAGGTGGAGGGGCTTTATGTTGCCGCTGGAATGAACTCGGTCGGGGTGATGTCGTCGGCCGGGATTGGACGGCTTTTGGCCGGGTGGATGGTTGACGGAGCGCCCGAGTGGGACGCCTGGGAGGTCGATGTGGCGCGCGTCGATCCGAAGACGGCCGAACCTGCGCATATGAAGGCACGGATGAAAGAAGCAGTGGCGGATCTTTTCGCGATGCACTGGCCATACAAGCAGATGAAGGCCGGCCGGGACGTGCGCAAGTCAGTCTTGCATGACCGTTGGGCGGCTGAGGGTGCCGCTTTCGGTGTGACCGGAGGCTGGGAGCGCGGGCTTTGGTATGCATGTGATGACGATGAGAGGGACGTGCCTTATGCGGTTGGTGCACAACCGTGGTGGCCGATTGCGGCAAGGGAAGCCGCCGAGATGAAGCACGGGGCCGTGTTGCTTGACCTATCGCCATTCACAAAGATCGAGGTGCAGGGCCCCGAAGCAACTGCGGCTTTGAACGGGATATGCATGGCGAACGTCGACATCGAAACGCAAAGAGCGGTCTACACGCAGGTGTTGAACAACCGAGGTGGGATTGAGATGGACGTGACTGTCACACGTCTTGCCAACCAACGCTTTTTGATCACGTCGGGTGCGGCGTCACGCTGGCGCGACCTGAATTACCTTCGACGGGCGATGCCCGGTTCTGTGACGATTGTCGACCGCACTGAAGATCGCTGTGTGATTGGCGTAATGGGCGCGAAGTCCGGTGAGATATTGTGCCATCTCAACCCCGAGGATCACTGGGGTGCGATCCCCTACGGGATGGTGTTCAACGACCGGTTCGAAGGTGTTCGATGCCTTGCTACGCGTGTCAGCTATGTTGGGGAATACGGCTGGGAGCTTTCGATACCGACCGACAAGGCCGGTGTGGTGTTTGATGCGCTGCGGGCGGCCAAGGCCAAACCGATGGGGCACTATGCGCTGGACGGATGCCGGATCGAGAAAGGGTTCAAGCACTGGGGGCATGACATCGGGCCCGACGTCACACCGCTTGAAGCCGGGTTGGGTTTCACAATCGATTGGTCGAAAGAGTTCATTGGCAAAGCCGCGTTGGAACGGCAGCGCGAAGACGGCGTGACCCGGCGGCTGCGCCTGTTTGCGGTCGAGGGCGGGCCGCTGTTGCTGCATGATGAGCCGATTTGGGCGGATGGCCGGGTTGTGGGACTGACAACGTCCGGTGCGCGGGGGCCTCGCACGGGGTTGGACCTGTGCTTTGGTTTGGTGGACGCTGCGGTGGAGGGGCCGTTCGAGGTTGAGGTCGCCGGGCGACGCTATCCGGCGCAGATGTTGCTGAAGCCGCCCTTTGATCCAAAGGGACGGAGGATGCGGGCATGATCGACGCTCGGGTGGTCGTGATCGGAGGTGGCGCGATGGGCTGTTCGCTTCTCTACCATCTGGTCAAAGAGGGTTGGCGCGATGTGGTTCTTCTGGAGAAAAACGATCTGACCCACGGATCCACATGGCATGCGGCGGGGCTGTGTACGCATTTTGCGCACAACCCGACAATCCAGGAGCTCAGGGCCACTTCGGTTCGGCTTTATCGTGATGTTCTGCCCGAGGAGGCGGGGCAATCTTGCGGGTTTCACGCCTGTGGCGCGATGCGGATCACGCGCAATCCGGACCGGATGGATGAGTTTCGGCATGTGGCCGGGTTGTCGGCCTTCACCGGCTACCCGATGGAGATTTTGACGCCAGAGCGGATTGCCGAACTGCATCCCTTGGCCGATTTAGATGGTCTGATTGGTGGGATCCACGAGCCTGATGACGGGCATGTCGACCCAAGCCTTGCCACAAACGCGATGGCGCAGGTCGCCGTGCTGGGCGGGGCGACAATCAAGCGATACAGCCCGGTGCGTGCGGTCCGGCGTGAGGGAGCGACCTGGGTCGTGCAGACCGACAAAGAGACCTATCGCGCGACACATGTGGTGAATGCCGCCGGGACGTGGGGGTTTGAGATTGGGCAGATGATGGGGGTGAACGTGCCCTCGGTGCCCGTGCTGCATCAATACCTGGTGACCGACACCGTCGGCGCTGTGGCTGAACGTCAGGCCGCAGGGATGCCCGAGTTGCCGATCATCCGCGACCCTGAAGAAAGCTGGTATGTGCGACAGGAGCGCGATGGGCTGATCCTGGGGCCTTACGAGAAAGAGGCGCAGGTATGGTCGGTGGATGGGGTGCCGCCAGAGTTTGGCGCGGACCTGATGCCGCCGGATTTGGACCGGGTGGAGCACATTATCGAGGCCGCGATGAAGCGCGTACCGGCGTTAGGCGAAGGCGGCGTCAAGTCGGTGATCAATGGGCCGATCACGTTTTCTCCAGACGGCAATCCACTGATTGGGCCGGCGCACGGCGTTGAAAACGCATGGCTTTTGACAGGCTCCAGCATGGGGGTGATGGAAGGTGGCGGCGCGGGCAAGTTTCTGGCGCACTGGATGATCCATGGCGCACCGCCGATGGACGCGCTGGCGGTGGACGCGCGGCGGTTCGGGAAGTGGGCCGATCGGCAGTATCGCGTCGCAAAGGCGGTAGAGTGCTTTGGCCTGCAATTTGGCGTGCATTATCCGCACGAGGAGCGTCCGGCGGGTAGGGGACTGCGGGTGTCGCCCTTGCACGATCTGATGGTTGCGCGCGGGGCGGTGATGGGCGTTGCTTATGGTTGGGAGCGACCGAACTGGTTTTCGCCAACCCGAGACGCCTTGGCCGACGAGACATTTCGGCGCGCCAACTGGTTTGAACCGGTCGGAGCCGAATGCAGGGCGGTGTCCGAGGCCGTGGGGCTGGCGGATTTATCCGTTTTCTCGAAATTCGAGCTTCGTGGGAAGGATGTAGGCGTATTCGTCAATGCATTGGGCAGCAACCGTGCACCGGGGGTGGGCCGTGTCGGACTGACCCATGTTCTGACGCCGGCCGGCGGCGTTGCGGCGGAGTTTTCGGTGGCAATGATGACGCAGCAGAGCGCCTATCTGACCTCTGCCGCCGCAGCCGAAGAAATGGACCTGGATCTGTTATGTGCGCGGGCCAAGGGGTTTGCCGTTGAGGTTGTCAACCGAACCGAAGAGTTAGCCGTGATCGGGATCATGGGGCCGCAGTCCCGAGCGGTGCTTGAGACGCTGACGGAGGATGAACTTGGACCGTGGTTGAGCGTGCGGGACATTACCCTTGCAGGAATGCCGGCGCGGGTTTTGCGGGTGTCTTACGTCGGAGAATCAGGTTGGGAGTTGCACGTTGCGCGACAGGATGCTGCGGCCCTTTTCGAGCGGTTGGAGGCGGCTGGGCAGCCTTATGGCATTGGCCTTTACGGCGCTTATGCCACCAATGCGATGCGATTGGAAAAAGGGTATCGCGCGTGGGGCGCGGACTTGACGACAGAGCGCGGTCCGCTGGAAGCCGGCTTGGGGCACTTGGTGCATACGGACGGGCGAGAATTCGTTGGGCGCGACGCCATGCTGTCTGGGCAAGTTGCAGATGCATGGGACATGGTACTGCTTGAGATCGACGCAGCCGATGTGGATCCATTTTATGCCCTTTCCGTTTGGCAGGATGGGCGGATCGTTGGGATCGTGACCTCGGGGGCGTATGGGCACCGGACTGAGAAGGTTCTGGCATTGGCCTATTTGCGGGACGCGCGGGCACGGACCGGATTGAGCGTTGAGATACTTGGAGAGAAACGAAAGGCGACGGTGTTGGACCGCCCGCCTTATGACCCGGACAATGAGAGGATGAAGACATGCTAGACACCGATTGGTCGATTGATGCCACAGCGGCGCGGCGAGCACAGTTTTATGCGGCCTCACAGTCGAAATTCGTGCCTTTCGCCGAGCCGATGGTATTCAAGCGCGGGTCAATGCAATACCTGTGGGATGCCGAAGACCGAAAATACATCGACCTGCTGGGCATGAACGTTTGTATCTCGGTAGGGCATTCGCATCCCGATGTGGTGGCGGCGGCCATGACGCAGGCCGAAACCCTGACCCATTGCACGACGATGTTCTATCATCCGACGCCCGCGCATTTGGCCGAGGAACTGGCCGCAACCATGCCGCAAAGCGAAGAATGGGTGGTGCATTTCACCAACTCGGGGTCCGAGGCGATTGACCTGGCGATGACCATGGCGCGGACTTTCACGGGCAATCTGGATTTGCTGGCGCTACGCACCTCGTATCATGGGCCAACCGCGGCGGCGCAATCGGTGACAGGCATTGCGGGTTGGCGACATCCCGGCATGCCGGGCAACGTGGCCTTTGTGCCCGAGCCGAACCAGTATCGCGGGATCTTTGGCGAAGATGCCGGAGCGGCACCTTACCTAGATGAAGTCGAGCGTGTGATCGCAACGGGAACGACCGGGCGTGTGGCGGGGATGCTGGTGGAAAGCGTGCAGGGCTATGGCGGGATTATTGCCATGCCGACCGGGTACATGCGCGGTGCGGCCGAGCGCGTGCGCGCGGATGGCGGGCTTTACATCGCGGACGAGGTGCAATCGGGTTTTGGCCGGACCGGTGATAACATGTGGGGGTTCGAAGCCGATGGCGTGGTGCCCGACATCGTCGTCATGGCCAAGGGGATTGGCAACGGCTTCCCGCTGGCGGCGGTGGTTGCGCGCAAGGAAATCGCTGCCCCGATGTCAGAGCGGTTCATGTTCCATACCTATGGGGCCAATCCGACCTGTTGTGCGGCGGGGCGTGCTGTGCTGGACGTGATCCGGCGCGATAACGTACAAGAGAATGCCCGCGTGGTTGGCGCGGCTTTGCTGGATCGGCTTGTGGCGTTGAAGGAAAAACACGAGGTCATTGGCGATGTGCGGGGTCGCGGCCTGATGTTGGCACTGGAGATGGTCAAAGACCGGCGCACGAAAGAACCGGACGAGGCGGTGACCGCGGCGGTTTTTGAAAAGACGCGAGAGTTCGGGCTGATCCTGTCGAAATCCGGGCCGCACCGATCCTGCCTGCGCATGGTGCCACCGATGTGCCTAAGTCTGGAGGACGTGGATCGAGTGGCCGAAGGACTGGATGCAGCATTTGCAGCGATTTGACGTCCTGCCAAGTGTCGCATTGTCACTTTTTGAAATAAATTCAGATAGTTGAGGCTTTCCTGGGTTGGCGTGACAGCGCCGGGTTTGTGTCCAACCGCACAATTGTCAAAGACAAAGAAGGCAAATCGCGCTATTCTGGCCGTATTATTTTAGCCGTTGATATTGTGATTTTGATATGCCCAAGACCCGACTTTTTGTTGGAATTGCCGTCCAGTCACCCCACGGATTGAAAGCGCTTCCCGGTGTTCACGACGCCTTGGACCGCATGGCGGAGTTTGCGCGGCAAAGCGACAAATATGATGATCCGATCCTGATTTCCGATAAGGACGAAGCCGTCACAGCCGCGCGGATCAAAAGCCTTTTGCCAGCCGACGTGCTTTTGGACCGGCAGCGGATCAACGTCTATTTCTGCGGCCATGGCGCGTTTCAGAATGGTGCCGAGATCTGGTATCTGACGGACGGTACCTCTTACGCTGAAGAGCGCGTTGACGTGATGGCGTTTCGCAGCGTGCTGGACACTTACGGCCCTGAACAGGTCAGCCTGTTCAGCGATGCCTGTCAAAGCCTTGTCCATCATCCCACCAAAGCCTCGGCCGTCTTGCGGGAACACAAAGGGAATGCGGCCAGACCCGATTACGATCTCTTTCGTGCAACGATTGAAGGCGAAGATGCCTTTGCCACTGAAACCGATGGCCCGCTTTTTTCCAAGGCGATGAGCGAAGCGCTGTCCAGTACGCCGCCGGATGAAGCGATTGACGAACTGATCCTTGGTGCGATGGGGCGACGTGTTGTCAGCAGTCAAAGCCTGAAGATCTATGTCAAATCCAACCTGCCAGATTACGCGGCGGCCTTCGGCAGGAACCAGCATCCAGAAATGCACCCCGGATACGTCTTTGATACCAACGATTACTTTGAGCCGGCGCTGCCGCCCGGCGATATCGATCCGTCGCCACATCCTGTTGACGGTATGGTTCAGCCGTTCGGCGGGACGATCGAGACACCGATTTCGTTGCGCAACCGTAGCGATGACAGGATCGAAGAGGCGTTGATCGACAGTGTCTCGGAATGGCGCGGGCCATTCTGGGCCGAGGCGACCGAAACGGCGGAAAGGCTGCCGGACGCGCGGTTTCTTGCAAGGATCGAAGGATACGCCGAGACGAAGTCGGCCACGATCCAGCTACATCTTGCGGATCGCGACGATGCGATCCTGCCGTCGGACGTGATTGATGGGTATGCGGTGTTTCCGCAAAATCTCGTCTGGGATCCCGACCTGCCACAGCGCAGTGGTGTCTTGCAGATTGACGACATTTACGTGCCGCTGGCGCTTGGTATCAGTTGGAATCTGACGTTGATTGCCAATGTTTTCGTCGATAATCCGGGTCCCGCGGATGCCAGTGGCGCGCATGTGCTGGGATGGCACGAGGTTGGGATGGGCAATCCGCCTTCGTCAATGCCGAGTCCGATGCAAATCCTGAAAGGTATGTTGAACGGGTATCTGGGAGCGGACGCCATCGCCCCGATGGCCGCCCGGTTGCGCATGATGAAACACAGTGATCCGTTGTTCGGGATCGTGGCGGCGTATCTGTACCATCGGGCGGGTGATGTCGCGTCAATCCAGAGGATGTGTTACTTCTATGCCGAGTACGGTCAAGCAGTGCCCTTTGATATTGCGCTTTTGGCCAGGCTACCGCTGTCGCACGATGACCAAGGTGGATTTGTGTTTGACGTGCCGGAAGTGGCCGAAGACCCGTATGGCAAAGAGCGCAACCTTCCCTACTATGCATGGCAGGCCACGGAGGCACGTCAAAATCTTGCCGTGTCGGGCGTTTTACCACTTCTCAGCACGGGATGGTCACAGCTTTGGACGCTTTTCCCGCAGGCGAACCAGACGTTTGCTCTTGACCGTTTCCGTGATGCCTTGACCGAAGCCCCCTTTGCAAGTGTCAAAGGAAACAACGTCGGCCAGGACCTGGTCCAGACGGTCCGGGCGATGTATCGCGACGCGTAACATAAGGAACGGCACCATGCGACTGGCGTTCGTACACGGGATCAACAACGAAAAGTATTCGGCCGACGATATTCGCGAGATGTGGTGGGCGGCCATCGAGGAAGGATGGACCGATATCGGACTCACACCGCGCCCACGCCCGCACATTGATGTGGGATACTATGCCAATATCTTGGCGGATGCCGTGAACGGGCGGGGATCACAGGCCGTCGCGCAAGGGGGCACCGTTACAACCCGTGCGGAGGGGCGCGCCTTTCTTGACGCGTATCTAGAGGCCGCCGGGATCACCGAGGCGGAGGTTCGGCAGGCGTTGCGGGAAGATGGGATCGAGCAACCTGAAGTCGTCGAACAAGGTCGTTTTCAGGAAATGTTGGTCGGTGTTGCCGGAACCGTTGAGAAGCTGCTTATCGGTCGCGGTCACTGGATTGCCAGCAAATTTCTAACGCAAGCCACACACTACATCGAGGATCCAGGACTTGCGGCACAGATCGGGTTGGTGGTTCGAAAGGCCTTGTTTGACGGCCATGACGACAGGGTGGTCCTTGTGTCCCATTCGTTGGGCACAGTTGTCAGTTACAAGATGCTGGCCGGTGACGCCAAGCTTAAGACCCGTGAAGTACCGTCGTTTCTGACATTGGGGTCCCCGTTGGGGATAGGCATGATGAATGCGATCCTTCCGCCCCGTGGGCAAATTCCATCCCCTCCGATCGGGGAATGGACAAACGCCTACAGGCGCGATGATTTCGTCGCACTGGACCGTCCGCTTGATCCCACCACAATCGGCTATGGCGGGATAACGAATGTCACCGAAGGATTGCTGGAAGAAGCCGATACGCATTCGATCCGAGCGTATCTCAGAAGCCCGCCCATCGCCGCCCGAATCTACGCGGCATTGGAGTAAGCCCAGACGCCGGGGCGCGTCCGTGTTCTGAAGCGCGGGACGGTCAGAGCAATGCAGCATTCCCATCCAGGGTCAGTATCGTCGCGACGCGTTTGTCCAATGTCGCGCACATTGCTTAGGTGGGATTTTGGAGCGACACGGAGTGCCAGATGTCTATGCGCTGAACCGGCAAAACTCTGATTTGGGCATGCGGCAACTGTTTGAAATGAAACGGAAGACGCAAGATTGCCACATTTTCATCGGAATTAAGGCACATTCTTACCACACGAGCGGGGGAGTATTACGCAAACACAAGATAACCTATACTGAGTGCAGTTCGTATCATGGCGCTTCTCGACGCAGTGGACCCGATTGACACGGACGAATCGTCCGATGCACGGCTGCTGCAGAATCTCAAAGACTATACGTCGATGGCGTTCGCTCTGATTTGGCAGCGGCAAGCCATCTACACCGCTGCCGCATTGCTGACGGCCTTCTATTTCGACGCAATGAATGCGCTGTTGTTCTACTGCACAATTGTGTTTTGCGAGCTTCAGGACGTGATGATCGCCCGGCGTGTGAAACGCCTTGAGGTGCATCAGCGGGACGCAATTCGTTCCAGCCTGCACTGGATTATACTCAATACGGTCCTTAGTTCGGGTGCCATTTGTCTTTATGCGATTTCGGTCGCGTTGAAGCAGGAAACCGGTGGGCACTTCACCCCGCTCTTTTTCCTGTTTGCAGCGGCCCTGTTTGCCGCAATGAACAATCACCAACTCGTTCTGGCGCTTACAATACGCCTGGCGATGTATGGCGTGTCGTTCCTTGTGATCGTGTGCGTCGACATCTGGATAGAACGCCCCGGCCTTGAATCCGATCTGTGGCTGCATTTCTTCACGATCGTCTTCGTGATGTATTTCCTGATCGACTGTTCGATCGTGTTTCTCAAGCTATACCGAAAGAACCTGGCGCAGCTTGAAGCGCTTCGGCAGGAACATGAACGCACGAAAGCCGCATACATCGTCAAATCGCAATTCATCTCGACGGTTAGTCACGAATTGCGCACGCCCCTCACGTCGATCAAGGGGGCACTTGATCTGATTGACTGTGGCGCCCTGGGAGAGGTTCCAGACAAGATGGCCAGCTTGCTGATTACAGCGACCAAAAACAGCGAACGCCTTTCGTGCCTGATCGACGACGTGCTTGATCTGCAGAAGATCGAAGCGGGCGAAATGGAGTACCAGAAAGGTATTCTGGACGTTCGTGACCTGGTCTCTGACGCGATAAGCAGCCACATGGGTTATGCCTCGGCGCACAACGTCACGCTGGTTCAGGACGAGCCGGATGGCGAAGCGTTTTTGATCGAAGGCGACGAAAAGCGCCTAATGCAAGTGATGGCCAACATGATCTCAAACGCCGTGAAGTTTTCGCACGAGCATGGGACCGTGACCGTTGGGTGCAAACAGCATGATCATTCGATCCGTGTCTACGTGCGCGACGAAGGACGTGGTATCCCGGAGGGTGTTGAAGACAAGGTGTTCGACCGGTTTAGTCAGTTGGACTCGTCCGATAGACGCCATGCATCGGGCAGTGGTCTGGGTATGAACATTTCGCGAGAAATCGTAGAGCGTCACAACGGACGGATTGCCTATGACAGCAAAGTCGGAGAAGGTACGACCTTTTACGCCGATTTTCCCGAGGTGAAGGAATTCGAGTGATGCACGGCTTTAGACAGGCGTTGCATTGAGGATCATTGGACCTTCTGGCCGCATCGTAAAGGTCAGAACCGGATACGGAATCTTTGCATCAGTCATCGAAAACTCGATCTTGCGAAGTATGGATGCCATCAGCACCATAATCTCTGTTTCAGCATATTGCGCCCCAATACATACCCTTGGGCCATCCCCGAACGGGATGAACTGTCCCCGGGGGTAGGTTGTGTTCAGAAAACGGTCTGGCCGGTACTCATTCGGCGCCTCCCAGAGCGCTTCGTTGCGATGCAGGGAGTACACGGGAAAGAACAGGGCATCGCCCTTGTTGAATGTAATGTCCTTGATCGTCAGCGTTTCTGCCGCGTCACGCGCAAAAAAGGCGGCCGACGGATAAAGGCGCAGGGTTTCCCGGATATGGGCCCGTAGCAACTCCATCTTCTGAACGTCTTCATAGGTTACGGGATCGTCAGCATTGACCGACCGTACTTCCTTGCGGACCATTGTTTGCATGTCCGGAAATAGCGCCAGCAGATAAAAACCCCACGCCAAGGCGTTGGCAGACGTTTCATGACCGGCGACGACGAAAGTCAGCAGGTTGTCCACCGTGGTGTCGATATCCTCGTAGTCCTCTTGCAGGGCCGCGATCATGAGATCGAGGAAATCCAGTGGGATCGGCCTTTTTTCCGCGCGCCGGTTTTCTATCACCTGCCGGGCAAGTTTGCGCATGTCGGTGACCGGGCGCTTGCTTTGCAACCACTTCTTGCGGGGAAACCATTTGGGCAGTTGCATAATATCAAAGAGCGAAATCGAAGAAATGTATTCGAAGTAGTTGATCAGTCCGACCCGGATTGCCTCGGCGGTGACTTCCTGATTGCCGGAAAAGATCACGCGCGAGATATTTGTGAGCGTCGCAGCAGGTGCCATCTGGGTAACGTCCACACGGCCATGTCCTTCTGCCAAAGAGTCCGCCACTTCGGACCCTGTCTCGGCAAAGTGCTGTGCCAGCATGGGCAGGTTGCGCGCTGCAAACAACGGAGAATAGCGTTTTCGCTGTTTCCGCCACTTTTCACCTTCCGACAGGATCAGTCCGTTGCCTACCGCAGACCCGATAATGTCCTTGGTGAATTTGGCCTTCGGGAATTGCTTGCCCTTGCCGACCAGAAGTTCCGTGATGATCTCAGGGTCGCACAAGTAGTGGATGTTCATCGGACCTTTTAGATAGGTCTGCTGCGTGGTTTCTACCGGAATAACCTCGAGCATGTTGCGCCCTGCGAGTTTGGCGAATTCAACGAGATTGACCGGTTTCATCGCCAACTTGGCGGCAATTGGCGTGCTGTCGCCCAAATGTGCGTCCTTCATCGTAGGGTCCCCAACCTTTCGTCGCAGATGGGACCGCCTTGAGGATCGGCGCGCCAGCCAAGAAAGCACAGCGCATTCGAAGGAACCTGCAAGCGGCCGCGGGATACTCGATAACAGTTCTTCAAACGTGGACGCGGCAACCCTTCGAACTTGTCGTCAACGGTCGCCTTATTTGCCCTAGTCTGCGGACGAAGAAAAAGATGTTAACAAAGTGTTAACGAGCCACGTGCCCTTGGGCAAGACTGCCTCATCGACGTTACCGTTGCTTAAAACTGCGCACCGCCACGGATGTGGTTGAGTCTTGCCTAGCGGGAAATTAGATAGCTTTCTTCACCGAAAAGCTCATGCAGGACGCGTTCATAGATGCGCTTTTGACCCTTGGCTTGCACCGGGTGGATCAGGCTTGTGGTCGAGGCTTCGGCCTCTGCGTCATGCTTTTGCAGCTCGGTTTCCAGCTGCTGAACCGCTGTCACGGCTTTTTGCAACACGTCCTTGGCACCTGTTCGAGACAACACGCGCATTGGCACCGGTTTGCCTACCAGGATCTCAATGCGTTCATCATCGATGTGCTGTCGAATCCGGGCACCCAGAAATTCGCTGATGCTTTCCGGGCCGATGATCGAATCCGGAGATTTCTGCCCATGAATCACAAGCACGAAAACACCACTGCCACGATACGAAACGACACAGTCGAATTCGCTGGTCGCGCGCTGGATACAATAGGCCATGTCCTGGATGGCATTGCGGAAGCTGGTACAGCCTGCAAGGTCGTAAAACAGTTTGGCGTCATGCAGCATTATGGAAACGGCCTGTGAGCCGAAGATCTTTCTGCGCGCCAGTTGCGAGATGTAGTTATCGAACTCGATATAGCGCAGGAAACAATCGGCCCCATTGATCGAGAGCGGATCATCGAAATTGAACTGCTGAATATGCGCTTGTTTCTGCTTCAGGTCGCTTACAAGATGCTCGTTTTTTTCAACCTCGCGCCGCGCCTCAACAAGATCGTGCGCCGATTTGATACGGCTGCGCAACTCGAAGAAATCAAACGGTTTGTTCACGTAGTCCGACGCACCTGCCCGAAAAGCGGCATCAATGTACTTTCGGTCGCTCATTGCTGTCAGCATAAGCACCGGCGTTTCAGCGTATTCAGGCAACACCCGCATCTGGGAAAGCAATTCGATGCCATCGATTTCCGGCATCTGGATATCTAGCAAGAAGCAGTCGAACGGCTTTTCGCTGTCCAGAATGCGCTCAAGCCCATCGGCGGCAGAGCTCGCGATTTCCACGTCGTAGTTTTCGAGAGTTTCAAGCGCTGTCTTAACCAACTCAAGAATGCTCAGCTCGTCGTCAACGACGAGGATCCGAAATTTGGTTTGCTTTTCGGCGCTATCACGGAGTTTTTGTTGAAACCGTTCTTTATCTTCTACAGAGGCTTGCATGTTCCACGCTCGTCCATTGCGGATTTGTGGAAACAATGTCGTTTACAACTGTGCTCAATTTGAGGCACGAATTTTATAAATTTCATACTTTTTTGCCTGAACTAAGCCCGGAAACGGGCATTGTTTTCATTTGGGAAACAAACAGATTGTTTCTTCGTCAGTGTTGCCAGGCAAAAGCGGCAACACGAGATTCAGAGCACAAAGTCTCTGACGGCGAAAAGCACTGACTGACTGGTCGTTCCATCGATGCTGAACTTCGCACCGATTGGCGTTGCCTTCACCCCGATCCGTCGTGCCCAACGCGCCCAGACCTCGGGGACGATCCCCAAAACGTGTAAAGCCCCGTTTTCGATCGCGGTTTGGCTCATTGACCGAAACAAAAGAGCCTGGATCTGCAGGCGTTTCGCCGCCGGCACGGCATCGGTAATGAAAAAACGGGATGCTTCCCAGACACTGTGTTCCACCGGCGCCGGAAAAAACAAAACATCCGTCGGCAAGTCTTCAAGCACGCCACGCTGAGCGTCCCGCAACATATAGCTGTATACGCCGCATTTCGCTGTTGTGGGTAGCATACGCACGCCGCCCAGGATTTCTCCGAACTGGTGTATGACGACCCAGCGGGCGAGAGGGGTGTCGTACTGATCAAATTCCATGCCGTCGGTCTCGGCAACAGACCAGCCGAGATCGTCCAGGAAAATTGTCTTCCTGGCCTCAAGATACGTTGTTAACAGCGCGCCGTGCTCATGCATGTTACGGAACGAAAGAGTAACCGATCTGACCTGATCAAGGGCTTCACCCTTGCCGGCTCTGCTTCGTTTTCTTGTACTTGTTACGTGCGGCTTGGGTTCGAGATTTCGAGCCTCGGCCGAAAAAGTCTTGGAGCGCTGTGTCGTGTCGGTGTCTGACGATGCCTGAAAAGGCAACCACGTGCGGTTCATTCCTGCTCGCTTAGTTGCAGTATATGAGCGTAGTTATGCCTAAATTTTCAGAATCAAGTCCACCGTTAACAATTTTTTAGGAACACTTTTTTTGTGAAATGCTCTCAAGAGTTAGAAAATACGGCGTTCGCGGGAGGAGCAGCAAAGAGTGTAGGACGGCACGCAGATCGATCGGTTGTTGAGTTTTCGCCGGGTTGGCTATTGTCTGGCATGTTTGAAGACCTGGTGCCAATTTGTCATCACGGCCGCGATTTTCGACCGAGGGAATGCCGCGATCAGCCTGTCCTTACCATCTGTCGCGATCACCGCCTGCAAGTCTTCTGACAGCGCAAAAGCCGAGCAAATGGGGCCCGACCGATCCAAACGACTGAGGCTTCCCTGGTTGTTTGCCTGAGGCTCCAACTGTTGCTCCAATACCCTTAGGCGTTTGATCGTATCTTTGTGGGGGTCGTGCGCCAGATTTTGACCGTCGCCGGACCAGTAGATCCATCCCATGGATGACGGATGACACAGTTTAAGAAACGCTTTCATCCGGTTTTCAAAGCTTGATGCCGTGCTGTATTTGGCTAGGTGCCGGGCGGTACAGGCAGTGCTGCCGGTGGCAATTTGCGGCGCGCGACAGACCGAGCGTAAACGCAACGGGCCTGATCGCGCACTCAGCGTTTTCAACGCGGCGGCATAGCTTCGGGCGACCGTATCTGCGTCGGAATCTTTCTCTGCATCAATCACGATTTTTCGTGCATCGATTTCCAGTTCGATCAACCGGCGGTTGGAGACCACCAAAACAGCCGCAACGCCCGTGTCGGACAGCAATGCCAGCTTGCGCGGCAAAACGGTTTCGTCGATTTCCTGTGAAAGGCGATCAATCAGTTCCGCGCAATCCTTGGAAAGCGTCGCCTTCTCCTCGCGCAGGGTTTCGCTGGATTCTGTTACACGCAGCAAAGCATCGCGCAGGCGATGTACCGGCTCGTCCTGCGCAATCATGTGAGCATTTGACGAGTGTCGCATCACGCCGCCCTCGACATTTCGTTCAGTAGCTTCTGAGCGGATTGAGCGACGCGCGGGATCTCCGACGCACTTTCACAGACGCAGCAGACAACGTCCGAATTACCTGCCGTGGAACGTACGAAAATCCGCACTTCGTCTGGCGTGGCAACAACCACCAGATCGTTTCCTTCGGTCATCAGATCGGACAAAGCAAAATTCTGGGATGCCTGTCGCAAGATCTCTTCGAGGTAGTCTTGTTTATAGTGTCTTGAGGCGCTTGTGCGCAGAGCGAGACCGGTCGAGATGTCACCGAATGAAACAAGAGTGCATCCATGCACCTCATGTCTTAGTTCATCCAGGCGATCGGAGAGGGTCATAAGTTGCTCCTGCTAGACCGGGTTACAGTTATTGATTGACCACATCTGCGTTGGTCGGGCGTTCGGTTCTTCCTCGCATTTGGGTCAGAACGCGCACGCGTTTGGGTATGACGCTGGATGCCCCGTATTCTGCAGGTGCTTCCGGTGCGGCCTCTTCCGAAAGTGCGGCGCGTACGTCGGATTGATCCGCATGTGATTCAGAGCGGCTGGCCGCCTCGTCTGACTTTGGTTCTGATCCGTGGTCGTTTTCGTGGCCGGTAGATGGATTCATCAATCGCTCGACAAGGTCGTTGACAAATTCCGCGGCTCCGCTCGCGTTCCATTTCGCTTCGTCCTCCCCTGCGGCGATGGCTTCTGTGATCGAGATGGGGAAGATGTTTTGGAACTGCCCATCTGTTTCTTTGCGCACGCGCATCACGACACGTTCCAAGTCGCGTTCAGAGCGCAGCTTGTCGACCTGGGTGATCAAAAGGATATTCTGCCCGTTGGTGCGACCAGAGATTTGTTCCCAAGTCGCGGCTTCCGATTGACGCCAAGCCTGGGTCGCCTGAGTACACCAGACCACGCTGTCCACCTCATCCATCACGGACATCCAGACGTCGGACGACATGCTGGGGTCCGAAATACCGGGCATGTCGATCAGATCGCAAATCTCAAGTGTTTCAGATGGATTGAAAAGCCGGATCATACGGGTCTCTTCGATCTCAACCTTATCGATGTCATCCAGATCAATCTGCGTTTCCGTTCCATCGTGACCCACAGCGTATGCGGCTCTTTTCCCGTGGCTAATCCAAACGGGCGGAAGGCGTGTTGCCGTCACTTTGATCGGCAACGGATCATCGCCCAGAAACAGCTTGGACAGCGTACTTTTCCCTGCGCTGAACTCGCCCATCAGGGCCAAGCGGGTCTTGCGGGGCATCTGTCCCAAACAGGCGTTGGTGTCGGTCACGGTCGTCTCCTTGGTCATGTCGCGTATCGGCGCAGCGTCTCGAGCGTGTCATCGAGCATGCCGCTGCGCTTTTCATCTTCGTTTGCGTTGAACAGCCTCTGCGCGTCACCTTTGCGATCAGGGTCAGAGGCAAGATCAAGCAGAATACTTCGTTGTTCTTCCAGAAAGTACTTCAGTTCCGTGATGAGCTCGGCCCGGATGTCGGCGGTTTGCACATCCTTCATCTGCGTCATGAAGTCTTCGGTCTCGGCGCTGATAAGGTCGCGAAACTTGTTGGCAAAAGCCTTGTATCCGCGCGTCCGCCGCCACCACATGCTCCACCAGCTGTCGTTGAAATCAAGCGCGATGGTTTGCCCAAGTGTCACCGGAGACGGGATTTGCGGCACGTTTGGTACGGCGATCTGAATCCCTTCGACCGCCGGTCCAAATCCTCGGAAAAGAAGGTGAGCGGTGTCGCTGACCGTTTTTTCATAGCTTTCTTGCGCGCATTTGCGTGCCTTGCTGCCCATCGAGGAATAGGCGGATCGCAGCAGCATGCGCAGACCTGCGGGATCATATTCCCAAACATGGTCATCTCCCCAGGTCTCAAGATGGCCAAGAAGGGAATGCGTTGCGCGTTCGATGAAGTTCGTATGGGCGCGATCCGCGCGTTGGTTGTAGTCGGCGAAGATGTTGGCCAGGGCGGTTTCGAGCGCTTGCGTGTTTTCTTCGGCAACGTTGTCGAATGCTTTGCGAATGTCCTGAACGCTTATGTCGCCAGCAAAGTCCTCGCCCTCGATCCTCACGCTTTGCGCAGCCTTTTGCGATGTCGCAATCGTGGTGGCAGATGCAGCAATCTTGGCCAGGAAAGGTTTGCCAAGGCTGGTTACGATCTGGTTGGACATGACCTTCATCAGCCGTGGCAGCCCAGACATTTCCCAGATCACATCCGAAGGAGACTGTTCGATCACTGTGCTGCCCAAAACGGCTTTGGTGATCGACAAGAGTGCATCGGCGCTCGCTTCGTGCATCCCGTCCAACTCGCCCGTCAGCACCATATTGGCCCAATAGGCACTGCCGAAAACGATTTCGGCCTGCTCTGGACCATCGTTCGCCTTCAGAGTCTGGCGTATGCTGGCTTCGATCTCCTGCATCTGGTTGGCGGGGTCAGAAAGTTCGTCAATCCGGTTGACGAAAATTACGACCTCGCGTGACTTCAAGTTCGAAATCATCCGGATCAGTGCCATGTCCACCGAGGTCAACGCCTGAGTCGCCGATAGCACGACAACACAGACCCGGCTGTCGCGCACGGCCTGAATGGTCACCATCTCGCGCATCATGAAGGTGTCGTTCACACCCGGGGTGTCGCGGATGCACATTCGAAACGGCACGGTCTGACAGTTAAGGTAAAGCTCTGCCGAGCGGGTGATGTCGGCAAACCGGCCCTGATCGTCGACCACAGCGTCATGTGTGTCCTCATCAAAGTCATCGCCAAGGCAGATGTATCTTTCCAGCAAGTTCTTGTCGAAATAGCCGTATTCATGCTCTTGACCCATCAGGAGCTCGAAGTTTCGACCAAGCCGCGCCTGAGAATTCGCGCGCATCTTGTCGATCTGGTCCTGTATCTTGCTGAGTTCGCTGTCCGCCCCGGCACGATTTGCAAGCTCGCCGATGCGCCCGCCCTTGGTGGTCAGCCGATCCCACTCGTCCTCGGTCATGAAACGAAAGCGCGCGCTCGTTTCCGCGCGTTCCTCAGCCGGGGTCAGGTGCAGCGACGTCACCACCGAGGTCCAAGGGTTGACGTCAGAGGGCAGCAGGTCCGCCCAGCCGGCAATCGCGTTGATCAGCGCTGTTTTGCCCGCCTTCACCTGGCCCAGCACCGTTACGCAAGGTTCGAATGAGGTCAGCTCGTTTTTCAGGCGCTGCACCGGCTTGCGTGTTTCGTTTCCCGCGATCTGTTCCAGCTGATGCAGTGCAAGCTCAAGCTCGGCTACGTCTTTTGCAAAGACGGCAAGTTCTTCCATGCCGGCCCTTAGGTTGGACGGGCCGTTGGACGATCGAATTTCGGTCGCACTGTCAATTTTCGCTTCGATATTCATTCGGCACCTGTTGTCATTCGTCCCGCAAGGGTCATGCTCGTTATGTTTTGCCACTAGAACCGTTTGCGGTACTTACGCTTAAGGCGAAAATGGCAAGGAATTGTGGTAACAGTTGGACAAGTGTTAGAGAAAACTTTGATCGTTCCGCGCATCTAAGTGGCCAGCTTGTCGACAAGTTCTTTGCGAAGCTGAAGAACCAGCGTCACGGCATCAAGTGCGGCATCCGCTCCACGCTCGAGCTGAAACAGCATGAGCATTTCTTCACCTTCCTGCACGTCGTTTTGCAACGCCTCCGTCGTCGGATCGCCCGGTTCGGTGGTCCCTAAAAGGGAACTCACTGAATTGATGGCCTCACTGCAGCCGTTCAGGATCATTTCTGTATCCAACCCATCTGCGGCTTCTACTTCGTCAAGCATTCGGGCGGCATGGTGCTGCAACAGATCCACCGCCTGCGACAGCGCCGCGACGGCCTTGTCATCATTCGCCGTATCGATGTTGGTCTCGTCGATCGCGGTGCTTTTCGCTGGCGGGCTGGGTTGGGACGCGACAGGCGCGACAACATCTGCTGCCTCTGACTTTGGCGAAGTCTGCGGCATCTTCGTTGCCAAACGATCCATGAAAATGCGGGCCTGGTCGATGTCTGCGGTTCGGCCTTGTCGGATCTGACGCGAAATCAGTTCCATCAACGACTTGCCACCACTGGAGGACCAAAGTTCTTGGTTCACTGTTTCAGCACGGGTTTGCGCCGTGATGCCCTGAATTGTCGCCACGGGGAAAAGCCCCAGAAACTCGTTCGCGACAATGGGTTCAAGGCGGGAGATATGATTGTTCAGAACGCCCCGCATAAGCTGTTGGTCCGCCATGGTAAGCGCCAGAACACTGTGATCCTTTATGTGATCAGGCACCATCGACCAAAGCTGCTGTTCTTCTTCCGAGAATTCCTGGCTGCACCAGATCATCAGGTCGGCGCGCGCGATTGCGGCATCAAGCGTCGTGCGCTTTTGCGTCAAATCACCGTGCAGCCCGATTTCAACAAAATCCTGTTGGATGAGACGCGTATTGGGAAGCTCTTGGCGGGCACGCACGGCATCATCGGGACAGATACAATCCTTCAGCAATCCCGCAATCGATGAAACGGATCCATCCGCACGTTCGATAAGGGCCTGTTCCGTCTCGCCGTAGGCAAGCTCGAAAACAGGTATGGCCTTCGGTTGCCCAAGTCCGGGTTGAACCGCCATCATCTCAATCAGGGTCGATTTCCCGCTATCCTCAAATCCGGTTACCACGACCTGCACCGGTCTGGTCAGGAGCGCGAGCAAACGAGCACCACAGCGATCGTAAGGCGGTGGCAGGTTGCCACTATCAAGCACGCGCCCGAGACGGTCGATTACCGGATTGATCTGTTCTGCCGCGTTCATCCGAATTCTCCCGTCATGATTGACCCGCGGCATTTTTGGTCCGCCGTACGCGGGTGAGAATTGTGACGGTCTCGGTCTTGCCGTTTGCAATGCGCGTGATGGTCTCATTTTGGCTGCGTGGTGCCGCGACGGCCCCTTCACGCATTGCTTTGATGACACAGATCGACAGGTTGTCCTGACAGGGGTCGTCCAGTTTCTTTATTTCTTTTGTCAGCGCGGCGCTGATGTCCTCGGCCGAGTTCTTGTTCTGAAAACGCAGCAGGCCTTCAATTTGTTCTTCCGAAATGAATTGCAGCCCGTCACTGGCCGCGATCAGGATGTCATCGGCCATCATCGTCAACGGTGTTCCCGGGCAATCCATTTGGGCGATCTCGCCCCCAATCAAAACAGACGTCAGACAGCTTTGGTCGGGATGATCCAGCGCTTCGGAGCGGCTCATAATGCCTGACGAGACAAGGTATTCAATTTGTGACGACAATGCGTGGTTTTCATTAAGACGTGTCAAATGCCCGTTTCGGAAAAGATACAGCGGGGAATCCCCGACCGACACCCAGTAGAGCCGATCTTCGACGATCACTGAGGCGAGCAGCGTCGCGCCCATCCCGTCTGCGTTTGGGTTTTCTCGTGCATAGAGGCCGACGCATGAATTGGCATTCAGCGCGGCCCCTTTGAGTACGTCGCCGCTATGCGCCTCAAACAGGCTTGGGTCACCCGATTGCAGCTTCAATTCGCTGAATACCTCGGTGACAACGATCTTGCTTGCCACATCCCCGGCTGCGTGCCCGCCCATTCCATCGGCGAGCACAACAAATCCAAAACCATAACCGGATGGAAAGTCCGAAGCGACGGCATCTTCCTGGCGTTCCCGACGGCCGGGATCAATGACCATTGCGGTGTCGTAGATAAGATCAGCCGTGTTTTGCATAGGCCTGATCCGTCTCTTTTTCCTGTTCCCAAGAAAATTCCGGGCAGCAAAACGGGACGAAGCGCATAGTGGTCTCGCCAATCGTGATATGGTCGCCGGCGGCCATCTCCTCGGTGCTAAGGACCGGGCGGTCGTTGCGCCGAACGATGTTTGCTTTGCCACCATGGCCGATAAAGAAGTTCCGTTGCTGCGGATCATATGCAATCGACGCATGATTTTCGCGCGAAATACTGTTGTCTCCGAAATCGAGGCGAATGGTCTGGTCTTCGCCGCGACCGATCGTGCTGACGCCGTTGAAGAGCGTAAAGGCAGAGCCGCGCCCGTCTCCTGCGATCACGATAAGCCAGCCGACCGGGAATGAGGTGTAAGGCGCCGCACTCGCCTTTCCGTTATCCGTGATCGGATCAGTTTCGGTTTCCATCGCGGTGTTAAAGCCGAGCAACCTGGTCTTGACCCGCCCGTGACGGCTCGCCCCGCGACCTACAGCAGGCTGAGGAACTTCAACGCTCTGTGGCGCTTCCGCGGCACTATCAATCTCGGGGCTTGTCATGGATGGCTCTTCGGTCGCGCGCATCGGAGTCGCAAGATCCGAAGGCAGTTCCGGTTCGCTTTGCGATGTCTCGACCGTGGGTTCGGAGTACGCCTTCTCGGCGGCTTGATGTTCAGCGCTGACCGAAGGTTCGGCCTCGGGCGACGCTTGCTCGGTCGAAAGGTCTTCTTCGGGGGCAGCCTCATACGCGCGGAACGCATCACTTAGCGACTGATCGATCTCATTTGAAACATCATTCTCGGATGTTGTGTTTGCGTGGGCTTCGTCCGCGTCTGAGGCGGTGGCCGCGTCGTCCGTGAACGCCTCGTCGCGCGACGGTTCCGACGTGCTCCACTCTTCGGGATCCTGATTGTCCGTTTCGTAGTCGGCCAGACCTGCCGCGACTTCATCGTGTGTCTCGGTTTCAGCAAAAAACGCTGCGACCTCGTCGCTGACGCCAGTATCTATGGTGTGTTCGGAGGTGTTGTCCCCGGACGGTGCCTCAAACTGGTCTTCGATCAACAAATCGCTCTCGTGCTGAGCCATTTCAGGTGCCGCACTGTCTTTCGGCGTGCTGGCGTCGGTGAGAATTTCGTCCACGGAGGTGGCCGCCGGTGTCCCGTTGATGGGACTTCCCATCTGGCGCTTCTCGCCAATGATATCGCGAATGAATTTCATACTGCTTCCTTTCGTTTTTTGTGCTTATGCAACCGAGCGGCTTCGGATCTTCGAAAGCTTCCTGAAGACGCGCAGCAGGCCGAAACCGGAACTGTCGGCCTGCGCCTCTTCGGGTTGCTCTTCGACCACCGTTTCCTGCACGACGGACGCGCTCTTACGCTTTGGCTGTTCATCTTGTTCTTTAAGCCATTTCTCAACGTTATCAATCGGTTGACCGAAAATGTCGACAAGGTGAGTTGGTTCGTCGGCCACCTCAGGCTCTGCACTTTCTTGCTCTTCGGCATTCTTTGGTGCTTCCAGTTTGACCTTCGTATTGGTGTCTTCCACGAGCGACGAGATTTTCGCCACAAGCTCCGGGCCCAGCTCCACTTCGGGTTCATTCTCTGCCGTTGTCGCAGCCGTTGCGGTGGATGTCGTGCAAGTCTCCGCGGAGGACACACCCTCTAGCAATTCGAGCCACTCTTGCGTGGATTGGAACCGGTCCTTCTGGGAGATCGAAAGTGCTTTGTCGATTGCGCTTAGAAAGGACGCACCATAGGTCCATTTCCCTTTTGCAAGGGGCTTGAAGGGGTCGGCCGTTCTTGATGACAGCGCGGCTACGCGCTTCTGGCAATCGGGGGGGGCGGAGCCGGTGATCAGATGGTAGAATGTCGCGCCGACGGAATAGATGTCACTTGATGGTTGTTGGTCACCATCCGTGTAGTAGAATTCATGCGGCGAGTACCCGTCTTTGACGGACATAACGCTGGTGAGCGCCCGCGTTTGCCGAGCGGTTTCTTCGCGTGCCGCTCCGAAATCAATCATGGTCAGCTTGTTATTGGCATCCAAAAGAAGGTTGTCCGGCGAGATATCGCGATGCAACATTCCCAGCTCGTGCACATATGCGAGCGCATTCAACGTTTCGCGCAGCAAGCTTTCAATCAAAGCGTCGGTCAGACGGCCCGGGTCAATTTCAAGCATCGTCAACAGGTCCATGCCATCGACATAGTCCATGGCGATGTAGGCGGTGTTGTTCTCTTGAAAGACCTGGTGGACCTTCACGATGTTCGGATGATCGAACTTGGCCATGCGAAGCGCTTCGCGCAGAAAACTGCGGATGACCTTTTGATACTGCTCCTGATAGTCGGGCTTGTGGGGCCGTACTTCGCCATTGACGCGGCGGCAGACCGCACTGGGAAAACACTCTTTGATCACGACGCGACGATCAAGGCTGTCCCGCGCGAGATACGTCATTCCGAACCCGCCGCCAATCAAGTGGCGCTCAATCTCGTATTGTCCGTAAAGCAATGCGTGACCTGGCGAAAGGTCATCGGACTCACAGTCACTCAGATGGGTGGCGTTGCTTTGCACGTCAGCTCTTTCCAGGGATCCTCTAAAACACCAAACACACTCATAGCACTCGGACAGATGCGTATAAGTTGAAGGGACATTGTGATCAGAAAGTGGCCACAATCGTCCAAAGACTTGGCACTGTGAAACAATTTGGGACAAAAAAGGGTGCTTTTTCCCGTTAGACGGGATTTGACGCCGGCAGGGTCTTGGCGAGTGATCGATGGAAACAGGCCGGTTTCATGCCGAAAACGCAGCCGTCAAGCGCTGACACGCACACGAAATGGTCAACGCCGAAACCGGATTTCCAAAGATTGCCGCAGGACGTCATCATGCAGTTCCAAAACATGGCGGCCGGTCGAAGCTGTTTACCGTTTCAAGCTGGTTCGTGACGCCCTAGCAGCGCGTCACAGACCAGCCGGACATGGGATTGCTTGAATTGGTCCACATCCAACGGATCAATGTCGTCGAAGACCCGGCGCCAAATCGCAGACATGATTGCCGGTGCCACGAACACCCGCACATCGAAGTCGGCGCAGTCCTGGTTCAATTCACCGGTTGCAATCCCGCGCTGGATCAACGCCTCGATCGTCCGTTCGCCCTTGCGCAGGATTTCATTGCGATAAAATGACACCATGTCAGGAATCGTGCGACCTTCGGCGATCAACACTTTGAGGATGACGGAGGCATCACTGAGGACCAGCCGATCATAAATCAGCGTGATGACCTGGGTGAAAATCGTGCGGAAGTCACCATGGGGCGCATGAACGCTTTGTGCAGCCTCATCGATTGTCCGTTCAATGCGATCCCGGATCGCGGCCTCAAAGATCGCCTCCTTGGTTTCAAAATACAGATAAATCGTTGTCCGGGAGATACCGGCCCGTGCCGCGATATTGGCCAGCGTAGTTTGCCCAAATCCCTTTTCGTCGAACTCTTGAAAGGCGGCCACAATAATCTCGCCTGGCCGGGCTTCTTTACGACGACGATGCGACGCTTCAGTTTTTTTCATTGATCCTCTTGTTCCACTGATAATTAATGACATATGTGTCAGTAATTGAATTCAATCTTATTGGATCGCCATGACCAAGAATAAGCAACCACTCACGGAGCTTCCAATTTTGGACAATGGTGTATCAGAGGCCGCCGTGGCGCGTCCACGGCGGCTATCGGGCAAGCGGCATTTGTTGTTGATCCCGCTGGTTTCAGCGTTGTTGTTCACCGGCGGGGTGATTGGACTTTACTTTCAGCCACCGGGAATTCAGGCGCTCTTTCGCGCCACGGGCCTGACGCCGGGAGAAGGCACCAACACGCCCATGGCGATCGCCATTCGGCAAGTCGAAGATCGCGAAGAACTGGCCGTGGTCAGCGAAGGGGACGTGGTGGCCTTGGGCCGCATTATCCCCCGAGGTGACATCGTGACGGTGGCCACCCCATTTGGCGCCGGGGATGCGCGCGTTGCCGATTTAAAGGTCGAGATCGGCGAAACCGCCCGAGAAGGCGATGTCATAGCAGTTCTGGACAGTCTTTCGCAGTACCAAGGGTCCCTTGAAACCGCGCAAGCCAGCGTCGCTGTGGCACGTGCGTCGGTCGAGCAGACGGTCGCATCGATCACAGCGGCCCGAAACGAAGCACAAGCATCGCTTGAACGTTCGATTGCGACCGAAATCGCAGCTGCAGATGATCTGGAACGCACCACGGTTTTGATGGAGCGGGGCGTGACCACCAAGGCCGTTTTGGATCAGGTCATTGCCCGCGCAACGGAAGCAGCACGAGATGTCGAAAAAGCCCGGGCCACCTTGTCACGCTACGATCAGAACAGCGATGGTGTTCAGGCCGACATCGCTGTGGCCAAAGCCAATCTGCTGGCCGCGCTGGCCGAGCAATCTCAGGCGGAGCGGGATGTCGAAAAGGCATTTGTGCGCGCTCCGATCACGGGCACCGTGTTGGACATTCACGCCCGACCGGGTGAACGGCCGGATACCGACGGCGTGCTGGATCTGGGTGACACCACACAGATGACCATAGAGGCAGAAGTTTATCAGACGATGATCGGACGCGTTGCCATCGGCGACCCCGTCACCGCCACGGCAGCTGCGGTTTCTGGCGAATTGGTGGGGCAGGTTAACGCCATCGGTTTGGAAATCAGTCGCCAATCCATCACTTCGGATGATCCCGCGGCCAACACCGACGCGCGAGTGGTGGATGTGATCATTTCACTTGATGACGCCTCAAGCGCTAAGGCGCGTCGTTTGACCAATCTGCAGGTGGTCACGCGAATTGACGCTGGCCGACGCGCGGAATGACCCGGTTTCTGACCATGCTTTTTGGCAGGTTGCCTATTGGGTGGCTCCAATTGTCCCATAGTCGGACTCGTTTGTTCGCGGCCATTGCAGGTGTGGCGTTTGCAAACATTCTGGTCTTTGTGCAATTGGGCATTCTGGGCGCGCTAAATGGGACGACGACGGCGCCTTACGCGCTGTTTGAGGCGGACATCATGGTGTCTTCGGCGGACGCCAACACGTTGACGGATGGCAGCAACGTCGCCCGTCAAAGGTTGTTCCAAGCCCTGACCGTACCTGGTGTCGCTGACGGCATGCCTCTCTACATTGCCAACCTGGACTGGCAGAGCGATGACGGTGGCACCGCCACATGACAAACGCTTCGGCATCCGTGGGCACGCCGAAGGTTTG
>JBCBTE010000015.1:0-35024 GCA_039818805.1 Pseudomonadota bacterium
GTAATTGGTGGACTTTGCGTTCAGCATCGTGTTGGTCACATCTAATTGCGCCAAAACAATGCAACAAGATCCGTTGCGAAGTTGCGGTCGCTATGTGGTCGCTAGCTAGAAGCGCAAAACCTTACATAACGACGTAAGTTATTGAAAATAGTGGTGAGCCGTGCAGGATTCGAACCTGCGACCCACTGATTAAAAGTCAGTTGCTCTACCAACTGAGCTAACGGCCCACTAAGCGGCCTATCTAGAAAGAGGGCGGGGGGTGGTCAAGCCCTTATTGTGCGGAATTTCGCGGTGTGGCTGGATTCGTCGCACCGGGGGCTTTATATGCGCGCCATGAGCGACGCACGAGAAACTGGATTGGCCTTTATGAAGATGCATGGGCTGGGCAACGATTTCGTTGTACTGGATGCACGTGCGCGCGGTGTTGAGGTAACGCCAAGCCTCGCACGTGCGCTTGGTCACCGACGGACAGGCATCGGATTCGATCAACTGGCGCTCATCGAAAACGGGGAAGGGGACGTGCATCTTCGGTTCTGGAACGCCGACGGCTCGATCTCTGCGGCATGTGGTAACGCCACGCGCTGCATCGCGCGGCACATCATGGATCAGAGCGGCTGCGACAAACTGCACCTGACGACCGAGCGGGGTAGCCTTCATGCCGTGGATGCGGGTGACGGCTTGACCTCGGTGAACATGGGTCTCCCACAGTTGGCGTGGAACGAGATTCCCTTGGCTGAAGAGATGGACACATTGGAGTTGCCTATCGAAGGCAGCCCGGTTGCCACGGGCATGGGCAATCCGCATTGCACGTTTTTCGTGGAGGATGCCGAGGCAATCCCGCTGGATACGTTTGGGCCGCGATACGAGCATCACCCGCTTTATCCCGAGCGCACAAACGTGCAGGTTGTCAGCGTTGTCGGCCCGGATCATTTGCGGCTGCGCGTGTGGGAACGGGGCGTCGGCGTGACGCTCGCCTCGGGGTCGTCGTCTTGCGCTGTCGCGGTAGCGGCGGTCCGTCGAGGATTGACCGGGCGCGAGGTGCGCATTGATCTCGATGGTGGTACTCTAAAGGTCGATTGGCGTGATGACGGGGTGTGGATGACAGGACCCACCACGCATGTCTGCGACGGTGTGATCTCGCCTGCCTTCCTTGAGGCGGCACGATGAGCGTGCCCAAGTTCACCACTCTGGGCTGTCGTTTAAACGCCTACGAAACGGAGGCCATGAAGCAGTTGGCGGGTGCCGCAGGCCTTGAGAATGCGGTGGTGGTGAACACTTGCGCTGTCACAGCGGAAGCTGTGCGCAAGGCGCGTCAGGAAATCCGAAAGCTGAGGCGCGATAATCCAGATGCGCGTCTGATCGTGACGGGCTGTGCGGCGCAGACCGAGCCGGCGACCTTCTCGGCGATGGAAGAGGTGGATGCCGTCATCGGCAACACGGAGAAGATGACACCTGAAACCTGGAACGGTCTTGCTGCGGATTTCATAGGCGAGACGGAATCCGTTCAGGTGGACGACATCATGTCGGTGACCGAGACGGCGGGACATTTGATTGACGGTTTTGGCACGCGGTCGCGCGCCTATGTACAAATTCAAAACGGTTGTGATCATCGCTGCACGTTCTGCATTATTCCCTATGGGCGGGGCAATTCGCGTTCGGTGCCCGCAGGCGTTGTGGTGGATCAGATCAAGCGGTTGGTGGATCGTGGGTACAATGAGGTGGTTCTGACCGGAGTCGATCTGACCAGTTGGGGCGCCGACCTGCCGGCGGAACCCAAGCTGGGTGATCTGGTGATGCGGATTCTCAAGCTGGTGCCGGACCTGCCGCGGTTGCGGATATCTTCTATTGACTCGATCGAAGTCGACGAGAACCTGATGCAGGCGATTGCGACCGAGCCACGCCTGATGCCGCATCTGCATTTGAGCCTGCAGCATGGCGATGACCTGATCCTCAAGCGGATGAAGCGCCGGCATTTGCGGGACGATGCCATTCGTTTTGCAGAGGAGACACGGCGTTTGCGGCCCGAGATGACATTCGGTGCCGATATCATCGCCGGGTTTCCAACCGAAAGCGAAGCCGCTTTCGAGAATTCACTGCGGTTGGTTGAGGAGTGTCACCTGACCTGGCTGCATGTCTTTCCCTATTCGCCGCGCCCGGGAACGCCCGCTGCCCGAATGCCGCAGGTTCATGGGGCCGACATCAAATCGCGGGCCGCGCGGCTGCGCGCGGCGGGTAAGGCACGTGTAGCGCAGCATCTGGCGGATCAGCAGGGCCGCACGCATCGGGTTTTGCTGGAAAACGCGCGTATGGGGCGGACAGAACAGTTCACCGAAGTGGTCTTTGATTTGGATCAGCCGGAGGGAGAGATCGTTACGGTAACGGTCCAGGGCGCAAGCGGGACGCAGCTGCGCGCAGCCTAGCTATCGCTCTTGCAAAGCGACGCGCAGCCCCAAAGCGCAATAAATGCTTCCCACGACCTTGCCTTGCCAGCGCAAGACCGCCGGGTTTCGGCGCGTCAGGTTGCCCAGACTACCAGCCCCCACAGCAAAGATAACCGTACTGAGCAAGCCGAGTGTGACAAAGATCGCCCCAAGCGTCGCCAACTGTATTGCGACGGAGCCTGCGTCGGGACTAACGAATTGTGGTAGGAAGGCGAGGAAGAACAGCGCCGTTTTTGGGTTCAACACCTCGGCCAGTATTGCTTGATGAAACGCTTGTTGTGCCGTGATCGGGGTGCGCCCTGAACCAAATTCCACCGTGGGCTTTTCGAAAATGGCCCGCAGGCCGATGTAAATCAGATAAGCCGCGCCAAGGTATTTGATGATGCTGAAAAGCAGTGCGGATGTGGCAATGATCGCAGAGATACCGACAATTGCCATCACGGTATGCAATATATCGCCAGCTGCAACCCCGGCCCCGGTCGCGATGCCGACGCGGGTGCCTGATGTGGTTGCGCGGGCAACGGTCAACAGGGTGGCGGGACCGGGGATGAAGACAAATCCCAAAACGACAACGGTGTAGGTCACAAGCGTGGCAAGATCGATCATCGGCGCGTCCTTTCCAGAATGTCGTTGCAGCTAGCCATGGATCTTGTCGATTTACAAACGCAGCGCCATTGTGACAGTTACAATTTCGCACTGGCGTTTTGCAGCGCATCGCTGGAACGTGGTTCCGAAGGAGTCACCAATGCATCCCAATCCTGCCTTTCGCAACACAACGCAAGAGCGCAACATTGCCTTTGCCCGTTCTCAGGCGTTTGGCATGCTGGCTGTGGGCACGGAAGGCGCACCGCTGGTCAGTCATATTCCATTTCTCTTGTCGAAAGACGGCACATTGGCCGAGTTTCACCTGGTCCGATCAAACCCGATTGCAAGGAAACTGGCAACGCCGTCGCCGGCACGTCTGGCGGTGATAGGGCCGCATTCATATGTTTCGCCAGACTGGTATGAAGTCGATGATCAGGTGCCGACTTGGAATTACATCGCCGTCCATCTGGTGGGCGAGATCACTTTGCGCCCCCATGTCGAGATGCATGATCTTCTTGATCGGCAATCTGCCCATTTCGAGGATCAGCTTTTGCCAAAACCACCTTGGCTGAGCACAAAGATGACGTCGGAGGTTATGGAACGGATGATGCGGCAGATCGTACCGTGCCACATGCAGGTCGAGGACATTCACGGCACATGGAAGCTGAACCAGAACAAACCTGATGAGGTGCGCCTGCGCGCGGCCGACAAGGTGGCACAATCCGGGATTGGGGCACATGAAAGTGTTCTTGCCGCCCATATGCGAGATTTACCGAACTAAGCCAATGTACGAACGCAGGGCGGCGCCCTGGCGTTTCGGTTAATGAAGGATCATCCAATGCAGCTTATCTCTGCCAAACCGTCGCCCTTTGGCCGCAAGGTCAAGGTCATGTTGATCGAAACCGGCCAGATGGACGATGTGGAACTGGTGCAAGTCATGACCACGCCGGTCGCGACGGACCCGGCCGTGGCTGCAGCCAACCCTGTTGGCAAGATCCCCGCATTGGTGCGCAACGACGGCCCGACCCTATACGACAGTCGGGTGATTTGCCGGTTCCTTGATGCGCGGGTGGACGCAGGCCTATATCCTGAATCCAGGATTTGGGAGACGCTGACACTGGAGGCGACGGCAGACGGGATCATGGATGCCGCAATCCTAATGGTCTACGAACATCGCGTGCGCCCCGAACAATTGGTCTTCGAAGACTGGATCGAAGCGCAATGGGCCAAGGTCAGAAGAAGCGTTGACGCGGTGAATGCCCGCTGGATAAGCCATTTGAACGGGCCATTGGATGCCAGCCATATCGCCATCGGCTGTGCTTTGGCGTACCTGGATTTTCGTCAGCCCGCGCGCGACTGGCGCTCGGGCAACGACGCGCTGGCCACCTGGTTCGAAACGTTTGCCAAACGTCAGAGCATGTTGGAGACGGTGCCGGATTAGTCCCGCACCGCCGGATCGTTACAAAAGAAAATCATTTGCGCCCAACGGACCGTCCAGATCGGTAAAGATGAGTACATCTCCCCCGCCGAAATCGATCATGGCCTGATCACCAGAATAGGTGATCATACCTTCAAGTTCGGCAAACGACGATATCCCGAAATTGGCAAGCGCCACCTTGTCGATGCCAAGTTCGAAATTGTCGATTACGTCCTGATCTTCGCCGGCCACGAAGTAAATGGTGTCGGTCTGACCATCATCGGTCAGGAAGATGAAATCATCTCCATTGCCGCCGGACATGCTGTCCATGCCATCTCCGGCGTGGATCGAGTCGTCGCCATCCTGGCCGAAGAGAAGGTCATCGCCGACATCGCCGACAACGACATCGTTTCCGGCATTTGCATAGATCTCGTCATCGCCCAACCCGCCGAACACCTTGTCGTCGGCATAACCCGCCGTGATCGTATCATTGCCAGCAAATCCATAGATGTTCTGTCCATACCCACCCATGAAATGGTCAATCTCATCGTCGTCGCCTGTACCGTGCACTTCTGTTGAGGAGGTGCGCCCGCCGGGATAGCCATCATGGCTTCCGTCCGGAATTGCCAGATCCCCCGGACCACGATTCAACGTCGCAAAACCACCGTGTTTGAAGCCTGCGCTGCCAAAGTCGTCAATGCGGTCGGTCGCATAAGGTGAGGTGCCATCAAGAAGATCGGTTTCTGCAAATGCGGTGAATTCAAATGTCTTGCATGTCATTGTGTTGTCTCCTGTTTTCGGGGCTTGCTTGTCCGTCGAGCGAGTGATCGGTCAGGTTCAAAAAAGATCTGCCGTCTTACGCAGTGCTCAGAGCAGAAAGTCGTCCCACCCCAAAGGACCGTCGAGCCCCGTAAGGATGATCTGGTCGCCTCCGCCCAGGTCCAAAAGTGCTTGACCGGTGGCATTGTAAGAGATCAAGTTGTTGACTTCGTTGAAGTCTTCGAGGTCAAATTGGCTGAGTAACAATTTGTCGACACCCACTTCAAATCCGTCGATGACATCATGACCATCGCCTGCAACGAAGATGATGAGGTCGGTTTGCCCATCATCCGTGAGAAAGATGAAATCGTCTCCTGTGCCCGCATTGACCTGATCGGCGCCGTCGCCGGCATGGAGTTCGTCGTCATCCGCACCGCCACCAAGGAAATCATCGCCATCCCCACCGACAAGCGTGTCAAAGCCGTCATTGCCGGTCAGTGTGTCGTTGCCCAGACCTCCGACAATAAGGTTTTCGCCGAAGCCACCGATGATTTCGTCGTCCCCGGCAAACCCGTGAATGGTCTGATCGAAGGCGATCTTGGACATGTCGATGTAATCAGCAGCGGCGCTGCCATGATAATCCGAGGCCGTAGGCAGGCCGCCAGGATATCCGTCATGCGCATCCTCGCCCACGGTGAATGCACCGCGGTCATCACTGCGGTGAAGACTATAAAGGGTTTTTGTTTCTCGAAAGTCTTGGTCAAAAGTGTGGGTCGTTGGAAAAGTCGTATAATGCGGCACTGTCTTGCTCCCTGTCGGAAATTACAGGGGTGCGTCGTGCAAACGCGCGCAAAGGTTCAAATCGTAAAGAGACCCGGCTGTGATCCGGGTCTTCACTTCACTTCTTGTTTTCTGGTCGGCGTGAGTGTCTGAGTATCAGAAACTGTAGCTGACGCCAAAATTAAAGGCATGCGTAAGAATGTCGGTGTTCAATTCGCCTGGCGTCTGACCGGGTACGGCTGGGTCGGGGTTGATTGTGACGTCATTGTCGGACCACGTGAACTGGTATTCCCCGAAAAGAGCCCATTTTTCGTTCAGATCGTACTTCATGCCTGCGATTCCCCGCACCGCAAATCCTGTCGTCTCAAAGTCGTACGTGCGGTTGGTGGCGCCGATCACTTGGGTATCAACATGCGGAATCGCAACACCCAAACCGCCGCCGACATAGGGTGTGAACCGACCATTTGCGAAGGTGTCGGGCCACCGTTTCATCACGTTGGCGGTGATAATGTTATGGCCGTCGGATAACTCGAAACGGGCCAGACCGATGGAATTTGCTTCGGCGGTGGTCGCATAAGCTTTGGTATGCGTGCCTTCGATGCCAAACCCGATATTGTTTTGGGTCCACCACATCGCCCGCCCGCCATAGTAGATCGGCGCGTCAAACGGACGACCCTCCCAGTCGATATTGCGGCTAAACGGCGCGCCGCCGGGAAGGGTTCCGCTGGCGGTGCTGTCCTGCACACCCTGCACACCCAGATAAAAGCTTAGCTCGACTTCGGCGACCGCTGGAGAGGCCAACATAACAAGGGCTGCCAGAGTGGTTTTTGCGAGTTTCAGCATGGCGGAACACCTTTTGAACATGGGGATTGGTCGGGCTCTCTTTATACCCACCGAAAGGCCCCTACAAGCGCGACAGATGCGCGCCATGATCAAATGAAATTCATTGTGTACTGGACGCACCATGCAAGCCCGGCTAAATACCGGTGCGATTGCAGCTTCGGGAGTCGTCCCGACGCGCGCGCACAGGGTACGCCGTTTCAGGCTATAAGAATTGGAGATTGGCTCGTGTCCCACGCAGAAGACCACGAAGGTACACGCAGAGATTTTATCTACTACGCCACCGCCGGTGCCGGTGCCGTGACAGCCGGGGCCGCCATTTGGCCGCTGGTCGACCAGATGAACCCCTCTGCCGACGTTCAGGCGCTTAGTTCCATCCGTGTTGACGTCTCGGGTGTCGACACCGGTACGCAGTTGACGGTGAAATGGCTGGGCAAGCCGGTTTTCATCCGTCGCCGTACGGAAGAAGAGATTGCCGAGGCACGGGAAACTGATGTGGCAAGCCTGCCTGACAACGAGGCGCGTAATGCCAATTTGGACGGGGCTGATGGCGCCGATGAAAACCGCACGCTGGATGAAGCAGGGGAGTGGCTGGTGATGATGGGCGTTTGCACCCATCTAGGCTGTGTTCCACTGGGCAATGCTGGCGACTTCACAGCCGGTGGTGTGGGTGGCTGGTTCTGCCCTTGCCACGGTTCGCACTATGATACGTCGGGACGTATTCGTCAGGGCCCTGCGCCTGAAAACCTGCCGGTTCCTCCGGCCGAGTTTGTCGACGAAACGACCGTGAAATTGGGATAAGGAATAGAGACCATGGGTGGAATTCCTCACGACCATTACGAACCGAAATCCGGCGGTGAAAAGTGGCTGCACTCGCGCCTGCCGATCGTCGGCTTATTGTACGACACCATCATGATTCCAACGCCCAGAAACCTGAACTGGATGTGGATCTGGGGTATCGTCCTGACCTTTTGTCTAGCGCTACAGATCATCACCGGCATTGTTCTGGTGATGCACTACACGCCACACGTGGATTATGCATTTGCCTCGATTGAGCACATCATGCGCAATGTGAATGGCGGGCATATGATCCGTTATCTGCACATGAACGGCGCATCACTGTTTTTCTTCGCTGTTTATATGCACATCTTCCGAGGCATGTACTACGGTTCGTACAAAGCCCCGCGCGAGATTACGTGGATCATCGGCATGCTGATTTACCTGCTGATGATGGGCACGGCGTTCATGGGGTACGTGCTTCCGTGGGGGCAAATGTCCTTCTGGGGCGCGACCGTAATCACAGGCTTGTTTGGCGCGATCCCCTTTATCGGAGAACCCATTCAGACGTGGTTGCTTGGAGGTCCTGCGGTGGACAATGCCACGTTGAATCGCTTCTTCAGCTTGCATTACCTGTTACCCTTCGTGATCGCGGCGCTGGTCGCCGTACACATCTGGGCATTCCACACCACGGGCAACAACAACCCGACAGGTGTCGAAGTGCGCCGCAATTCGAAAGCAGAAGCTGAACGTGACACGGTGCCGTTCTGGCCCTACTTCGTGATCAAGGATCTTTTCGCCCTGGCGGTGATCCTGGCGGTGTTTTTTGCCATCGTCGGCTTCATGCCAAACTACCTGGGTCACCCCGATAACTATATCGAGGCAAACGCCCTGGCAACGCCGGCGCATATCGTTCCGGAATGGTACTTCTTGCCGTTCTACGCCATCCTGCGGGCTTTCACAGACGATGTCTGGATCGTGATGGCGGCAAGCTGGATCACCGGCGGCATCATTGACGCCAAGTTCTTTGGCGTGCTGGCAATGTTCGGTTCGATCGCAATCATGGCTTTGGCACCCTGGCTGGACACGTCGATGGTACGTTCGGGCCGGTATCGTCCAATGTTCAAATGGTGGTTCTGGATCTTCGTCGTGAACTTCATCATGCTGACCTGGGTCGGTGCGATGCCCGCTGAGGGGATCTATCCTTATATAGCGTTGCTTGGGGCTACTTACTGGTTCCTCTACTTCCTGGTCATTCTGCCACTGCTGGGTGTGATCGAGAAACCAGATCCGCAGCCCGACACCATTGAAGATGACTTCAAAGCCCACTACGGCAAAGCCGCCGAGCCGGCAGAATAAGAAAGGATACGGGATATGTTTAAAAAACTCGCGATCAGCGCAGTTACCGCCCTCACCCTTTCCTCCGGTGGTGCGTTTGCGGCCGGCGCAGAAGGCAAGATCAAGGATGTCGACTTCTCTTTCGAGGGGCCCTTCGGCTCGTTTGACGAGGCACAATTGCAGCGCGGCTTGCAAGTCTACACCGAGATCTGTGCGGCGTGCCATGGCTTGCAATACGTGCCGCTGCGCACCTTGGGCGACGAAGGTGGACCACATTTTTCGAGCGAAGAAGTGCGTGCCTATGCTGAGCAAAACTATGAGGTGTACGACGCCGAGCTGGATGATTTCCGCGCCGCACGTCCCAGTGATCACTTTCCCGGGTCCAACCTGGAAAACGCACCTGACCTAAGCCTGATGGCCAAGGGGCGTGCCGGATTTCATGGGCCGTACGGGTCTGGCATCAACCAGCTCGTCAAAGGCATGGGTGGCCCTGAATACATCTACTCGCTCCTGACGAGCTATACCGGTGAAACCAAGGAAGAAGCTGGCACCACGTTCTACGAGAACAAGGCGTTTCCAGGCGGCTGGATCGCCATGGCGCCGCCGCTTTACGGCGAGGACGTCGATTTTGCGGATGGCCACGATAATGATATCAGCCACATCTCCAAGGATGTTTCGGCCTTCCTGATGTGGACAGCCGAACCCAAGATGATGGACCGCAAGCAGGCAGGCCTGACCGGGGTGATCTTCCTGACCATCCTTTCGGTGCTTCTTTACCTGACCAACAAGCGGATTTGGGCGCCGATCAAGGGCAAGAAGAACAGCTGATCCAAAAGCGATCTGGGTCGAACAAAAAAGAAACCCCCGCCGTCGGCCGACGGCGGGGGTTTCTTTTTGCCTGTTAGGCTGTTGTGATTTTAGGGCCGTGTCATGACGGTTGGGAAGCCCAAGGCGCGTGATAAGGGCAGGGCCCCGCCAGGGATCACTGACAAACGGCGTTCTTTGCGCGACAAAAGGGGCATAGGCCAGAAAGCACGTGACATGTGTTTCCCACCGCGAATGGCCGAGGTGGCCGTGCGATCCGTTTTCAAAAGCGGCATTGGCCAGAACATGCGGGACATAAAGCGCCCGCCTTTTATGGCCGATGTTCGTGGGCGCGACTTCATGATCAGTTTCGGACCTAACCCTCTGGAGATGGGTCCGGCGGATTGCATGCTGCGCCGTGCCATACGCGAGGTCAGGAATGTCGGGTGGGAATCCAAAATGCTTGGTGCGCGGCTTGGCCCTTCCTTCACATAGGTTTCCTCGGTGATGTCGCCCAGGTCGATGGCCGGGTTCCGCGCCATGATACCACGGGTTATCTTGGCGGCCCCAAGCGGACGGTATGAGGCATGTACGACGACTGCAACCTTGCCGTCCGCCATGTGTTGCGCATAGGCCTGTGCGGCGCCGTCGTCGACGCCCATATCCGCTATGCGGCGTGTCAGTGTGTCGGAGCCTTCGCCGGATTGCGCCATGACGATACGAACCGCGCGCGGCGGCAAGCCTTCAAAGCGCATCCGATCCGCCACACCTTGTGCGATCGTTTCGTTTTCAAAAAGACGGCTGATGACTTGTGTCATGATACCTCCACCGATGTTGGGTCCGTGCTTGCCACAGACTGGGTTGATTTGGCCCGTAAACGTGGCTCTGTTTTGCCAAGCCCCAAAGGAACCGCCACCAGTACGGCCAATGCGAGCATGACGATCTCAATCATGAAAACTACAGTGTAGGGCGAGTGCGCCGCAATTCCAGTGAGGCTGGAAGTGCCGACGATCACGTCACGCACCACGCCGGCGATGGCCACTGCGGCCCCGGCGCAGGTGGCTTGAACAGCCCCCCATGTGCCAAGCGCCATGCCGATTTGGCCTTTTGGGGCGGCCCGCATTGTTGCGGTAAGGGTTGCATGACCAAAAAGACCTGCCCCCAGCCCGGTTAGAGCCACACCTGCCAGAAACACGATTAGTCCGCTGCCCATGGATGACAGAATGATCGCCGCAAAACCGGGAAGGCCGATCATGGCCCCGATCCGCCCCAAACGCGCCGGATCGCCATTCTGTGACAAAACGCGCGATGCGATACCAAAACCGATCAGCGTGCCACCGGCCAGCAAGGCAGTGAGCTTCGTCGTTTGCGCCACCGAAAGACCAAGCGCCTGACCGCCATAGGGTTCCAGCAGAACGTCGGCCATGCCATATCCAAACGTCCCCAGAGCAATCACCAAGAGCAGACGCGTCATACCGGGCCGTTCCAGAAGTCCGCGCAGCGCCACTTCGAATTTGGGAGGTCGTGCTTTTTCCATTTCCGCCGCGCGTACCCGGTCGCGCGCTTCCTGATTCCACATGGCGTAAAGGTTCAGCGCCACAGTCAGCACGGCCGAGCCTTGGATCACCTGGATCAGACGCCCCGGCGAATAATTCTCAAGCAAGGCGCCAAAGATCAGCGCACTGACCACCATGCCCAAAAGCAACATGACATACATCAGCCCGACAACTTTGGGCTGGTCCTCGTCTTCGACCAAGTCCGTGGCAAGCGCAAGGCCCACGGTCTGCACCATGTGCATGCCTGCACCAACAAGCAGAAAAGCCAGTGCAGCCGCACTGTGACCAATCCACATCGGCGCATCGATCGCCTCGCCGTAGCCCGACAGCACAAGCAAAGCAAAGGGCATGATGGCAAACCCGCCAAACTGATAAAGCGTGCCTTTCCAGATGTAAGGCACACGGCGCAATCCCAGTGCCGAAACATGTGTGTCGGATTTGTAACCGATCAAAGTGCGCAATGGCGCAAACAGCAATGGCAACGCCAGCATCAGCGCCACGATCGAAGCTGGCACTTCCAACTCGACAATCATGACGCGGTTTAGCGTGCCCACCAAAAGGACAAGCGCCATTCCAACCGTTACCTGAAAAAGGGAAAGCCGTAGCAGCCGTGACAACGGCACCTCATCGGACGCAACATCTGCGAACGGCAGATATTTCGGTCCAATGGACGCTAGTTTTCTTAAGGCAAAGCTCCGGTAGTTTAACATCGACTGTCAGCGCCAAGGGCATTTCGGCGCAGTCCTGATTGATGAAGCGGCGGTACCCGTCACACCGCCGATTGCGAAAGGCCCAGGCGAAACCGCCGCCAAGCCCTTTAGCCTAATTTGTGATCGACGCCAGTTGATCTTGCGTCAGCACGGCCTTTGCCACGGTTCCGTCCGGCATGATGACGGTCAGTTCCTGACCTTCTGCCGTTGGTACGACGTAGCTGGCTTTCGCGGTGTCCAGATCTTGGCTGCGCTCAAGCGCCGCCGACTGGTCACCCGAGCCCAGTTCGTTGCCTTGCAGGAAGTCGCTCACCCACGACGTGTTGCTGAGAACAGCAACGTGCACGGCAAATGAACCCACGGCGACAGCGCCCAGGAAGATAGGAACGCCAACACTCGGCGAAACCACAAGCCACATTTTTGCATTATTCATGACAGCTCCTCCTTAGCCCAGCCACGGCGTGGACACAGCCACAAGGATATGAGCCAAAAGGGCAATCACACCGAATACGCGGGTGCCATCGATCAGATAGCTATGTACTTCCTCCGCTTCGCGGAGAGTCAGGCCGGTTGGCCAAACTTTATCAGGATCATCGGACATATACCGTCTCCTTACTTCTAGGTCCTGCACAGTGCGCGTGACCTTACCGTTTCTGGTTTGGTCCAATAAACATCACTGCAAGCCGATACGCAGAGCGCACTGGCGTATTGAACAGAGTGTCATAGATACTTGACAAAAACAAATGTAATTTCTTCTTTACACATTGGACGAAAGCCCTAGCGCAAACATGCTTTTACCCCGACCACTCTTGAAAAAACTGTAAGCACTTGGTCATGCGAGTGTTTTTGACGCTAACTGGCAGCAAAAGTCGCATTTGCTGGCCGCATACAACAAGCAAGCGGGCTGATCTCTCCAAAGTTCTGGTTCGGACGGTTGTGAGCGCCTGTTGGAAATCAATTTTTTTTTACAGAGGCGATTCTCGGGTCAGCGCGGCAACGGATTCAGCGCCTTGTTGTATGGCTTCCAATCGGTAACTTCCGGATAGTACTTTTGCCGCCACCGACGGACACGTGGATTCATAACCCGGCGCCAAAGAGGTGGCATCATCGCTGCAATGGTCATCACCGGGTAGCCATAGGGCAGTTGCGGCGCTTCTTCGTCATCATAATTCTGCAATAGCGGGAATCGCCGGTTCGGCTTGTAATGATGGTCCGAGTGGCGTTGCAGGTTGATCAGTAACCAGTTTGACGCTTTTTGCGCAGCATTCCAGCTGTGTTGCGGTTTGACATGCTCGTACTTGCCCTCACCTAGATGTTTGCGCGTCAGGCCGTAATGCTCGACATAATTCACCAGCTCTAACTGCCAGATCGCGACAAAGGCCTGCCACAGAAACAGGGCCAGGCAGACCCAACCACCGATCAGAATGGCCAGAACGATCATATAGGCCTGTAGCGCCCAGTACTTGAAGAAAGGATTTGAAAGATCGGTGACGGGTTTGTCCTTGCGCGCCAGCATGGCCTTTTCCGCGCCCCAGGCTGATAGGAAACACTGCTTCAGAACGCGTGGGAAAAAGCGGTGGAACCCCTCGTTGTAGCGCGCCGTGACAGGATCGCGCGGCGTGCCGACATACCGGTGATGTACCAGCAGGTGTTCCGAGCGGAAATGTGAATACATCACCATTGCCAGAAGGGCATCGCCGAGAAACCGTTCGATCTTGGACTTCTGGTGCATCAGTTCGTGTGAGAAATTGATACCTACCGTCCCCGAGATCACGCCCATCCCGAAGAACAGCACGATGGTTTCCAAGGTGTTGAGATGCGCGTCGCCGGGTCCGGTGACATACCACAACATCCAAACCAGAAGGCCAAACTGTACCGGCGGCCAGACAACGGTCACGGCGGTGTAGAGGCGCACGTGCCGATCGCGCGTTTCTGGGTCGAGGTTGTCCAGTTCCAGCCCCAGCACCGCGTCGAGTGCCGCAAAGAAGTACCACGTAACAACCGGCAACAGCAGCACCGTCCAGCCGCCCTGCGTGGCGCTGATCACCGCCAAGGGCACCAACAGAAATGCCGTCCAGAACGGCAATACACGCTGAATGCGCCCGATTTGATCGGCAGAAACGCTCATGATGCCTCCGGTGAACTTTACAGTTTGGAATACCCTAAGGTCAGTTTTGCAACCTGTCGCGCGCCAAGTCAAAAACCTTGCGCATGACGGTGGGTAACTCGGCCGGTCGGAAGCTGCTTGCAGGTACAAACACACCCGTTTGAGGGGTTTTGTCCACAGAAACGGTCGCAAGGGCGATTCGCAGGCGCAGGTGGAAATGCGTGAAGGTGTGGCGCGCCTCGGTATCCAGAATGTCCCAGTCGGCGTCCATCGGGGGCGAGGGCGTTGGATCTTCTGACCAATCACTGCCGGGCCAGCCCAGCATCCCCCCCAGCAACCCGCTGTCGGGTCGACGCTCCAGCAGCCACGCGCCGTCTGCGCGACGCGCAACATAAGCGATGCCAAGCCGGGTGGGTTTCGACTTTTTGGGGGTCTTGACCGGCAGATCGGCCTGTACCCCGGCCTTGCGCGACAGGCAATGCGCCATCCACGGGCAAATTCCGCAAGCCGGTGACTTGGGTGTGCACACAGTTGCGCCCAAATCCATCACCGCTTGGGCGTAATCACCGGGCCGTGCTTTTGGTGTAAGCCGTGTGGCGGCTGCGGTCAGGTCCGGCTTTGCAGCGGGCAGCGGCGTGCGAATATCGAAAATCCGTGACATCACACGCTCGACGTTGCCGTCAACCACAACAGAAGGACGCCCAAACGCGATCGCGGAAATGGCGGCGGCGGTGTAGGGCCCGATACCTGGCAGCCTTCGCAACCCTTCGGCGGTGTCCGGAAACTGTCCATCATGTTCTTGCGTCACAACCCGGGCGCATTTCAGCAGGTTGCGGGCGCGGGCGTAATACCCCAGCCCGGCCCATTCGCCCATCACTTGTCCATCTTCTGCGGCCGCGAGGTCGGTCACACCGGGCCAGATCGTCGTGAACCGTTCAAAATAGCTTTTTACGGCGGCCACAGTGGTTTGTTGCAGCATCACTTCACTAAGCCAAACCCGATAGGGATCGGGCTTCAATCCTGATTTGCTGTCGCACGGCGGCACCCGCCATGGCAGGGTGCGGGCGTGGTTGTCATACCACGTCAAAAGCTCGTCAGACATCTTGTCATAACGCATCTGTTATCTCATCCCATTGCGCTTTGGGTTTGTTGTCCCCTGTCATACCCCTTACATTAGCGCGAAGGGAACGGAGGTCAGCCATGCCCAAACCACGGGGCACGACTAAAGGCTTTAAACGCAGCGGAACGCTGCTGGGAACGCAGATTCGAAAGGCTTCGGAAAGCCGGGGGTTTGCCGTGTCCAAGGTATTGACCCACTGGCCCGAGATAGCAGGGGCAGAGATCGCGTCGATCGCTCGCCCGGTTAAAATCAGTTACGCGCGCCAAGGGTTCGGTGCGACGTTAACGGTTTTAACGACCGGGGCGCAGGCGCCGATGTTGGAGATGCAAAAAGAAACGCTGCGCGAACGGGTGAACACCGCCTACGGCTACAACGCCATTTCGCGCATTCACATCACGCAGACGGCTGCGACCGGATTCGCCGAGGGTCAAGCCAGTTTTGATCATCGTCCCGCTGAATCCGTTTCAAAGAGACCCGATGCGTTGGCTGTCGCCACTGCGGCCAAGTTGAGCGCACCGGTGGCCGACAGCGCTTTGCGTGATGCGCTGGAACTACTGGGGCAAAACGTTCTATCCAAATCGAAACCGTCCAAACCTTAAGGTGACTTTATGAGAAATGTTGTTCTTTCCGGGGCCGCCGCCCTTGTCCTTGCCGCAGGCGGGGCATGGTGGCTGACCTCCTCTGCGTCCGGCACTTCACAAGCGCCTGCCGGCACAAACCTGCTGGGGGCCGCAACCGCCCAAGAGGCGTCGGATGTCGACACGTCCTCGATTGTCGAAATGACGATGGGGCCGGAAACTGCCCCGGTGACAATCATCGAATATGCCTCCTTCACTTGCCCGCATTGTGCCCGGTTCCACACCGACCAGTTCAAACAGCTTAAGGCGGATTACATCGACACCGATCAGGTGCATTTCATCTACCGCGATGTGTTCTTCGACCGGTTCGGCCTTTGGGCGTCGATGGTCGCGCGATGTGGCGGCCCCGAGCGGTTCTTCGGCATCACAGACATGATTTACGAGCAACAGCGTGACTGGATTGGCGACGGGCAGGATCCAGTGGCCATCTCGGACCGGCTGCGCAAGATTGGCAAGGTGGCCGGGCTGGGCGATGAGCAGCTTGATGCTTGCTTGTCTGATGCGGATAAGGCCAAGGCGCTTGTGGCGTGGTATCAAGACAACGCAGAGGCCGACCAAGTCAATTCGACGCCAACCCTTGTGATCAATGGCCAGAAACACTCCAACATGTCCTATGCTGACCTGAAAGGCATCATCGACGGTCTCATGCCGCAATGAAACCAGCGCCGCTGGCCGGTTTGAAAGTCGTTGAACTGGCGCGTATTCTGGCCGGCCCCTGGGCCGGTCAGACACTGGCCGACCTGGGCGCTGAGGTGATCAAGGTCGAAAGCCCTGCCGGCGATGACACACGCAGGTGGGGGCCGCCCTTTATCGAACGGGACGGCGACCGGTCGGCGGCGTATTATCATTCCTGCAATCGCGGCAAGAAAAGCGTGAGGGTCGATTTTCGCACGGACGAAGGTCAGTCACAGGTCCGCGATCTTGTTCGGGACGCCGACATCCTGATCGAAAATTTCAAAGTCGGCGGCCTTGCCAAGTACGGGCTGGATTATGCCACCCTGTCACAGGTCAATCCGCGCCTCATCTATTGTTCGATCACCGGCTTCGGTCAGGACGGTCCATATGCGCATCGTCCGGGCTACGACTACATTATCCAAGGTATGTCGGGGCTTATGTCTGTGACGGGCGAACCCGGGGCACAGCCCATCAAGGTGGGTGTGGCCGTGGCGGACCTGTTTACAGGTGTATATGCTACCACTGCCATTCTGGCGGCACTGCACCAACGGCACAACACAGGCACGGGGCAGCATATCGACATGGCCTTGCTGGATGCTGCTATAGCGATCACCGCAAACCAGGCAATGAACCATCTGGCAACAGGTACACCGCCGGGGCGACTGGGCAACTTTCATCCCAACCTGTCACCCTATCAGGTGTTTGATTGCGCGGACGGATATCTGATTGTCGCGGTGGGCAACGATGCGCAGTTCGAACGGTTTTGCGACCTTTTGGACGCGTCCGAATTGAAGGATATGCCGCAGTACACGTCAAATGCTGGCCGGGTAGAGAACCGTTTGGCGTTGACAGACGCCCTGACCAAGCGCACGCAGACGTTCACCAAGGCAGGCCTGTTGGCTGCATGCGAGGCGGCAAACGTGCCGGCGGGGCCGATCAATGATATGGCCGACGTGTTTGACGACCCGCATGTCAAGGCGCGAGGTTTGCAAATCAACGTTGAGGGTGTGCCCGGCGTGCGCACGCCAATCCGGTTTTCTGAAGCTGATTTGGCGGTTGGGCGTGCCTCGCCCAAGCTGGGTCAGGACGACGAGCAGTCTTGATCCAAAGGCGTTTCTGCGCCGCGCTTGACAGTTTGCATCGACCGTTTCAACCAAGAAAACAACCCGGTCACAGCCCTTTTTGGTCGCACAGCGCGTCGAAAGGCGACCAATCAGACAGGTGTAGTCGAACCGGCAGCGTCAATACTTTGCGGCGAAAGCTGTCTGGCAGGCGCACCGCATCTTTTTCCGTGGTGACCAGTTGTGCGCCCAGTGACGTGGCATCGTTTTCCAGCCGGGCCATCAGTGTGTCTGTTAGCGGCTGGTGGTCGTCCAACGCTTCGCTTCGGACCAGAGTGGCACCAAGTGACCGGAGCGTGGCAAAGAACTTTTCCGGATGGCCAATGCCTGCGAACGCCAGAAGCGGCGTATCTGTCCAGTCCATCCCGGTTTCCAGCGGCTGAAGCTGTCCGGTCATAAGCGGCAGATCAAGGGTGTGACCCCATTGGTCACGAAATTGGGTTTGCGCGCCATCTGGGCCGATCGACAAAATCAGATCAGCGCGCTGCAGCCCGGTTTCAACCGGTTCGCGCAAAGGACCCGCAGGGATACAACGCCCATTGCCGAACCCCTTGAGCGCGTCGACAACCACAAGCGAGATATCGCGCGCGACACTCGGGTTCTGGTGCCCGTCATCCATGATGATGACATCCGCGCCCGACGCTTCGGCGGCTTCGGCTGCCGCGGCACGGTCGCGTGCGATCCAGGTTCGGGCGAACGCTGCGATCAGCAACGGCTCGTCGCCGACATCCGCCGCGCTGTGTTGCCGCTCGATCACTTCGACGGGTCCGGTCAGCGCGCCACCGTGCCCGCGCGATATCACCGCAGGCATATGTCCGCGTGCCTGCAAGCGTTGAATCAGCGCGATGACGGTCGGCGTCTTTCCGGTGCCACCAGCGTTGATGTTGCCAACACAGATCACCGGGATGTCCGCACGGTAGGTGGGCGTTTGGGACACGCGCCGGGCCGTCGCAAGCCCATAGACTTGGCCCAGGGGCGCCAGAAGACGCGCACGTAACCCCGGCTGCGCAGGCGGATTGTCCCAGAACGCGGGCGCGCGCATCACCTGGCCTCGATCCGGTCAAGAAGATCATGCAGGCGCTCCGCGATCTTGTCCGTCAGTTCCGCACTGCGCGAGGCGACCTCCCAGGCTGCATGCGCCATCGCCGCAGATTGATCTGGTGGAACCAAGCGCTTGACGGCCGCCGCAAGCGTATCGGCGTCACGAACGATGCGTGCGGCGCCCGCCTCGGCAAAGCGGGAATAGCTGCTGAGGTAGCGTCGGATGTTCGGGCCATACAGAATGGCAGAGCCGTGGGCAGCAGGTTCGTTGGGATCGCACCCATGTGCCCCTGAAACAAGCGAACTGCCCATGAAGCTTATGGGTGCCAGACGATACCAAAGGCCCATTTCCCCACGCGTATCGGCAAGAATGACTTGGGTTGTCTCGTCGGGTAACGCGCCCTCGGACCACATGATGTAACGCATCCCGGCCTTATCCAGCGCGTCGATGAAGGCGGATGTATCTTCGAGGTCATTCGGCACGATGATGAGCAGGGCGCGATGGGACAGGCGGCTTACATCGCGGTGCGCGTCCAATGCGTAACGCACTTCTTCGGGGCGCAACATGGCCGCCAGCCAGACAGGACGCCCCAACAGAATGGCCGCCAGTTCTTCTCGGTCGGATTCCACACAAGGAAGCGAAACCGTGCCGTCCAGAAAGGGCCCAGTGACAGTGATGACCGTGTCGGGTACCCCCATGCGCCGCAGAAACCTTGCGGTGGCCTCGTCACGGGCCATGATGAATTCAAACTGACGCAAAAGTGCGCGGGGCAGATCTGGAAACCAGCGCCACGCCGGGCGTGCCAACTGCGCCTCGTCGGCGTCTATGAGCGCCATTGGAACACTTGCCTCGCCTACCCGGTCCAGCAATGCCGGGTGCAGATCGCCACCTGTCCACAAGGCGAGATCCGGACGCCAATGGGTCATAAACGTCTGGGCGGCGGCGACGCTGTCTTCGGGCAAACGTTCGGTGATGACCCGCTTGCCATGGATCGCGCGCTGATCTTGCACAGTGTTCCGGGTGGTCAGAAGCAAGGTCAGATCCGGGCGCATTCCGGACAGCCGTTCGTACAACTGCAACAGCGCATCGCGATGCGCGGGCTCGGTTGCATGACCCCAGACGATGCACCCCTTTGGACGCGGCTGAGTAGGCACAAACGTTTCGGGCGTGCCACGGCGAGCATACGCCAGATACGCCGCCAGGCTAAGTGAACGCGCCATGAAACCTACCCCGTTCGGACGTAGCTTGGGTCGCCACCTAGAACAAGGTGCGGGCGCTTTGGCATTGCGTATTCCTTTGCGAAGATCAGGATGAAAAACAGCGTATTCCTTTGGCACGCGGGGTCAAGATACGCCAGCGGCTTGACGGCGTGTTGGATTCACGCCAACCACGGTGAAACCGGCAATGGAGACGCATGATGAGCAAACCCTTTCTGATCTTGCAACTGCGCCCCGAATCCGAAGCCTCGGACGACGAGTTCGCCGCCATGTTGCGCAAGGGCGGCTTGAAAGAAGGGCAAACGCGCCGGATCCGATTGGATCAGGAAAGACTACCGCAAGATATTGATCTTGATGATCTTTCTGGCATCATCGTTGGTGGCGGGCCGGGCTGTGTCAGCGATGCGCCGGCGCAGAAGTCGACGGTGGAGGCGCGCATTGAGGCGGATGTTCTGTCGCTGATGCCACAGATCACCGAACGCGATTTCCCTTTTCTTGGCTGCTGTTACGGCATCGGAATCCTGGGTCAGCATTTAGAAGGCGACGTCAGCAAACGCGCCTATGGCGAGCCGGTGGGCACATCGGCCTGCGAGGTCACGGTCGAGGGCAAGGACGACCCGTTGCTGGACGGCGTCCCCACTGCATTTGACGCTTTCGTCGGGCACAAGGAAGCCTTGCAGAGCCTGCCAGATCACTGTGCGCACCTTGTGCGATCCGAGGCCTGCCCGTTCCAGATGGTCCGGCACGGGGCGCATGTCTACGCCACGCAGTTCCATCCCGAAGCGGATGCGGACGGGTTCGAGACGCGCATCAATATCTACCGGGACCGCGGATATTTTCCGCCAGAGGATGCTGACACCCTGATCGAGATGTGCCGGGCGGCGGACGTGTTTGCCCCCGAGATGATCCTGCGGAATTTCGTACGGCGCTACGGGTGAGGCACCCAAAGGTTAACGGCCTTGTTTTCAACGAAATCGGCGGCTGTATCACGTCGGTATCACGTCGGTATCACGTCGGTATCACGTCGGTATTGCAGCTGTACCGTTCTCCGGGTGACGTGGATTAATGTGGCGTGCGCGATGCAACACCACGAGATAATGTGTTTACGAAAGAATAGTTAATCGCGTGTCCTTTCGACGCGAGTGCGGGTCTGGATACCGGCAATGCGGGAAAAAGTGAGCTTTCGCTGCGACTGCCCCGGTGCCCGGTTCATGAATACTAATATCAGATACCCTTGACCGCATTTCCAATTATTGCCTTGGGACGGTGCATGGCAAGTTGCCTGCGGGCTTCATCATGACGTCCCAATCGTAGCAAGACACCGACAGACGCATATTCAATTAAATCACGCTGCGCGCGACTGCCGCCAAGTCGCGCATGATCCCAAAGCGCTTTTGTCAAATAGTCATTCGCATCCGACCAGTTCTGATGAGCAATAGCACTGAATGCCTCTGCCAAATATCGGACAAGGTCGGCTGCCGGTCCCTTGGCACCTGTGATGATCCGCTGAAGTGCTTCGGATCTTCCTGCCATCGCATATCCAAGTGCTGCGTGTGCATCCGCAAAACCCAATCCGGGGTTGGGAAATTTCTCGGCGGCATAGTCGCATACGGTCTGCCACCGTTCTACGGGAACCTCTACACCCGAGAGTTCCGCTCGATACAGAACCGCTGCCAGATCGACCATTACATTCAACGGAGGACCCCATGCCCCACTTGGATCGATATCCCGGTCCACTATACTCCACATCTCGTCCGTATCGCCACGCGCCAAGGCCCAAAGCGCAATGTGCCAAGCGATGTGGCAATGCATCTGCCCCTCTTTGGGATAAGAGCTTTGCCACTCCGTAATGAAATCATAGCCGTCATCGGTCTGGCCTGTTTCATAATAAAGATGCGATCTGAAATGCGCAGCATGCGCATTTTGTGGATTGGCAGACAGCGACTTTTCAATGCTCTTTTCCGCACGTTGGAACTGGCCGACTTCAACCTGCGCGAATCCCAACAAACCTTGGAGCCACCAGTCATCGCCGTAGTGCGGTTCTAGTATCTCAGCAAGCGCAAGGTTCTCGGCTTCGCGCCCCGGCTCTCCACTGAATCCGATCAGGCTCAAGACGCCCAGACAGGCTTGCGCGACGATCACATCACGGGGATACTCTTGCAGTTGATCACGCGAGGCCCGATATCCATCGGCGCTTTTGCCGTCGATCAAAAGGCCAATAATTCTGATTTGCTGCGCCTCACGTGTCGTCAGTTGCCTGCCGCATTGTTTGGCGAGATGAAGAGACTTTTGCGCACCAACCCTGTTCCCGACAAGCTGTCGGTAACGCGCCAATACGATGTAAGGGAGGGCGAAACCTTCGTCTTCTTCGACTGCCAGTTCGAGCGCGGCTTCAACGCCAACCTCGGCACCAAGAAACCGGTCAAGGCCAAGAACATACGCATCTCTGGCCTTTTGCGAACTCGTAGAAAGCGTATATCCGTATCTGTCCTTCATCCCCGGCGCCCTTTTGGACCAAATACTATAACAGATCGTGCGAAAAGTCCGTGGCTTCGCCAAGTCGGTTGCTGATCGGTCGCGCAGGATTCCTAGCTTTGGGCTCAAACCTGTGGTTCGCTGCGTTTCGCGCAAATGCCCGTTCTTTCGCGTGAAGTGACGTGTTTCTTACTTCACAGAAAAAAGGCCTGCCGCGGTGGCAGGCCTTTCGAGGCTGATTGTTGCTGCGCAGAGATCAGATGTCAGATGCGCAGAAACGGCTGTGCGATGCGCGGGATGAGCGAACGGAACCGCAAAGGCGCGTCCGTGGCCGCGAGGCAGATGCAGTCTGCCCCGATATCCGCAACCGGTGTGTGGTCAAGGTCTTCGTTGGCAATCTCGATGTCGCCAGGACCGAAATGATCGACCTCGTCGATGAAGGCGCCCTGCAGCACCAGCGTCAACTCGGTGCCGCGATGCCCGTGATCCGGCACAGCCGCGCCTGCCGGGATGTAAAGCAAACGTGCCGTGGCATCCTTGGCGGTGGGCAAGATGGCCTGCTTGACGCCCATACCGACCGGTTTCCATTTTACAGCATCCAGGTCGCCGCCGACATAATCCTGAATCGGTTGCGGAAGCACGCCTTTGCGACGGATTGGCGCGGCAGGTGTATCGGGCATTTCGATGCCTTCAATCCGCGACATGGTTGCCTCGAAGCTGTTTTCCGACATTTGCACCGAAACGCAATCATCCATGAGGGCACCGCCCAGCGTGTCAAAAGCGCCAAGGCGCGCGCGGCATTCATCGCACATCGAGATATGTGCCGCGATGGTCAAACTGAACGCCTCGGGCAGAGTGCCTGCCGAATACGCCATCAGAAGCGCGTCGTTGAGGTGATGTTTAATCGTATCTGTCATTGCTCTTTACTTCATTGAGTGGCGCAAACGGTCCAGCGCCAGTCTGATCCTCGATTTGATGGTCCCAAGCGGCAGGCCGGTGGCTTCTGCAATCTCGCTATGGCTGAGATCGCCAAAGTAGGCCTTCTCGATCAGGTCCTTCTGTTTCTGCGGAAGCAACGCAATCGCCGCCCCCAGTTTTTCACTCTCCTGTTGCAGCGCAAGTGCGTCTGCCTGGTTCGGCTCTTCCTCTGGACCCCAAGGCAGTTCCTCGGGGTTGGGCCGTCTTTGTTTCCGGATCGCATCGATTTTGCGATTCCGGGCAATCGTGAAGATCCAAGTTGCCGCGCTGGCGCGTGTTGGATCGAAGAGGTGGGCCTTTTGCCAAAGAGTGGCCATCACCTCTTGTGTACATTCCTCGGCCAGTGACGCGTCTGCGCCGGAGCGCATCAGAAAGGCTTTGACCCGCGGTGCGAAGTGATTGAACAGCGTTTGAAACGCACGCTTGTCCTTGTGGTCACGCACCTGGACGATCGCCGCCGCCCATTGGGTTGCCTGTTCCGCGTGCTTCTGGTTCACCGGAGAAATGCCTTTTGACGGCCGTGTTTTAACGGGCCTAACAGATTTGGCATCTGCCGTGGGCAGCACATTTTTCGCATCCCGACGGTCAACTTCGATGGTCTCAGCGTCACTGAACATGCAAGGGTTACGCGGCAGGTTTGGGCGTGGATCAAAATTAGTGACATTTTTTCTTTGTCATCCGGTTCTTCTGCGGCTGCGTAAAACACTGCAAACATCAAAGCATGGGTAACGAACGAAATGCCATTTGAAAATGCCACGCTGGCGCGTCGCAAGGTCGCCATCATCGGCGCAGGAATAACCGGGTTGGGTGCCGCGTGGCGTTTGGCGCCAGATCACGACGTCACTTTGTTTGAAGCCGAACCGAGGCTGGGCGGGCACGCGCGCACCATCATGGCGGGCAAGAATGGGGACCAGCCGGTAGATACCGGCTTTATTGTGTTCAACCATGCCAACTATCCCAATCTGTCGAAGCTGTTTGACGCGTTGGACGTCCCGGTTGTGAAAAGCAACATGAGCTTTGGTGCGTCATTTCGCGGCGGGCAGTTCGAGTATGGGCTGGACAGCGCAAAAGCGTTTTTCGCGCAGCGGCGCAATGCGGTGGACCCACGCATGTGGCGGATGTTGAATGATATTTTCAAGTTCAATGCCAACGCTGTAGATATGGCCGCCGCCCATCCGGGGCTGAGCATCGGCGCGCTTCTGGACGAGATGCGGTTGGGTGCGTGGTTTCGCCATCACTACCTGCTGCCGTTCACCGGCGCGATCTGGTCGACGCCGACCGAAAAGGTCATGGATTTTCCGGCGCATGCGCTGATCACGTTCATGGAAAACCACGCGTTGCTGGGCTATTCTGGTCAGCATCAGTGGTACACTGTGCAGGGCGGGTCGATTGAATACGTGCGTCGGCTTGAAGCGTGGCTGCGCGCGCGCGGGGTGATACTGCGCCTGGGCGCGCCGATCGCCGGCGTGCGGCGGTCGGAAACCACCGTTGAAGTGCGCGCCACGGGCGACGAATGGCGTCAGTTCGACGATGTGATTTTCGCCACCCATGGCGACGATTCCCTGAAGATGCTGGCGGACCCTTCGACCGAGGAGCAGGCCGCCTTGGGTGGGGTGAAGTACCAACCCAATGACGTTGTGCTGCACTGTGACGCGTCGGTGATGCCGAAACGGCGGGCGGTTTGGTCGTCGTGGAATTACATTGACGGCCCGGCCCGGCGCGACGGCCAGATCGATCTGACCTATTGGATGAACAGCCTGCAACCGGTGCCCGAGACGGACCCGCATTTTGTAACGCTGAACACGACGCGGCCGATCCGCGAGGAGTGCATCTATGACGAGACCGTGCTGCGGCATCCGGTTTATGACGACGAGATGCTGCGTGCGCAGGCCGCGGTGCGCGCGATGAATGGAAGCCGGAACACCTGGTTCTGCGGCGCCTGGCTGAAGAACGGTTTCCATGAAGATGGCTTGTCCACCGGGCTGGATGCGGCCGACGCGGTGACCTTGCGCAGCCAACTGCCGGTGGCCGCCGAATGATCAGGCCCGACCATATCGCCGGCCACACGTGGCATGGGCGCAAGGGCGCGGTTCAGAACGCATTCCGCTACGGCGTGGATTTCGTCATGCTGGACGCCGAGGCGCCGGTGCGCTCGGGCTGGATGTTCGGGCGCAACCGGGCCGGGGTGTTCAGTGTGCGTGACCGCGATCATGGCGGCGCGCCCGGGGCAGGCAAAGGCGCCGCCTGGGTGCGGGAGGTGCTGTCGGCCCATGGCCTGGAGCCGCCCGCACGGATCGATCTGCTGGCGCAGCCGCGTGTGCTTGGCCACGTGTTCAACCCTGTGTCGTTCTGGCTGTGCCACGACGCTGAGGGCCAGCTACGTTCGGTTATCTCGGAGGTGACGAACACGTATGGCGACCGGCATTCGTACCTGTGCGTTCGGGAAGACGGTGCGCCGATTACGCCGTGCGATAGGTTGAAAGCGCACAAGGTTTTCCATGTCTCGCCGTTCCAACGGACCGAAGGCGGGTACGAGTTTCGGTTCGACATCCGCGCCGACCGCATCGGCATCTGGATCGACCTGACCGATGGAAATGGTGGGGTCACCGCCACGCTGGTGGGGCCGCGCAAACCCTTGCGCACAGCGGGTATTCTGCGTGCGGTGCTGCGCCGTCCGTTCGGATCGCGCCGGGTTCTGGCGCTTATTCATTGGCAGGCGCTGAAGCTGTGGTGGAAAGGGGCGACCTTCCGGTCGCGTCCCGAACCGCCCGGACAAGAGGTCAGCAGATGACCCAAAACCTTGCCCCAAGATTGCCGGCCTTCGCCATTTTCGCGGCGATGCTGTCGGCGGCGGGCTTGCCGCTTTACATGCATGCGCCCAAATTCTACGTCGACGAATTCGGTGTATCACTGGCCGCGCTGGGCGCGGTCCTGTTCGGGCTGCGCCTGCTTGATTTCGTGCAAGACCCGCTTTTGGGACAGCTGTCTGCACGGCTGGCGGCGCGACGCGGTCTGTCGGTGATGGTGGCAGGTGTGATGATGGCCGCGGGCATGGTGGGCCTTTTCGCCGTGACGCCGCCGATCGCGCCGCTGTGGTGGTTCGCGATCATGCTGACAGTGGTGTTTTCGGCGTTCAGCTATCTGACCATCTGCTTTTATGCCCAAGGGGTGGCCGCCGCGAGGCACCTGCCCGATGGCGGACATCTTCGGGTCGCGCGCTGGCGCGAGACCGGGGCGCTTCTGGGAATCTGTGCCGCGGCCGTCGCGCCTGTCGCGCTGGGCGGGTATGCCGGGTTCGCCGTGGCCTTCGTTCTGTTGTCGGCGGTGGCGCTGTGGGTCATGGGACGCCAATGGCAGGGCACCGTGCCGAAGCCCGCCGATATGCGGTCTGAAATGCGCGTCGTTCTGGGCGATCCGGTGGCGCGGCGGTTGCTGCTGGTCGCGTTGGCCAACGCGGCGCCGGTTGCCGTCAGTTCAACGCTTTTTCTGTTCTTTGTCGAAGATCGGCTGGGCGCGCCGGGCTGGGAAGGGCCATTGCTGTTGATGTTCTTTCTGTCCGCTGCCGTTGCCGCCCCGTTCTGGGCGCGCGCGGCTGAACGGTTCGGCACCCGCAAAGTTTTGATTTTCGGCATGATCCTGGCCATCGCAGCCTTTGGCTATGCGATCATGCTGGGGACGGGCGACGTGGTTGCGTTTGCCATCATCTGCGTCGCGTCTGGCATCGCGCTGGGCGCGGATATGACCCTGTTGCCGGCGCTGTTTGCGGCGCGGTTGGCCGACGTGTCACCGGGAGCGGCCGAAGGGTTCAGCCTTTGGTCCTTCGTGTCGAAAATGACTTTGGCGCTGGCAGCGGTGTCGCTGCTGCCGATGCTGGAATTCGCGGGCTACGCGCCCGGACAAGACAACACCGACGAGGCGCTTTGGCGGTTGAGCCTGCTTTATGGCGCGGTGCCTTGTGTTCTGAAACTGGTTGCGATCGGCCTGTTGGCGAGTACGCCGATGCAGCCGGAGGCGCCTTACGCATCTCAAATCAACGAAAGGAGTTACAACTGATGTCCGCACTGGCTTATATCGGGATAGGCGCAGGTCTGGTCATTCTGTTCTTGGTTCTGCGTCACCGTTTTGCAAGTTTTGACGCACAAACTCTGGCCGATTACGAGGCTGGTGAACCGCGCATCGATTTGCGCGAGCATTTGAACGGTCGGATACGCTGTGAAGGGATCATCTATGGTCCGCTGGGGCGTGTGACCTCGCGCTTTTCGGCCAATTTCAATGCGAAATGGGACGGAAACAGGGGCGTGATGCAGGAACATTTTCAGTACGACAGCGGCAATACGCAGGACCGCGAATGGCGGCTTGAACTGGGCAATGACGGCAGTGTGAAAGCCAATGCCGATGACCTGGTTGGCGAGGGGACCGGTCAGCAGTCAGGCTCGAGCGTGAAACTGAATTACAATATCCGTCTGCCGAAGGAGGCGGGCGGCCATGTGCTGAGCGTGGTGGATTGGATGTATCTGACGCCGCATGGCACGATTGTGAATCGCAGCCAATTCCGTAAGTTTGGGATCAAGGTGGCGGAATTGGTGGCCACGATGCAACGGCTGGATGCTGCGTGACGGACTGGACGGGGAAACGGTATTGGTTGGTGGGCGCCAGCGAAGGGCTGGGCGCGGCTTTGGCCGCCAAGCTGAGCGGCGCGGGCGCGGAAGTGATCCTGTCGGCAAGAAGCGCCGACCGGTTGACCGAGGTGGCCGAAGGATTGCCCGGAAAATCGCAGGTTGTCCCGGTTGACATCAGTGACGACGCAAGCGTCGCCGATGCAGCGCAGGCGGTGGGCGAAATTGACGGTGTCGTCATGCTTGCGGGTGTCTACTGGCCGATGCCGGCCACCGAATGGAACGCCGACGAAGCTGTGACGATGATCGATGTGAACGTGACCGGGACGATGCGGGTTCTGGGGCATGTGGTGCCGGGCATGGTTGAGCGTGATCAGGGGCATATCGTGATCACCGGGTCTTTGTCCGGCTTTCGCGGGCTGCCCGGGGCCATCGGATACGGTGCGTCCAAGGCCGCGGTGATGTCGCTTGCGGAAAGCATGCGCGCCGATCTTTGGCGCACGGGCGTGCGGGTGCAGCTGGCCAATCCCGGTTTCATCAAGACACGGCTGACCGATAAGAACGAATTCAAGATGCCCTTCCTGATGACGCCCGAAGCGGCGGCGCAGGAAATGTTCGAGCTGATGTGCGACGAGGGTGCGTTTGACCGCCATTTCCCGCGCGTCTTTTCCTGGGTCTTCCGGGTGTCGCGGTTCATGCCCAATTGGCTCTATTACCGGCTGTTTGCGTAAGATCAAGGTTTGCGTCCCTGTCCCGGGCCACAGTGAGTGTGGTACTATGAATCAGGAGGGGAGGCGAATGCTGGACATCAGCACGCACAACGTGGCGCAGATTATTCTTATGGCTCGGGAACTTGACCGGGCTGAGGGCGAGCTTCGGGCGTTCATCGAACGGCTGTCCGAGGAAGAACAAATCAGCCTTGTGGCGCTGATGTGGATCGGTCGCGGCAGTTTTGGCGCCGATGAGCTTGAGGAAGCCAAGGCCACGGCCAGCGAGGAAGCCACAACACCGACGGCAGACTATTTGCTGGGCTCGCCGCACTTATCGGACCATCTGGAAAACGGTCTGGACGAAATGGGCATCTCGGTTGTCGATGACGAAGACGACCTGGTGCGCGGCGGGTAGGCGTGGGTCATTTCTTGATCACAGGTCATCCACGGCAGAGTTCGACCCGACGGTGAGCTGATGCTTCATGCGGTTGCATGGGGTCGCAGGCCGCGTGGTGTCCTGCCATGATTTGACGCCTGGCAGATTTCAGTGCGCATCAGTGCGGGACGTGTTGCATCACTGATACGCCGCTGACCGACCTTTGCAGCGGCACTGTTAACCTGTGAGGCATGTGGTAAAATACAGACATACATTTTTATAGGAGATCGTCGTGAAGCACTTTATTTCTGCCGCGTTTGTCTTCGGTCTGACGGCAACATCGGCGCTTGCAGGCAATGTCGAACCACCCGCCGATCCGATTGTCGCACCGCCGCCACCGGTGAGCGCAGACTGGGCCGGACCGTATGTGGGTGTGCAACTCGGGTTCGCGGATTTCGATCTGGATGCTGTGCTCCCGCCACCTGCTGGGGCCGCGACACCGACGATCATCAATCTGAGCGATGACGGTTTCCTCTACGGCCTCCATGCAGGCTACAACTGGGACCGTGGCACGCTTGTTTACGGAGTCGAGGCTGATGTCGACTTCATGGATGTTTCGTTTGGTGCAACGGATATTGACAACATTGCCCGGCTACGGCTTCGCCTGGGTGTGGATGCGAACCGCGCGTTCATCTACGGAACCGCCGGTGCCGCCCATCTGAGCGGCAGTGGTGGCCCCGTCAGCATCAGCGGCTGGGGCTGGGTGGCTGGGGCCGGCGTGGATTTCCGCGTCAGCCAAGACTGGTTGGTGGGTGCGGACGTGCTGTATCACGAGTTCGATGATGTCTCACCTTCGGGAAGCGTGGAAGGCACAACCTTCCGCTTGCGTGCGTCCTACGAATTCTAAGCCAAAGATCGGAACGGTGCAGGAACGGGGCGCAATCGCCCCGTTCTTTTCGTTCAGTGCAGGTGGTCCACCACGTTGAGGTGTTGCGCAAGTTGGTTGACCTCGGCCAGATATCGCTCGACCAGCTTGGGATCGCTGGGCGCGGCGGACACCCCGGCCGGGATCTCGCCTTTCATTACCGACATGACGGCCAGCGCGACCGGGACCGACACCAGCCGCGCCATGGCGGTACTTTTGTCATCGCCCCAGGCATCCATCACGAAGGTCTTGTGCCAGACTGTATCTTCGCCCCGTTCGGCCTTGAGATCGACACACAGCACAACGCGGTCCGGTTCGCCTTCGTCATAGGAATTGTCGCGCCAGAACTGGTCTGACATTTCTTTCAGGCGCGCGTCTCCGGCCGGGCCATCCAGCGTTTCCACCTCCGTAAAGACATCCGACCACGCCTCGGCCCAGCCATTCAGGCGCAGGGTGCCGCGTACGAATTGTTTCACCCGCCAGCTTGCGTCGAAATGGTAATCATCCATGAACGGGATGGAGTCGCGGTTTGGATAGACCTCGAACGTCTCGGGCGTTGGCAAGGGCGCCGTGTACGAGCTGATCGCATCCCAGGGTCGCGACACGTTGAACTCGGCAAAGTCGCGGATCGAGCGAGAGGGCGAACGCAGGGCCTTCAGCACACCCAGGGGTGACCAGCTGAATTTGTAGCGGAACGGGTTGGGGTGTTTGGGGATGCCGCCGCAATAGGACAGGAACGACAGATCGTTTTCCGGGTTGAACGCTGTCGAATGGCGGTAGTCGTCCACAAGGTGGTGCGCCATCAGATGGTCGATCCCGGGATCGAGGCCGATCTCGTTCACCACCGCCACATGACGTAGTAACGCCTTGGCATGCAGGTGGCGCATCTCGGGGGCGATGTAAGAGCTGGAGACGAAATGCGCGCCCTTGTTGATGCACATTTCGGCCATCGGCACGTGCCAGTCACCGGGCAACATCGAGACGGCGATATCGCCTTCTTGCATCTCGGCCGATAGCGTGTCGAAATCAAAGGCGCGGATGCGGTTGGTCAAGTCCCCCACAGCCGCCACGGCCTTGTCGAGCGACCGGTTCCAAACCGTCACATCATGCCCGGCTTCGATCAGGCGGCGTAAGCCGGGGATAGCCGAAAGGCCCGTGCCACACCAATGGATTGTCAATGCGTCGCCTCCCTAGAGATGGGCGTCGAAAGTTGTTTTGGCTCGTGCCCATACGCCCTCGTCCAGATTGTCGAGCGTTTCAAGCGATGGCAAGAGTTGTGATGCATAGTCCTGCGACGATTCCAGCGGCAGAAGGGATGGCAGATTGTCGATGGCCATGACATCGAGTGGCGGGGTGTCATGGGCGCGAAACACCGGTTCATCCCACGTGGTGGCTTTCGCGTAGAGGGGCACGGGGTTGTAGTCGCTGTCCGGGTCGCACGCGACATCGCCCACGACGGTCAGGCGGCGCGGGTCCGCCAGCGCGCGTCGTGGCACGAAAACGGGCGTGTCGGGGCGGGCGAAGATGCAGTTTAGAAACACGTCATGGGCGAGGACCTGGGGGAAGGGGCCGCCCGACGCGGTTTCGGCCATATCCCATTTTGTCGTCTTGACGCCCATTGCCGCACAGAGGTCTGTGGCACCGGTGCCGACACGACCCAAGGCGCCGATCACGATGGCGGTCGGGCGCTTTTGGCCGGTGGCATCCAGTGTGGCGCGCAGATCAGCCAGCAGGGCGTCCTTGTCCGGTTTCGCCGCAACCGGTGGGCACATCTGCCCATGCTGTTGCGCGGCCCATGCCATCAGGCTGACCGCGGCGCCTGCATAGCCGGCCCAATAGCCGAAAGCGGCGACGCGTCGGCCGTCCTCGTCCACGAGGTATTCCAGATCGTAGAGCGTGCCGCCCCCGGCCTTGAACCGGTCGAGCAACTGCCGCCCGGAATGCTGCCCCTTGAAGGCATGGCCAAACATGATGTGGCGATGCGGCAGAGGCGTGCCGTCATCGGGCAGTTCCTTGAGGCCGAAGATGATGGCGTCGCGGGGCGCGCCTGGCCATGAATTCTGCGCGACGATGGTGCAGCCTGCGTCGGCGTAGTCCTGCGTCGGGATGATGCGATTGGGGCTGGTCTCGACGCTGATCTGAATGCCTTGGGCGATTAATCCGGCTGCGCCTTGGGGTGTCAGGCCGGTGCGGTCTTCGTTGTCACGCTGTTCGGCGCGCAGCCAGAGATGGGTCATGCGGTGATTCCTATTTCAGCAGGCCGATGGCGCGGATGGCATCCGCGGACGGGCGCGCGGCCATCATGGTGCGATGGGCCTTGAGCCGTGGGAACCGGTCGACATCCACGCCGTCCCCTTCGAGCCACGTGGAGATTGCGAAAAGCCACGGGTCTGCGATGGTGAAACCCGTGCCCATCACGAAGGGATCAAGCGCGCATGCCTCTTCGACAAAGGCACAACTGGCCGCCATGTTGTGTGGTAGTTTCGCGCGCATATCGTCTAGCGAACCGGGTTGATCGGCCCAGCGGATGCCGCGGGGGCCATGGGCGTGGTTCACGTGGAAGGTGGAGGCCAGATAGTAGCAGATCGACCGCATCTGCCCGGCCTGCCAGGTGTCGCCGGGCACGAGGCCCTTTTCCGGTGCTTGTGCGGCAATGAACTCGGCGATGGCGCCGGTTTCCGTCAATATGCCCTGATCGGTCACAAGCGCCGGCACCCGTGCCTTGGGGTTGATGGACAGATAGTCCGGTTTGGTCTGATCGCCGTCGGCAAAGTTCAGGCGGATCGGTTCGTAGTTCAGCCCGGCCTCTTCCAGCAGAAGACCGGTGGCAATGGCAATGGTGCCGGGGGCGAAGTAGAATTTCATCGGAGCAGTCTTTCCAAGCTGTGATGGACCTTAAACATATGTGCGCGCATGGGCGCGTTCTGGTGCATCGAGGTGCGGGGTGGCGTTGAACCCGGCCACCATCAGCGTGTCGTGCACGAAACTCAGGCGGTGCATGGAGGCATTCGCGGTTTGCAGCATCAACTTGGCCATGGCGCCGTTGTCCAGCCCAAGCGCGTGGCGCAGCGCCATGCCGATCACGCCACCGGAGGTGACCAGAAGCGCACGTCCCGCCCCGTTGCATTGTTCGGTGATCACCTCGGTGATCCTGCCCGAGAACTGGTCAAAGGTCTCGGGCACAGACGCCAGGGCATCGCGCGTCCACAGATCGATTACCTGCGGCAGATGCGCCGCGAATTGCGAAGGGTCGGTCGGCACCGGAATGCCGTGATCATCAAAGGCCGATTGTGCCAAGGCGAAGTAACTAAGCTCGTTCAGGCGCGGGTCCTGGGCGGTGATGTCATAGCCCATTGCGCGGGCGGTTTCGACCTGGCGGCTGAGCGTGCCGGTCAGAACCCGGTCAAAATGCGGATTGGTGTCGGCCAGATGCGCGCCCAGCCAGCGCGCCTGGGTCTGTCCCAGTTCGGAAAGCTTGTCATAGCTGGCCTCGTCCGTGGCGTGACTGTTGGCTTGACCGTGCCGCACAAGAAGAAGTTCTGCCAACCGAGGTGTTCCTTTGCCTTTGGTCCTGGGCGCACCCTAGTGCCGGACGGGACGCCGATGAAGGCGGGGAGTGAATTTTTTGAGCCGCCCGCGCGTTGCACTGTAGTGTGGTGTGGCACGACAGGACAGGAGAAGGTGACGGATGTTACCGCATTCGTCTTTTACGCACTCGTCTGCGGTGCATCCAGTCTGGCGGGACCGCGGATTGGGGCGCCGGGGTGGGCCGTCTTGCGGTGGTCATTCTTTCCTATCTTAAAACGATTCTAGACGGCACATAATCGCCGTAAAAGTGTAACTCTCTTGACTCATGTCGGTGTGTCAACTCACATTGACACACGTCGCGCAGGTAATGTGATTCCTCTATTTTTTGTATCCGGTAGTCGAAAACGCCCTTGCGATGTCAATTTGTCATCGATGACGGGGCACCTGAAGGACAAGCGGGCGAATTGAAGGAAGACTTGAAAGATGCAAGACGACTTAAGAAACAAGGAAAGTGCCAGGGCGAAGACACGCCTTGAAATCAACTATCCCCCGGGAACGAACGCGGCTGTTTTGTCGGATTTATGCATGGGCTGCGGAGATTGCGCGGCGGTGTGTCCTTCTGATTTGATCGCACTCGATGCAGATCGCTTCCCAGTGGTTTCCGCGCTGGAAAACTGTGGGCGTTGCGGTCTTTGTGCCGATGTATGTTCTCACGGTGCGATTGAATTCAACGATGCCACCCTGGCCGGTTTGCGTATGACGCTGGCCACGGAACGTCAGATGTCAAACAGGTTGCTGTTGAAGTGAGCCAAAGCGGGCCTCAGGCCCAGGTCACGTCGCCCAGAAAGATGTAACCCGCGCCATAGATCGTTTTGATCAGGCGCGGGTTTTTTGGATCTTCGCGCAGCTTGGTGCGCAGGCGCGATATGCGCACATCCATTGCCCGGTCAAAGCTTTCGCCTGCCGCGCCGCCAAGGGCCTCTTGCATGGCCTGACGGGAAATCAGGCGCTTTGGCCGTTCCAGAAAGAGGCGCAGCACCTCGCCCTCGGCGTGAGAAAAAGGCGTCTCGATCCCGGCCTCGTCTTGCAACAGGTAGCGGTCGAAATGCGCGGTCCAGCCGTTGAAGCGCGCGGTGTCGCCGGTCTGTGCCGTTTGGGCGTCACGGCGTAGGCGGGCACGGATCCGGGCCACCACCTCGGCTGGATCGAACGGTTTGATGATGTAGTCATCGGCGCCCAGTTCCAGCCCGGTCACGCGGTCCTGCACCTCGGCGCGGCCCGATATGATGATCACGCGCGCGCCTTGTTCCAGCGCCAGCCGGTGCACCAGCGTCAGACCATCGCGATCCGGCAGCGACAGATCCACCAGGCAGATGTCGGGCGACAGCGTGCGCAGGGCGGCCTCAAACTCGGTCGCGCGTCCGAAGGTCAGGGTGCGGAATCCGGCGCCCTCCGCAGCTTTCTGGCCATGCAGGCGACATCATGACGG
>JBCBTE010000016.1:0-33552 GCA_039818805.1 Pseudomonadota bacterium
ACCACGTTGATCCGATGATAGAGATCCGCACGAAAACGTCCTGCGTCCACTTCCGCCTGCAAATCGGCATTGGTGGCAAAGAAAAAACGCAGATTCAGCGGGATCTCGCGCTCTGCGCCCAAGGGCCGAATGCGCTGATCTTCCAAAACACGCAATAGCGCCGCCTGTACCTGTTCAGGAAGCTGTGCCACCTCGTCCAGAAAAAGCGTACCGCCGTCTGCATGCAGAAACAGCCCGTCCTTGCGCCGCATCTCATGGTCGATCACCCCGAACAACTCCTGCGCGATGTGATCGGGTGAAATGGCGGCACAGTTGACAGCCACAAAGGGCTCGTTGGCCCGATCCGACAGGCCATGAAGCGTACGTGCAGCAATCTCTTTGCCGGTTCCGCTGGCCCCGGTAAACAGAACTGAGGTTGGCATCGGGGCAACCTTGGACAACAATTCCCGCACCGTCTGGATAGCGGGCGAGTTGCCGAGTAATCGGCCGCGGGCCGCCTGCCCACCTTCACTTAGCTCGTGCTTCAGAAGATAATTATCGCGTCGCAGATACTTTCGGTCGAGCGCGCGTGCCACGGCGTTCAGAATCTGGTTGGCTCTGAATGGTTTGAGCACGAAATCCGCGACACCGGTGCGCAGGGCTTGAATGGCCGTGTCCAGATCAGCGTAGGCCGTAATCATGATGGCATCCGCAAAAAGACCAACCCGGCGCTGCTCGCCCAACCATTCCAGCCCGGTCTTGCCCGGCATGATGTTGTCGAGGATCACCAGGTCAAAATGTGCTTGGTCCAGAATTTCGGCGGCTTGTTCGGTCGAACGCGCCTGCTCAACCCGCTTCACACGCGGCTCAAGAATCTTGGTCAGAAAATTCCGCATACCGGGTTCGTCATCAATGACGAGCACCGATGCAAACTGCAGGTTAGCCCCATAGTCATCGCGATTGCGCGTAGACGCATCACCGGCCGGTACAAGCGTCGGTCTGTTCATGTCTCAGCCATCATCCAAACGCACGGCATCCCCGGAATTGCGATCACCGGCGGAAAAACCCACCTCACCCAGGCCGTACCATGCGACGACCGCTATAATGGCCGTGGCGACGAACGCGCTCATCATGACTTTCATCTCAGTTCTCCTTTTCCGTCGCGGTGTTCGGCCCCGACGCAAAGCGTAGAAACTCGATCAGATCCTGGCGGTCTTCGGGCGCCGTAATCCGCTGCATCGGCATCTTCGAACCCGGAATATAGTGATCCGGACCCAGATCGAACAACGCGTCGATCGTCTCGTCCGACCAAATGATATCAGACCCGTTCAGAATATCCGAATAGGGATAACCCGGAACGGTTCCCGCCCTGCGTCCGAATACCTTGTGCAGGGTCGGCCCGGCCTTGCGCGAAGGTGGCGGTGTAAGCGCGTGGCAGATCGAACATTTACGCATGAATTGACGTTCGCCATTGGGCATGCTGCCCGCGTCACGCAGGAACGAGCGCTGTTCGCCCCCTGCTGGGTCAAACTCGCCCAAAGCCGCGACAGGCCAGGCAAAGGCCACATCTTCGATACCGCCCGCATAGATCAGGTCGCCCTTGGGCGAGAAGTCCAGTGCCCAGACAGGTCCGTTGCGCATGGCGCGAAAGTCACGGGCTATGCGCCACTCGGCCGTGTCGATCATCATGATGTAGCCAAGCCCATCACCGACGGCCAACTGATCGGTCTCGGCATGGTGGACCATTGCCAGGATCGGGCGTCGATCCAATGAAAAGTCTCGCAACGTTTTGCCCGAAACCGGATCAACCACACGAGTTACCCCGTCGACCGCACCATAAGCCAGCCACGCCTCATCCGGACCAAGTACCAACTGGTTGACGCCAAAACCCTGGTTGACCACCACGCGCGGCGCGCCATCGGGTTTATCAAGCTGCCAAAGCCGGATCGTGCCGTCGGCGGAACTGGTGTACAGGCGCTTGCCGTCGCTTGTGAAAGCAACGTCGCTGACAGACGCGTTGTGGCCCAGTAAGAACCGCGGTTCTCCGCCTTCCCGTGACCACAGGCCCACCGAGCCGTCCCAACTGGCCGTGGCAATTCTGTCGCCGGCGGGCGACAGCGCGATCTCAGCCACCTTGCCCTTATGCCCCTCAAGCCGGGCAGAGGTGCCATCGTCGAGATTCCACAAAATGACATCGAAGTCATCCCCGCCCGATACGGCGGTATCCGCGTCAACGAACTGTACCGTCACCACAGCGGCGTCGTGCCCTTCCAGCCATGTGGGCGTGCGTCCGTCCCAAAGCCCGACGGAATTGTCAAAGCTTGACGTGGCCACCTGCCCTGTCTCGGGATGAACGGCCACGCCCATCACCGGCCCGCCATGACCTTTGAGCGTGGTGAATTCCTGCGCGGCGAGAGGTCCCGCCGTGAGAAGGATCAAACTGACAGCAACAAGCGCGCGCATCTACTCGGCAGGTGTGGCGGCCTTATCGTTTGACGGCCCGCTCTCTTTCGACTTCACCTCATCGAGCCACAGAGAATGGTGCTCGCGCGCCCATTGCTCTTCGACCTCGCCGCTGCCCATGGCATCATACGCACCCTCCATACCGACAGATCCGATGTAGATATGCGCAATGATAATCGCCATTAGGACAAAGCTGACAATGGCGTGCCACAACTGCGCGTATTGCATCTCTTCATGTGGGGCAAGTTGTTCGGGTAGAACGCCGAAGCCCAGAGCTTCGGGCAGACCTGTCTGGTTCAGGATGGCGAAGGTCTTGGCAAACATCGGCAATTCGAACGGAAACAAAAGAGACAGACCAGAGACCGAGATCGATCCACCCAAAATAATCACCGACCAGAAAATCAGTTTTTGACCGGCGTTGAATTTCTTGGCGGGTGGGTGCTTGCCCTTGGCAAAGATACCGCCGCCTTGCGCTATCCATTTGAGATCCGTGCGATTGGGGATGTTGTGCACAACCCAGAATACAAACGCCAGAATGATGCCCAGCATAAATGCCCAGCTGACATTGTTGTGGATCCACTTTGAGGCAAGCGCGATGGTCGAGAACGCCTCGTGTCCGAAGGTCGGGATGATGAACTTGCGTCCCATCAAAACAAGCAAACCGGTTATACCCAGCACGATGAACGACCCAGCCATCAGCCAATGGGCAAATCGTTCCGCGGCCTTGAACCGGGTCACAGTGCGACCAGTTTTTTCGCCATCAATCCGGATTCTGCCGCGAACGATGTAAAACAGAACCAACAGAATAAGTGTCCCCAAAAGCAGCCAGCCGCCATATGTGATCAGGGGACCTTCGCGGAACTGCAACCACCACATGCCACGATCCTGGATCAGGACGCGCGCTTCGGGCCCGCCGGCGGACACGGTGACATCCGCGGTGCCAAAGCGCAGTGCGCTCCAGACATCCGAGTCGGATGCGCCACCAAGCGATCCCAATTGACCCGCCACGGCACCGGCGCTGTCGGGATCGTCCCCCTCAGCGCGCTGACGGGTCGGAACCTCCTCGCCGCGCTGGCGGGCCATGATGTCTTCCAAAGTCTGCGCACCCCCGGTGGCAGCGCGATCAGACGTCTGGGTTTCGGTTGCCTCCTGCGCGGTGACAGGTGTCGTCAGTGGCGCAGTTAACAACAGGGTCAGAACGAGGGTAAGCAGAATGCGTGCCATGGGATGTATTCCTGAATGTCTGTGACATTGAGCAGAGGGGCGGCCCGAAAGCCGCCCGCCCTATCGCGCAGCGCGGGGTGCGCCTTGGCACCCCCCTGACCGGTTTGGGTCAGCCGCCTTTCTGGTCGTAGGCCGTGCCCCAGCCCCAGGCACCCGAGCCAAAGCCACGAGAAACAACGCGTTCGCGATAGATATTCGCGACGATGTCCCCGTCCCCGGCCAGAAGCGCCTTGGTCGAGCACATCTCGGCGCAGATTGGCAGTTTGCCTTCCGCGATCCGGTTGCGCCCGTATTTCTGGAACTCAGCCTGGCTGTTGTTCTCTTCGGGCCCACCGGCACAGAAGGTACACTTGTCCATCTTGCCACGGGATCCGAAGTTTCCAGCCTGCGGGAATTGCGGCGCGCCGAAGGGGCACGCGTAGAAGCAATATCCGCAACCAATGCAGAGATCCTTGGAGTGAAGCACCACCCCTTCCTCGTTCTGGTAGAAGCAATCCACCGGACAGACCGCCATACACGGCGCATCGGAACAATGCATGCAGGCCACTGAGATCGAGCGTTCGCCGGGATTGCCATCTTCGATGGTCACAACCCGACGGCGGTTGATGCCCCAGGGCACCTCATGCTCGTTCTTACACGCGGTCACGCAGGCGTTGCACTCGATGCAGCGTTCGGCGTCGCAGAGAAATTTCGCTCTAGCTCCCATTCTCTTTCTCCTTATGCTGCAGTGATTTTGCAGAGAGTCGCCTTCGTCTCCTGCATTTGGGTCACGGAATCATAGCCGTATGTCTGGGCGGTGTTCGTGGATTCACCCAAGACATAGGGGTCGGCACCTTCGGGATACTTGCTCCTTTGGTCCTCGCCCTGGAAGTGGCCACCGAAGTGGAACGGCATGAAGGCCACGCCTTCGCCCACCCGGTTGGTCACCATGGCCATGACTTTGACTTTGCCGCCTTCGGGCCCTTCGACCCAGACCTGCTCGCCGTCCCGCACACCAAGGTTGTTGGCGTCACGCGGGTTCACTTCCACGAACATGTCCTGTTGCAGCTCGGCCAGCCACGGGTTCGACCGCGTCTCATCGCCGCCACCTTCATACTCGACCAGGCGACCAGAGGTCAGGATTATCGGATAATCCTTCGCAAAGTCGTTTTTCTGGATCGATGCATAAAGCGTGGGCAGACGATAGTCGTGCCGGTCCTCGTAGGTTGGATAATCCGCGACCAGATCGCGCCGGTTTGTATAAAGCGGCTCGCGGTGAATCGGGATCGGGTCGGGGAAAGTCCACACAACCGCCCGTGCCTTCGCATTCCCGAAGGGCGCACAGCCATGCTTGATGGCGACCCGCTGAATCCCGCCCGAAAGGTCGGTCTTCCAGTTGGTGTCGGGGCCCGCGACCGCGTCGATTGCGGCACGTTCCTCGGCAGTCAGGTCACCATCCCAACCAAGGTCCATCAGCATCTGCATAGTGAACTCGGGATATCCGTCCTGGATTTCCGATCCCACCGATGCCACGCCTTCGGCCAACAGGTTGTCGCCATCCCGTTCCACACCGAAACGCGCACGGAACGTCAAGCCGCCATCTGCGACAGGTTTGGACATGTCGTACAGGTTCGGCGTCCCCGGGTGGTTCATCTCGGCGGTGCCCCAGCTGGGCCATGGCAGACCATAGTAGTCGCCATCCGCAGGACCACCCAGTGCCTTCAACGTTGTCTTGTCAAAGGTGTGCTGGTTTGCCATGTGCATCTTCAGACGCTCGGGCGACTGGCCGGTATAGCCGATCGTCCACATGCCGCTGTTGATCTCGCGCAGTGTGTCTTCGATGTTGGGTGTCACGCCATCATCTTCGATGCCGATATTGCGGAAAATCCGATCGTGGAACCCGAACTTCTTCGACAGAAGGCCGATGATCTCTTGGTCCGTCTTGGATTCAAAGAGTGGCTCCATGACCTTTTCGCGCCATTGCAATGACCGGTTGGATGCGGTCACCGACCCGTAGGTTTCGAACTGCGTGGTGGCTGGCAGCAGGTAAACGCCGTCAGTCCGGTCATGCAGTACCGCCGAAACGGTCGGGAACGGATCGATCACGACAAGCATGTCGAGCTTTTCCATCGCCGTCTTCATCTCGGTCATCCGGGTTTGCGAGTTGGGCGCGTGGCCCCAAAGCACCATGGCCCGAACCTTGTTCGGTTGGTCCATGTTTTCTTCGTCTTCCAACACACCGTCGATCCAGCGACTTACAGGAATCCCTTTCAGGTTTTGCAGGGATTTCTCCTTGCCTTCCTTGTCGGTGATGCTGTCAAACTGACCAGCGAGCCATTCGGAATCTTCGCCCCAGACGCGGCCCCAGTGAGCCCACGCACCACCCGACAGGCCGTAATAGCCCGGCAAGGTGTGGCTTAGAACACCGAGGTCGGTCGCCCCTTGCACGTTGTCGTGGCCGCGGAAGATGTTGGTGCCTCCGCCGGTGGTGCCCATATTTCCCAACGCCAGCTGCAGCACGCAGTACGCACGCGTGTTGTTGTTGCCGCTGGTGTGTTGCGTACCACCCATGCACCAGATCACTGTGCCCGGACGATTGTTCGCCATGGTGCGCGCCACGCGCTGAAGCTGGCTTCCGGGGGTGCCGGTTACCCGCTCAACTTCTTCGGGCGTCCACTTGGCCACTTCGGTCTTGATCTGATCCATCCCCCAGACGCGGGTGCGGATAAACTCTTTGTCTTCCCAACCGTTCTCGAAGATATGCCACAGAATGCCCCAGATCAGCGCCACGTCGGTGCCCGGACGGAACCGGACATACTCATCCGCATGCGCTGCGGTACGCGTGAAGCGCGGATCGCAAACGATCAGCGGGGCGTTGTTTTGCTCCTTGGCCTTAAGGACATGCAGCAGGCTGACGGGATGTGCTTCCGCCGGGTTGCCACCGATGATGAAGATGGCTTTGGAGTTGTGGATGTCGTTGTAGCTGTTGGTCATGGCGCCGTAGCCCCATGTGTTCGCCACACCGGCCACCGTGGTCGAGTGGCAGATCCGGGCCTGGTGATCCACGTTGTTCGTGCCCCAGTAGGCGGCAAACTTGCGGAACAGGTAGGCCTGTTCGTTGTTGTGCTTGGCAGAACCCAGCCAGTAGACGCTGTCCGGGCCACTTTCTTCCCGGATGTTCATCATGCCGTCGCCGATCTCGTCGATCGCCTGTTCCCAGCTGATACGCTTCCACTCACCACCCTCTTTCTTCATCGGGTACTTCAAGCGGCGTTCACCATGAGCATGTTCACGAACGGCCGCCCCCTTGGCACAGTGGGCCCCAAGGTTGAACGGGCTGTCCCAACCGGGCTCTTGCCCGATCCAAACGCCGTCGCTGACCTCGGCCACGACCGTACAGCCAACCGAACAGTGAGTGCAGACCGATTTCACGGTCGACACGGCGGTATTCGCCGCCGTTGCTGCGTTGGCCTGGGTGACGGTGCCGCCCATTGCGCCAATCGCGGCCAGGCCACCAATGGCCAGACCTGAGCCACGCAGAAATGCGCGGCGGTCGACGGATTTCCCGGCGACCTCAGACAGGATACTTGTCCGCTGGGGGCGTCTCGCAACCCCGTTGGTCTTTTTCCTAAGCATGTTTCTCTCTCCTCCCGAGCGTGCCCGTGTCCGGCTTGCTGGGTACTAAGGTTATCCGCTGACTGTCGGGCCTATCGCTACCAGTCGTCAGCAGGTCGTGTGATTGCGTCCGGGTCTTAGAACCGGGCGGAATCGAGGTAGGCACGCGTATGTGCAGTGTCCTGCATCTTGTTAGATGTCAGGTCCGGTTCGGCCGCTTCTGCCGTTCCAGTGGACGCTGCCGTAGCGACCGCGACTGCGGGCGCGCCTGCGGCGGCCATTTTCAGAAAATCGCGGCGGCTGCTGCCATCCTCGTTTTTCTTCGTCATGAGAGAACTCCTCTCGTTAGTGGCAGGTTTCCCCGCCGGTTAATGCGGATCACTCCGCGCTCATCCGGAAACCTTCGGCTTCGATCCCCATGAACACCCGGCCGACAGCGCCGACCGAAGCATAAAGAACCGAGTTCTTCGCAGCTTCCAAATCTGTGTAAAAGTGTCCGGCCCACGGGCCGATATGCTTGTTGAAGAAAGTCTTCTGATCCGCCAGGGTCGCAGGTTTGCCAAACCGGCCGGTGATCAGGCTTGCCATCATTTCCATCAAAGATGCGATGTTGTCTTCTGGCTCATACACGTTCTGCGCCCGCGTCATGCCGCGCGCCGCCATGTCACGGCGCAATGCCGCCAACGGCTTTTCATGCAAAAAGCCGGTGAGATAGTAACTGGCATAGGGTAACAATTCGCCGCGGCCTAACCCGATGAACAGCGCATTGAACTCCCGCTCTACCGCTTGTGGCTTGGTGTGTTTGGCAATCCGCGACAAGGCGGCCACCGCCGTGCCCAAATCGGTCTCGTCGTCACCATTCAACCCGGCGGTCTGCAACAAAAGCTGTTCAGAGGGCGGCGCAGCCAACAGCACACCCAGGAAATCATAAAGATCAGCCCGAAGCCGATCTTCGTCTGCAATCTCGGCCTGGGCCTGGGTTGGGGTCATCACAGCCTCTTCACTGCTCATGTGGCGCCTCCTGTTTCTTCGTTGAAGGCAAAGTGCATCCGGCGGCGAGCGGTCGGAAAGATCGCCGCCTCCGCCACTTCGGGATTGTCGTCTTCGTTCTGCGGTTCGGGCACGGAAGCCAGGGCGGGTTCGGGCTCAACGTCGAGCAACGGTTCGACGTTCGGCGCGTCCTTATCTGGTTCGATCCCGTCCTCTTCAGCGTATTCTTCGGCGACTTCTTCTTGCATCTCGGCCTGGCGGGCCAATTCCTCGACATGCGCCATCATACCTTTGCCCACCTGGTAAGCGGTTTGCAGGTTTTCGATCACCTTGCTGCTGTCTGTGAAATCTTCGCCGTAATCCAACAGCCCGTCCAGATTTGCCAATGCAGGGTTGCTGACCCAAAGTTTACGCAAAGCGCGGCGGCGTATGCGATCAGGCACGGCCTTGGCCATAAAGGCCTGGAAATCATCGCCTGCCACCAGCGTCTCGGGGTCGGGCAACCCCAACTCGTCCAAGATTTCCTCGTCGCTCTTGTTCTCAAGAACTGCGTGTTCTTCGGCCAACTGGGCGGCCTCAACGGCCTCGGCTTCGGCCTCTTGCTCTGCGGCCACTTGCGCCTTGCGGCGCGACCAGAAATCGGATCGCGCGCTCATTGCATCCGCCCCTTACGCACCAGTGTCGGCGAGCGGTAGATATCGCTGGCCTGTTGAATCCGGGGATCGCCAATGCCGTCTTGCTCGAGATCGACCTTCAGTCTGTCACGGCGGCGTTTCTTGAATTCCTCTTCTTTGTGGTAGGTCGTCGCAAAGTCACGCACCCAGGCCACCAAGCCTTCTGGCATTGGTATCTTCTCGACGATGTCCTCACCATTGTCAGCATAATCTTGCGCCTCGTACGGCGACGCGGTGACCAGAACAGCCTCAAGCGGACAGTCCTTGGCAGCGCTGTTGCGAAAGATGACGTAGACAGAAGGCACACGTGATGAAAGCCCGTGCAAGTAGGCTTCGGTCTCGGCGCCGTGCAATTCCAGTGTCAATGTCGCTGCGTGGTATTCGATTGCATCGCCTTCACTGCGCAAAATCCGCCAGTCGGCGTTCTCTGCACCGGGCAGCACAGCGACCGCCTTCCAAGCCCACGCCGCCCAGCGTGTCACTCCAGGCGTACGGCGCATGACAATGCCAAGTGGTATTGTGGCGTACATGTCCGGATTGTGGATCATGTGCAGCTATGTCCTCCCGTTGCGGTTCAGCTTGAGAGAAAAAACGCGTGGCACAAAGGAAAAATTGCACGCCATTGTCCACAAAGAACCAGATCGGACAATTTGGGTAGCCAGACAAGGTGCCCCCTCTATTCTTGGACATAATGTCCGAATCGCTGGTCTGCCCGGGTTTGTAGCTTGCAAGCGGAAGCGGATGGGACAAAGAATCACGGGCGGTGGTGCTGCATTCCTGATCGGTTTGCCGGCGAATTGATGATGTTTTAAGCGGGGCGCGACATCTTTATCCGGTCGCGCGGGGGTTGGTGCGCTGATGTCCAAGCGCACACGAAGGGGAGCAAGGACGATAAAATGTCTAAACGGCTGATTTTATGTAATTGTTCCTCTAGTCAGGAGATTGACAGGGACGGATTGGAAGCAGCCACCGGGTTGGAGTGCAGCCCGGTATACTCAGGCTTGTGCACTACCCAGACCGGCGACGCCGCACAGGCCATTGCCTCGGGCGAGGCGATCCTGTGCTGTCGTCAGGAACAGCGCCTTTTTCAGGAGGTGGCGGCCGATGCTAATGCCCCTGACCCCGCCCTGACCGACCTGCGTGACCGCGCCGGGTGGTCAGATGACCCTCGTCCCAAATTGCCCAAAATGGCCGCTCTGCTGGCCGAGGCAGCTCTCGAAATACCGCGAGAGAAAAGCCTCGACGTTGTGTCCGAAGGGCTGTGTCTGATCCTCGGGGCCGAGGATTTGGCGCTTGAAGCGGCGTCAAAGCTGAAAGAGGTGTTGAGCGTCACGGTGCTGCTGTCGGACGCGGATGCCCCTCCTGACGATCGTGGTTTCGACGTGATCAAAGGCACTTTGAAGCGAGCGCACGGCGCGCTTGGCGGGTTCGACGTGCAGATCGACGCCTTGCAACAGGCCGATCCGTCAGGCCGTGGTGCGCTGACCTGGACACCGCCACGCGACGGGGCAATGACCCAATGTGATCTAATCCTCGACCTGAGCGGCGGTACCCCGCTTTTCCCTGCCCCGGAAAAGCGGGAGGGATATCTACGCGCAGACCCCGGCAGCCTACCCGCCGTGTCCGACGCTATCCTGCAAGCCAGTCAGATGGTTGGGACATTCGAGAAACCCTTGTATGTCGCGCTCGAACCGCTGCTTTGCGCCCATTCGCGTGCCGAGAAGATTGGATGCAGCAACTGTCTGGACGTCTGCCCGACAGGTGCGATTTCACCTGACGGTGACCATGTCAGCGTGGACCCGATGATTTGCGCTGGCTGCGGTGCATGTTCGGCTTTGTGCCCCTCGGGCGCCATAACCTACGATGCGCCAAACCCGAGCACGGTTTTCCGCCGGATGCAGGTTTTGGCCAGCACATATCGCAAGGCTGGTGGCGAAGCGCCGCGCCTGCTGGTTTGTGACAACACTCATGGACAGCAGATGGTTTCAATGGCAGCGCGCTATTCCAAAGGCCTTCCTGCCGATGTGATCCCGCTGGAGATACCCGCGTTATCGGGTTTTGGTCATGCCGAGATGCTGGCCGGTCTTGCCTCAGGCTTTGCCGAGGTATCGATTCTTCTGTCACCTAAGACCGAGCGTGATGCGCTGGATCGTGAGGTACCACTGGCCCGCGCAATTGCCGGGGACGACAGGATCAACGTGTTTGACGTGACCGATCCTGACCAACTGTGTGCGCTTTTGTTTGACTTTCCTGCCAAACACGCACCGGTGCCCGAACCCATCCTGCCAATGGGCAATCGCCGTCAAGTTGCGCGTCTGGCCGCCAAGGCGCTTGTTGAGGATGACGCTGTTCTACCCTTGCCTGAAAATGCACCTTACGGCGCCGTAATGGTCGATACCGATGCCTGCACGCTGTGCCTTTCATGTGTGTCGCTTTGCCCCTCGGGCGCCCTCGTGGAAAATCCGGACCGACCCGAGCTGCGGTTCCAAGAGGATGCCTGTCTGCAGTGCGGTTTGTGCGCCAATATCTGCCCTGAAACCGCGATTACCTACGAGCCCCGCCTGAACTTGCGTGACGAAGCACTGACGCAAGTCGTCCTGAACGAGGAAGATCCTGCGGAATGTATCGAATGTGGCGCGGCTTTTGGCGTGAAATCCACAATTGAAAGGATTACCGAGAAGCTGGCGGGCAAACACTCAATGTTCGGGTCAGATTCCGCCGCCAGGCTAATCCAGATGTGCGACGATTGCCGAGTGAAGGCGCAATTCCACGCCAAAGACAATCCGTTCGAGGCTGGCGAGCGCCCTCGCGTGCGCACCACCGACGATTACTTCAGCAAACGCCGGGATCACTGATGTTTGATGGGGGCCCCAAGATTGGCCGGCGGCATCACCGACACATAGGCCAAGATCGCCTCGAGGTCGTCGAGGGTGATTTCGACGGGCACGATGGGCGATGGGCGATCAACGGGAAATGGCGGCGTAACCTCTTTCACTTGGGTAAACGCGGGGTGCGGGTTCAGCGCGTAAAACGATTGGAATCGAATGTCCCAGTCAGCCAAGGACCGCAGCACGAAAAAACTCGGCGTCGACGCCATGGCGTTCATCCGGGTCTCTTCACTGACCGCGTGGCAACGCGCACAGTGAGTCACCGAAAGGTCTTTGCCCTGCACCGGGTCGCCGTCAAAGGACACCTCGACCACAGTCGCCTTCTCGTCAGCGGGCAGGGTGAACAACGCCACACCGTCAACTTTGTAGTCGGTGACGGTACGCTGACCAATGTCAGACGTCAGCCAGTCGGCAAAGCGCGCGGCCCCTTCGTGCCCAGTATTGTTGATCTGGACACGCCATGTGGCATTGGGTCCGGTAAAGACGCGAGGTCCATCAGCGTCGGGCGCAAGGGTGATTTCGGCACTGCCGTCGCCCGGTACAACCTCGACACGGATCCCTGTTTTAAGCGAAAAACGAGGCAGCACATATTTCAGCAGACCAGTTTCGACCAAAGGGGCAGGCGCACTGAGGCGAAACCCCTCTGCCGCGACGCCGGGTCCGGCAACACAAGCCAAAGAAAGGGCCAAAAGGCCCGCAAACAGGGATAACAACAACCCGCGCATGACCCCCACGGTAGAAAAGCAAAGGGGCGTGCGTCAACATTCTTGGGAATGGGAGTGACCAATGAGCGAAGATTTCAACATGTCGATGCGTAAGTTTCTCAAGCAGGTGGGCGTCACCTCGCAACAAGCCATCGAAGACGGATTGCGCGATGCCGGAGATACGGCAGGTCGCGAATTCACCGCCAAAGTGGTGTTGACCGTGGACGGCCTGAATGTAGAGCATGTCGTAACCGGAACCATCAAGGGTGGCGAATAAGTGTCGGTGACAAGAGAGAGCGTGCTCGCCGCGCTCAAAACAGTAAACGACCCGGTTTCGGGGGACGACATCGTTTCGGCGGGTGTCACGCGCGGTTTGAACGTCGAAGGCGGCACGGTGCGCTTCGTACTAGAAATTGACCCGGCCAAAGCCGAGATTTATGAATCGGCGCGCGCCGCATGCGAGGTTGCGGTTCAAGGTTTGGATGGGGTCGCAGAGGTGTCTGCCGTGTTGACGGCGCATTCCACCAAGGCCCCGCCGCCTGATCTCAAGCCGCAACGCAAAGCCGAGCCAACGGGCCCTCAAAGCGTGCCCGGGGTGGATCACATCATCGCGATTGCAAGCGGGAAGGGCGGCGTTGGAAAATCCACCGTGTCGGCCAATCTTGCTTGTGCGCTGGCCGCCGAAGGCCGTCGCGTCGGATTGCTGGATGCCGATGTCTACGGCCCAAGCCAGCCTAGAATGCTGGGCGTTTCTGGCCGACCGGCCAGCCCAGACGGCAAGACCATTCTTCCCATGCGGAACCACGGCGTCACGATGATGTCGCTTGGCCTCATGACAAACGAGGATCAGGCGGTGGTCTGGCGCGGGCCGATGTTAATGGGTGCGTTGCAACAGATGCTGATGCAAGTGCAGTGGGGGGCGTTGGACTGTCTTCTTGTGGACCTGCCACCGGGTACAGGTGACGTGCAGATGACCTTGGCGCAAAAGGCGACGGTGGATGGTGCGATTGTGGTCTCTACCCCACAGGACGTGGCACTTCTGGATGCGCGCAAGGGGATCGACATGTTCAACCAGCTCAACGTGCCTGTGCTTGGCATGATCGAGAACATGTCAACGCATATCTGCTCAAACTGCGGTCACGAAGAGCATGTTTTTGGTCATGGCGGCGTAAAGGCCGAAGCCGAGAAAATGGGCGTGCCGTTGCTGGCCGAGGTGCCGTTGCATATCGACATTCGCCTTGCGGCGGACAGTGGCGCGCCGATCGTCGTATCCAAACCTGACGCGGCACAATCCCAAGCTTTCCGGGACATTGCCCGACATCTGATCACCCACGGCGTGGCATGAGCACTGAGCCAACCTTCCCGCCCTTAATGCAAGGGCACAGTGTTGATGCCGGTATTGATCCGTTCGAAAAGGCCTGCGCCATGGCGGCCTTGGGATGCGATGCTGGCACAATCGTGCATGCCGTCGGTGTCAACCGGCTGGCCGCGGCTTTGGTGATGGCGCCGGAGGTGCCGCTGGAACAGGCAATGGCCATGTTGCCCACATGCGGCGTGGGGTTCCAGAACGCGCTTGGCGCGCTGGCCCCACCCGAAGTGGCGGTGCATCTGGAATGGGCCGGCGGTCTGCGCGTCAATGGGGCGTCCTGCGGTCGAATGCGCGCCATGGCAGGCACCGATGATCCGACGGCTATTCCTGGCTGGCTTGTGGTCGGATTTGAATTGCCTCTCATGCTGACCGCAGGCGCGCCGGGTGACCAGCCGGACCAAACAGCGCTTTTTGAGGAAGGTTGCGCCGAAGTTGACCCGATCAGCCTGTTGGAAAGTTGGGCGCGGCACACGCTGGTCTGGATCAACCGCTGGGAAGATGACGGCTCTCGGGCGCTGCATGCCGAATGGCGCGGGCTGGCGCATGGCATGGGCGAAGAGACAACACAGAATGGTTTGACCGGTACATTCCTTGGTGTGGACGAGAATTTCGGAATGCTTCTGCGCGCAGGTGATCAGACGCACCTCATTCCTCTCAGTAAAGTTTTGGAGACAGAGACATGAAACTGGCGCGGGCAATCCATTTTGATGAAAGCGACACGCGGGTCTACCATTCGCCCGCCCGTACGGGCGAATGGTGTGTGTCCGGCGGGTTCGAGTTTTCCAACTGGTCCGAGGCCGACCTGTCCGGCAAGCAACGTCAGGCGTTTTCCAATGGCTGGTTGGGGCTTGAGACCTTTGGCCGGGTGACGTTTGTCGCCGTAACACAAGTGGAAGACACCGAGCGACAGGCGCTGGTAGAGGCATTGGCGAAGCATTTCGTCAACGTTTACGGCGCCCCGGATCTGGATGCTGCCCGCCCGGTGGCTGAGGATGAAGTCAGCCAGATGATAGAGTTGTGCGAGGATCACGACGCCAATGCGCTTTTGACGGTTGCACGTGAGTTAACCGAGGCGGGCGTTCGCGAGACCTACCGCGTGATCGAAGCACAGGAAGCCGGTCTTGAGCAGTTCGCGATCCACGGTTCGCTTGATGAATGACATCCGGTTTCGGGTGCTCTGATCTGGTTTGGCTCAGGTCGGACTACACACAGCGATCCCGCAGCACAGCGCCTGGGTTCATTATGCCATGAGGGTCCAAGGCCGACTTGATGGCTCGCATCGCTGCAAGTTTCACCGGGTCAGCGTACCGTTCCAAATCCTCGACTTTCAACCGACCAACGCCATGCTCGGCCGAGACCGAGCCACCCATGCGGTGCACCAGGTCGTGTACCGTGCGCTTGATTTCGTCTCGTTGATCGGTAAACGCGTCACGCGTCTTTCCTATGGGCGGGAAGACATTGTAGTGCAGATTGCCATCCCCCAGATGCCCAAAGCAATTGATCCGAAACGGCCCTAGCCCGGCCAATGCAGCGTTGCCTGCCTTAATGAAGTCAGGCACAGCGCCAAGCGGCACGGAAATGTCGTGTGAACTGACCGAACCGATGCGCCTGTTTGCCTCTGGTATGGTCTCGCGCACGTTCCAAAACGCAAGGCGTTGAGCTTCGGATTGGGCAATCAGACCGTCAGTGACCAATTCTGTTTTGGCCGCTTCTTCAAAGAGAGTTTCCAAAACGTGTGCAGGATCCAATCCTCGGGCCAATCCGATGTCGATGAGGACAAACCATTCGGGTATCGCGTCAAACGGCAAACGCAGGTCGGGCACCGTCTCTGCCAGAAACTCCAAACCCGCGCGGTGCATCAACTCAAAGGCCGATATTCCCTCACCCACATGATCTCTGGCCAAGGCAAGCAATTTCAGGGCGGCAGAGGGGCCATCAACCACCATCAGCGCGGTCCCCTCGCCCGCAGGTTTTGCAAAGAGCTTCAGCGAGGCGGCGGTGATCACCCCAAGCGTCCCTTCCGAACCAATTAAAAGGTTCCGCAGATCATACCCGGTGTTGTCTTTACGCAGCCGTTTTAGTCCATGCCATATCCGTCCGTCTGGCAAAACAGCTTCAAGACCCAGACAAAGATCGCGCGCGTTGCCATACCGAAGCACGTTCACACCGCCCGCATTGGTGGCAAGGTTGCCACCGATCCGCGCACTGCCCTTGGCGGCGATCGTTAGCGGAAATATCCGGTTAACCTCGGTCGCGGCGTCATGGATATCCGACAGGATTGCGCCTGCCTCGACCACCATCGCGTTTTCGTCCGGCCATATTCCACGCACTGCACGCATGCGCTCGAGGCTCAGAATGATCGGTGCGGGACCATGTGCCATCAACTGACCACCAACGAGGCCGGTACCGCCACCGTACGGCAAAACGGGAATACGCGCCTCGTTCGCAATCCGGACAACGCGTGCCACCGCTTGGGTATCGCCCGGCGCAACTAAAACGCCTGCCTGTCCTTGCCACCGTCCACGCGGTTCTTGCAGATAGGCAGGGCCGGCCTCGGGAAACGCTGTGTTTGTCAGCCCATCGCGCAATTTCGCAATGATGTCGGGGGTAACGGGGTTGAGGGTCATGCCCGGGACCTTAGCTGCGCCCAGCGTTCCGTCAATCAAACAGCTTCAGAATGCCCCTCTCAAGTTCCTTTTCCAGTGTATCTCTGGCCGCATCTTCCAGCGATTGACCCTCTTCGCGGTCAATACCCAACTGCTTTTCAACTTCGCGCTCGACCTCTTCGCGCGCCTTGCGTTCAAGCTCTTTCTTCTCTTCCTTGAAATTCAAGTCAATCGCGGCTTCCAGATCCGGCGTGATTTTCGGATTGGCCCATGGCCCGCGAATTTTGACCGGAATGGCCAGCCCATCACGGCTTCCGCCGTCCAAAAGACGTGGTGTAAACAGATAATCGATGTCACGCGCGCCAAGACCCACACGGCCTTCGCCCACGGCACTGGCCTGGGGCAGTTTCAGGCTAAGGTCGTTGTTAAAAAGATTGCCCTTATCCATGGTGAACGTGGCTTGCAGCGTGTCGAACACGGTCGTGCCGCCAGTGCCCTGCCCACCGCGCATGAGCTTGTCCAGGTCAAAGCCGGAAATCACGCCGCGCCCGGTTTTAAACGCACCGTTTCCACTAAGAGAGTTCATGATCGCGTGCATGCTTTGCCCGACGCCCAGAAACTGCACTTCGCCATCGGCGGAGGCCTCAAACCGGGAAACATCCATCGCGTCGGTCAGAAACGACTTCAGGTTGATACCGCCCGCCGCAATCTGGCCGCCCACGGAAAGGCCTGACCGGTTATTCATGACAAACTGCCCGGTGATCAAACCGTCATAGGCGCGCACCTCGCGCAGGGAAAAGACCAGCCGTGACCGGTCCAGTGTCGCCAGGGTGCGCGTCTTGCCAAGTTTGAAGTCACCCAAGTCAATGCTGTCCGCGACAAGTGCAAATTCACCGTCCACGGCCGCCAGCCCATCAGCATTGATCGGCGACTTGGACCACCCGTCCGAGGTCGGGGCGGTCGTGGCATCCCCACCGCCAGAAGACTGCGCCGCCTGTTCGCTGCTTAGACCGCGCAGGTCCAACGCGCCGGCATTCAACTGCACGTTCAGACGTGGTTTGGTGCCTGACACATCGACATCAGCTGCACCGGTGAAGCGATTTTCATCCAAACCCAGCGACGTGTTGCGAAGCGACAGTCGCATATCCGTGAAAGTCAATTCGGTGCTCAGCGTTGCAGAACGCCCCAAACCCTGAGGAATGTCCATCCCGCCCAGGCCCAGGATCGTCAGGAATTTCGATGTACTGCTGAGATCGGCAGTCAACTGACCGGTCGCTTCGGGCGACGACCCGGCGCGTCCGGCGAACCGGACCGTTCCGGCATCGGTCTTTATCGTCGCAGACACATCGGTCACGGCACCTTCAATGAACTGTCCTACTTGGCCAAGTTGACCCGAGACTGACACTGCTTCGCCGGCCGGACGCAACACCACGTCAAAATCTGCGGCCCCGTCATAGTCAGGCCAACGCAGGTCGAAATCCACGCCCGATTGTGTGGTCGTTGTGCCCTTTTGGTCATCGATAAACGTGAAGGCCGCATTCTTGATCAGAGCGCGGTCAAGTGTCAGCGCCAGGCGCGTCGATTGCCCCGGGGCCGCACCCTCGCCAGAGGATTGACCAGACGGTGCCACGCCTTCGACCCCCAACTCCCAGTTGACCCGACCATCCTTGGCCCTGTGCAAGATGATCTGCGGCCCGATCGCCTCTAGTCCGGTGATGCGGATATCCCCCCCAAAGAGCGCCTGAGGTTCGACCCCGACCTTAAGGCTGTCGGCCTTGAACATCGGTGCGTCCCCGGCCCAGTCGGCGTTGGCAACGGTCACCGCGCCCGTGCTGATACCCAGAACGGGATAAAAACTTATCGTCGTATCACCGTCCATGGTAACCTGACGCCCGGTGGTTTTGCTGATCTGATCCGCTGCAATGCGTGCAATCCGGTCGCCCGGAAGGAAGAAAACCGCGCCGACCAGCAAAAGCGCCGTCACCACCAAGATACCGATCAGACGAATAATCCAACGCATGCTGCTCTCCTTGTTTTGGTATAAGTTAGGGATGTGACAGACACCCAACAACCGCTTTTCGCTTTCGCTGCAAGGGTCCGGTCGCTATATCGCGGCGCATGAGCACAAACCCTCCGGATCTGCGCCCCGACTTGGCCAACGCCCAGGTGTCGGGACACACCCGAGCCGGTCAACCGGTAATCGGGATGGTGTCCTTGGGATGCCCCAAGGCCTTGGTGGATAGCGAACGTATTCTGACGCGGCTGCGCGCCGAAGGATACGGGATTTCGCCAGACTACACTGGCGCCGATGCGGTCATCGTGAACACATGCGGTTTTCTGGACAGCGCCAAGGCCGAAAGCCTTGAAGCGATCGGTGAAGCGCTGCGGGAAAACGGCCGTGTGATCGTGACAGGCTGTCTTGGGGCCGAGCCAGAGTACATCACCGGCGCGCACCCGAAAGTATTGGCCGTCACTGGCCCTCATCAATACGAACAGGTTCTGGATGCGGTCCACGTCGCGGTCCCGCCCAGCCCAGACCCTTTTGTGGACCTGCTGCCCAAGACGGGCGTCAAACTGACACCACGTCACTACAGTTACCTCAAGATTTCCGAGGGCTGTAACCACAAGTGCAAGTTCTGCATCATCCCGCACATGCGCGGTCGCCTTGCCTCGCGCCCCGGCCACGCCATCCTGCGTGAGGCTGAGAAACTCGTCGAAAGCGGCGTGCGCGAACTGCTGGTGATCTCTCAAGATACAAGTGCTTACGGGGTTGACCGCAAGTATGACGTGAACCCATGGAGAGGCGTCGATTTGCGTAGCCACATCGTCGATCTGTCCCGAGCGCTTGGCGATTTGGGGGCATGGGTGCGGCTGCACTACGTTTACCCCTACCCACACGTGCGTGACCTCATTCCCATCATGGCGGACGAACGCAACGGGTTGCTGCCCTATCTCGACATCCCGTTTCAACACGCGCATCCCGATGTCCTGAAACGTATGGCTCGCCCCGCCGCGGCGGCAAAAACACTGGATGAAATCACCGCGTGGCGGCGCGATTGTCCGGATATCACGCTCCGGTCAACCTTCATCGTTGGCTACCCGGGCGAGACCGAGGCCGAATTCCAGTGCCTGCTGGACTGGATGGATGAAGCGAGGCTGGATCGTGTGGGATGCTTCAAATACGAAAATGTCGACGGTGCACGATCGAACGATCTTCCGAGCCATGTGCCCGAAGAGGTCAAGCAAAACCGATGGGATCGCTTCATGGAAAAAGCGCAGGCCATTTCTGTGGACAAGTTGGCCGCCAAAGTCGGCTCCACGCAATCAGTGATTGTGGACGACATTGACGAAGACGGCATTGCAACCTGCCGGACCAAAGCCGATGCACCGGAAATCGACGGGTGCCTCTTTGTTGACGAGGGCACTGAGGATCTGAGTGTCGGCGATATCGTGACGGTCGAGGTGGACGAGGCGAATGAATACGACCTCTGGGGGCAGCTTGTTTAGTTACAGAATTGCTGCAATTTCTGACGCGCCTGTGAGTTTCTGAAATATCTCAATAATTGTAATACTTTACACCCCTGCGTGCGTTTTTGTCGTAGTTGTTGATTGCGCGCGGATCAGTCCGATATGTGCCTCATCAAACAACACCGCATACTATTGCACACCGCACAAAGGACCTGATCCATGACCGCAATTTCTACAAACTCCGTCCACAACAGCGTGTTCCCAAAGATTTCTTTGGACACCGCCGTTTTGATCCTTTTGGCAGGTGCCGCTGGCACGTTGGCCTTTGACATCTTCGGGCGGGCGCTCTCGCCGCTCCTTGGCTTTGCCTCGCTCGCCCCCGTCGGCCTCGCCCGCGGCTTTCTCGGTACTATTGGCCTGCCCAATGCGGCACCTTATGGCCACCTCATGCACCTGTTGCTTGTCGGAGCGCTTGCCTACCCGATCGGGTGGCTTTTCATCGCACGCCCCTCGATTGCCCGCATTCTGCCGAACCTGCACTGGGTCGTTGCGTCAGCGATCTACGGTGTTGGTCTTTGGGTCTTCGCCATTGGCGGCATTGCCACCATCGCCGGGAATCTACCCTTCCTGAATTTCACGGGCATTACTTGGGTCGCCCTTGTGGGGCACGTGATCTACGGCATGGTCGCGGCCGGAACCGTGACGTATCTGGAACGGCTGCAAGCCAATTAGACATATTTCGATCAATATTTGGAACGCGAGTCGCATCGGCCCGCGTTTTTCACGAAAAGTACGATTGTTTAACAAAAATTGAACGAGAAACGCTTGCAGTGAAACACATTAGTGACACTTGCTGGTCAAGCTGCGGCCAGGAATTTGTGCTTCAGTTCCTTTCAGGAGGCATGCGACATGTCCTATCCAAATTATACACGGGCCGAGCGGGTTGCCGATGGCGTTGTGCATATTCTGGGGGTCGGCGCCGCGTTGGCAGGCATTGTAGTTCTCTTTGCGTACGGGTCCGGGCGCATGAACGCGGGCACGTTCACCGCCAGCATCGTTTACGCCATAGCCATGATCCTGATGCTTGGCGCTTCTGCGGCCTATCATATGGCCGCCCACACAAGTGCCCGTCCCCTGCTGCGACGCATCGACCACGCCGCAATTTATGTGAAGATCGCAGGTACGCTGACGCCGCTGGGTGTACTGTTGGGAACCATCACAGGATACGTTGTTCTGGCGGTCATCTGGCTTTTTGCCTTGCTTGGCGCGCGCAGCAAGCTTCGCGCCGCACGCGGCAAGATGAGTACCGGCTGGCTTCCGCAGGTAGCACTGGGCTGGCTGGGCCTTGGCTTGATTATTCCCCTTTGGCCCAACTTGCCACCTGAAAGCCTGAACCTGATCCTTGCCGGCGGGGTGATCTATACCGGCGCGGTGGTGTTTTATTGCTGGGAAAACCTGAAGTATTGCAATGCGATCTGGCACGCGTGTGTTCTGGCTGCGACGGCGTGTTGTTTTTTGGGAATATCGGGTGCATTGGCAGGACCGGCCGTCGGTTAAGGCCATGCCTTGCAAACATCGGGCCGCAAGGCTTGCCGTCGATCCGTGCCATCCAAACCGCGCGCATGACACCAATTGTTGCGCAACCTGCAATCAGGGCGCGGTTAGCAACACACAAGAAGTTCGACGCCTTTGCCAGTCGTCAACGGGCGCAAGCACCGGCAACTTCGCCACGCTTAGCGCAAAGCTTTCATCGCTCAAAACGTCTTCCGTCTTGCAGGCTATGAAACATATCCGAATTGCGACACATGACAGGCGGGTGTTTCGTCCCGTTTTGGCAGGCATCCAGCCACTTTGTGCATCCTTCGGGATCAGTGCAGCCTGTGCAGCGCAACACGGCGTCGCATAGCGTGTTGGGGTCGAGTTTCCCGGCAAAGACAGCTTCTTCGAGATCGATGCCAAGCGTGTCCGCCATGCGGTCGACAAGCTCGGTATGGCGTTTGATGGTCAGATTCTGGGTCATCTTCTATCTCCGCTGCCGTATTGAACAGGGCAAGGGTCTCAGAAACACCAAAAACAAACCTTGATCTGCATCAACCTCGCAACGCGGCCACATAGGCCGACACACAATCCTGAACATGTCGAAATCGGTCACCGCCCAGATGCTTGCCACCATACCAACGCGTGACCACGATGACGTGATCCTGCAAGTGTTCACGTTCGAGCATTCGAAGAATAACCATACCCGCACCAGCCTCGCCGTCATCAGATTTCAGCGGCGCATCACCGGAGGGTAGCACTGCCCAGGTATTATGTGTGGCCTTGGCAAATTTCTTATCTTTTTTCAGCGCCTTGAGAAAGGCATCGACATCGCGCCGGTCGTGCGCTGGTCCACCGGACACGGCATATTTAGAACCCCGGTCACTGATGACGCCTGTCAATTGTAGCATCAAAGCTGCGCAGCGGTTTTCTTGACGATCTCGATGCGCTGCGCATTGGGCGGATGGGTACCAAGGAACTGGTCGCCGGGATCCGCGATCCGGTTAAAGTACTGTGCACCTCTTACCGGGTCATAGCCGGCACGTTTTGCAATCACCGTGCCAGTCGAATCGGCCTCAAGTTCGAAGTTCTTTGAGTAGCTGCGCGCGCCCACGGTGGCCCCGACCCGTGCAGCACTTTCCACCGTGCTGGACCCCGCGCCGGCAAGCGTGGCCAGACCGCCCAGAAGAATAGCACCGGCGTTGGCGTTTTCGCGCTGGCGAGGGATGTGATTGCGGATGTGATGTGCGGCTTCGTGGCTAAGGATAAAGGCCAACTCGTCGGTGTTATTCGCATCGGCAATGAGCGCGAGGGTAAAGGCGATAATCGGACGCCCGTTGCGGTCAAGTGTCTGAAACGCGTTTGCAGGCTGGTTAGGGCGATCATCAATCACGATGTTGAAGTCACAATTCAAACCGCCGGAGTTGCTGCGGCAATACCGTTCGGCGACAGGCTCGACCCGGGCAACAACTTGCCGGAACCGGGTGACCTGCGCGCTACTGGGTTTGCCCGGCGCTTTGGGCGCGGCGCGTGTGGGCTGTGGGTCGGACGGGCTGGTGCTTTCAGTTGTGCTGACGCACCCGGCCAGAAAAGCAAGACAGATCAGAACACTCCAGCGCATCGCAATTCCCTGCAATTGAACACGTTCGTTTAATTTTAGCAGGGTTTGAGACGAGGGCCAGCCCTGTTCCGATCTGACAACCCCGAAAGCCGATTGCACTTAGGCGCAGGCCCGTTAGGGTGATGACATGTTTTCGATTGAGCACGAATTCGATTCAACAGTTGTGACGCTGGTCGACGAAGACAAGGCGCCTCTGCAAGAGGATGTCGTGATCAATGCGTTCGAGGAATGCGTGACAATCGAGCAACTGGATCCCCGTACAGACAGAGTTCAGAAAGTCACATTGTCGATGGCGCAGTTGCGCGATCTGGGTGCAGCCTTGGACTTGCCCGAGGGTGTCTACAGCCTGAACCCGGCAAAAAGCGGCTGACAGTCAAGGGCTTGACGCTTTTGGTTGCTGCGCCGACATGTAGGGCAATGTCCCGGAGACCCGTTGATGCCTGAGCCCAACCCTGCTGCCCTAGAGTTTCTTCTGACCCGCCGATCACGCCCGGCCAAGACGCTGGTTGCGCCCGCACCATCGTGCGAGCAACTGACCCCGATCCTGACCGCCGCCGCGCGCAGTCCTGATCATGGCAAATTGGAACCTTGGCGTTTTCTCGTGCTGGAACGCGGAGCAATGCCCCGGCTGGCCGAACTTGTGGGCACCCGCGGCGCTGAATTGGGCTGCGCGCCGGAGGACATCGCCAAGGCGCGCAAACAGTATGAAGATGGGCAATTGGCAGTCGTGGTGGTCGAGGTGCAAAAGCCATCTCAGAAGATCCCCGCGATTGAGCAAACCTATTCAGCCGGGGCTGTTTGCCTTGCACTGCTCAACGCGGCCCTTGCCTCGGGGTGGGGAGCGAATTGGCTTTCAGGCTGGCCCAGCCATGACCGGGCTTTTGTGGAACAAGGTTTGGGATTGGAGCAAAACGAGCGGGTCGCCGGGATGATCTTTCTTGGCACCGAACGCAGTGTACCACCGGAACGCCCTCGCCCAGACCTGCAGGCGATGACAAGCTGGGTCACGGAATGATTTTCGCGGCCTTCCTCAAAGCGTTGAGGCAGACAGGCGATCCGCGCTTTCGTCGGGTTCTCTTCTTCGGAGTTGGGCTGACATTTGTGTTGCTCGTGGCGATCACCACGGCCTTCTTGATTTTCATTCAATGGATCACCGGTGACACGACAACCATCTGGCTTATCGGCGAGGTGCGCTGGCTTGATGATTTGCTTGGATGGAGTGCGCTTGGTCTGATGATCATCCTGTCCACGTTTCTCATGGTTCCCGTGGCGTCTGCGATCACATCGATGTTTCTAGATACCGTGGCGCAGGCGGTCGAGGATGTGCATTATCCCACACTGCCTGCTGTTGCACCTGTGCCTTTGGGCGAGGCCGTAAAGGATAGCGTCAATTTTCTTGGGATCATTGTCGCGGCGAATGTCGTGGCAATTTTATTCTATGTTTTCCTGGCGCCCGCTGCGTTGTTCATTTTCTGGGCGCTCAACGGCTATCTGCTGGGTATGGAGTATTTTCAGCTGGCGGCGATGCGCCGCTTGGGACGGCAAAAGGCGCGGGAGATGCGCAAGAAGCACCGCCTGACCATTTGGACCGCGGGCGTGTTTATGGCGATGCCGCTGACCGTGCCGCTGCTAAATCTTGTGATCCCAATTCTGGGTGCGGCCACGTTCACCCATATCTTCCATGCGCTTGAGGCAAGAAACCGGTGATGCGTCTCGCCTTGTTTGGCCAGCACTTGGAACCGACGTGTTGGGTCCGCGACCATCACAATGCCGGCTTTGCCCTGCGCGACGACAGCATCGTCACACCGTTCGAATGACTTAGTTCAGCGACGTCACCCAAAGGATCGTCGCATCCTCGTCACTGATCGAAACCACGTTATGTCCCATGGTCGCGTCGTAATAGGCGCTGTCCCCACGGCGCATCTCGATGGGCTCGTAAAATTCAGTATAAAGCTGGATCACCCCAGTCAGCACATACAGAAATTCCTCGCCGTCATGACGAACCCAGCCGTCGAATTCTTCGACCGACCTTGCCCTGATCCGCGCGCGATATGGCAGCATCTGCTTTTTGGAAAGTGCGTCGCCCAGCAATTCATGCTCGTACGTGGTTGTGGCATGCCCTGTGCCCTGCCCCATCTTCGTGACGGACATTCGGCCGCTGATCTGGTTGCGTTGCGGCGGCGTGAACAGCTGCGGCACAGAGATTTTCAACCCCACCGCCAGCTTTTTCAGCGCCTCATAGGTTGGCGACATCTGCCCGTTTTCTATTTTGCTGAGCGTGGATCTGGCCAACCCGGCCTGCTGCGCTGCCTGTTCCAGTGTCCAGCCGCGCGACTTGCGCAAGTCACGCACCCGTTCGCCCAGATTCAAAGGTTGCGCGGCGTCTTCCACACCGTTTTCGCGGGCCAGACGGATCAGGCTGACAGGGGATCGATCTTCCATGTCTCCAAGCTATACGCAGCCCGCCGACGCCTTGCAACTGCACCGAACCCCGCCTAAGCGTTGGGGATGTTGTCGACCAGCACCTCTGCCACCTTCGCGCCGTGTCCGACGCCGTTCAACTTGGCGGCTCATGTGCTGTCGCAGGCCGACGCGATGGCTGACAAGGTTGCGCTTGCCGTGCTGAATCTTTCAGGTGCCGAACGATGGCAATACGCCCGCCTCAAGGCGGCAGTTCTTGGCACCGGCACAGGTCTTTTGCAAATGGGGCTTAGCCCCGGTGATACCGTCCTGATGCGCCTTGGAAACACAGTAGACTTCCCCGTTGCATATCTGGGCGCAATCGCTGTCGGTTTGGTGCCGGTACCAACTTCGTCGCAGCTTACCGAGCGCGAAGTTGCGGGCATTCTGGACACGACGCGGCCTAAGGCCATCCTTTTGGAAGACGGCATCACCTGTCCCAAAACCGATACAGCCATCATCGAAACCGAACGGCTGCGCGCCATGCGCGATCTGCATCCGGCGGCCTACGATATGGGTGATCCAAACCGGCTGGCCTATATCATCTACACCTCAGGCACGTCAGGTGTTCCACGTGCGGTGTGCCACGCTCACCGTGCAATCTGGGCGCGCCAGATGATGTTTGACGGCTGGTATGGTCTGACGGAGACAGATCGCCTGATGCATGCAGGTGCCTTCAACTGGACCTATACCCTGGGCACCGGACTGATGGATCCCTGGACGGTTGGCGCCACGGCGCTGATCCCCGCCGAGGGCGTAGCGCCAGAGCAACTTCCGCTGCTTATGAAACGTCACGATGCAACGATTTTTGCCGCCGCTCCGGGCGTTTACCGTAAGCTTTTGGACGGCCAATCACTTTCGTTGCCGAAGTTGAGGCACGGCCTGGCTGCGGGGGAAAAGCTGTCGGATAAAATTCGCACCAACTGGGAAGCAGCCACGGGAAAAGTCATTTGCGAGGCGTACGGGATGTCAGAATGCTCTACCTTCCTGTCTGATAGCCCCATGTCTCCGGCCGCCCCGGGGACGTTGGGTCGGCCACAACCGGGACGGCGGGTTGCCATACTTGGCGCAAATGGCCCCGTCCCACGTGGTGAGGAAGGCACAATCGCCATACATCGCACTGATCCGGGTCTTATGCTGGGCTATCTGGGCGCCGACGCCGATACGCGGGCGCGCTTTCAAGATGAATGGTTTTTGACAGGGGATCAGGGCGTGATGGAAACTGGGGGCGATATCGCATATCTGGGTCGCGCCGATGACATGATGAACGCGGGCGGATTTCGTGTCTCTCCGATGGAGGTCGAGGCCGTGCTAAACGCTCATCCCAGCATCACGCAAGCCGCCGTGACAGAAATTGAAGTCAAGCAAGACGCACGTGTCATCATGGCGTTCTACACGGCCCCCACCCCGGTTGCCGCCGAGACGCTAAGCACCTATGTCCAAGAACATCTGGCAGCGTATAAACAACCACGCGGCTATTATCACGTTGATGCGTTGCCGACCGGCGCCAACGGTAAACTTCTGCGTCGCGCGTTGCGGCCGATTTACGAGGGCTTTCATGGTCAAGCTTGATATCATTTCGGACCCGATTTGCCCTTGGTGCTATATCGGCAAGACATGCCTGGACAAGGCCTTGTTGGAACGTCCAAAACACCCTTTCACGATCGAATGGCACCCGTTTCAGTTGAACCCGGACATGCCCAGGGCCGGGATGGACCGACGGGCTTATCTGGAAGGCAAGTTCGGTGGCAAAGCCGGAGCCGTTCAAGCCTATGCGCCCGTGGTCGAGCGCGCCGAGGCAGAAGGCCTGGAAATTAACTTCGAAGGGATCAAACATACGCCCAATACAATGGACGCGCACCGCTTGATCCATTGGGCGGGGATTGAAGATCGCCAGATGCCCGTCGCGATGGCGCTGTTTCGTGCTTACTTCGAAGAAGGCCGTGACATTGGCGATGCTGAAGTGCTGGCTGATATTGCAGATGGCGTCGGCATGGATGCGTCTGTTGTCCAAAAGCTGCTGGCCTCGGATGCCGATGTCGAAGACATTACCAAGCGCGATCAGGCATTTCGCGAGATGGGCGTCACGGGTGTGCCCTGCTTTATCGTCGCGGGCAAGCATGCGGTGCCGGGCTGCCAGCCCACAGACCTGTGGCTTAAGGTGATTGACGAAATCGTGGGGCAGCTGGAAGCCGAAGGTCAGGCATGATCACGGCGCGTCTACCGTCAGGACACTCTATCAAGCGGTGTCTCGCCGGACATGGTCCGCGTTTCCTCTGGCATCAAGGGGCTGTGGCGTTTTATCGACCGGTACGTCCACATTGTCACCATCGCGTTGGTGGACGTCGATCAATTCCTGAATGTCGTCCTGTAACCGGATTGCATGCACGAACTTGCCTTCGGCGCGATTGACCTGTTCCTTCGGTTGAACAGACACCCAAAGCAGGAGACATGAAATGCGTGGAATTCGGCTTTTGATCTGGCTGTCAACTTTGCCAGGCGTCGTGCTTGGCGGCACAGTCTTTTTCCGGCTTGTGGAGGGCTGGAGCTGGTTGGACAGCTACTTCTTCACAGTCGTGACGTTGTCCACGGTCGGTTACGGAAGCCTTGTACCACAAACCGCCGCAGGCAAGATCGGTACGACGATATTTATATTTGTGGGTCTTGGTGTTTTCGCCGTGGCCGTCCAACAGATCGGCAGTTTCGCGATGCGCAAACGCGAGGAGCATACCGAATGGCTGGTTGGAAAACTGCACCACGGGCCACGCGCCTCCGAACAGAGAATGGGTACTGAGGCCGATTCCGACCCGCGCGACTGAGCTGACACTGTGCACCAAGCGCGGATGACATGTGCAAAGGCACTCTCTGGTTCCGGGCGAATTGCCGTGGTAGCGGGGCATGATGACGACATTGCACGATCATAGTCCCGCTCGCGTCATTGGGCGTGTCGAATTCGTGGCCTTGATGGCAATGCTGGTGGCCACGGTTGCCTATTCGATTGACGCCATGCTACCGGCGCTACCCCAGATCGGCGCAGATTTGTCGCCGCTTGATCCCAATCGGGCGCAGCTGGTGGTCGGCAGTTTCCTCCTTGGCTTGGGGGTCGGCACATTCTTTGTGGGATCCATCTCAGACGCCTATGGGCGCAAACCCGTGCTGCTTTTTGGCGCGGCGATCTACAGCTTTGGTGCGCTTGTGGCGCTGATCGCGCCCAGCCTTGAAACGATCGTTGCCGCACGTATTCTACAGGGTCTTGGCGCGGCCGCGGCTCGGATCGTCGCGATGGCCATTATTCGTGATCTTTACAAGGGACGCGACATGGCCCAGCTCTTGAGTTTCGTGATGCTGGTCTTCACTCTTGTTCCGGCGGTGGCACCGATGGCCGGAGCCGCGATCATGTCGCTCTCAAGTTGGCGCGGAATTTTCGTCTCTTTCCTGATCTTCGCTGCATTGACCAGCCTCTGGATGGGCCTGCGCCTGCCAGAACCGTTGCCGCCTTCCCGCCGGGTACGCTTTGAAACGCGCAAGCTCGTCAACGCTGTAAAAGAAGTTTTTCAATACCCGATGGTGCGTCTTTCGATGGCGGTGCAAACGTTCTGCTTTGCCATGCTCTTTGCTTCCATCAGTACCATCCAGCCGATCATGGACGAAACGTTCGGCCGGGGGGAAGAATTCCCCTATTGGTTTGCAGTAATTGCCATGGTTGCTGCGTCTGGCAGCGTGGTAAACGCGTCGCTTGTGATGCAACTGGGAATGCGGCGGCTTATTCAGATGGCCTTGCTGGTCGAAACTCTTTTGACCTGTGGTGTGTTGATTCTGTTCTGGACGGGCATCGCGCAGCAGGGCGGCTTTGCTGTCTATTTCCTATGGCAAGTCACCGTGTTCTTTCAGATTGGGCTGACCCTGGGCAACTTGAATGCCTTGGCGCTTGAACCGCTTGGTCACATCGCGGGTATGGCGGCCAGCATAACCACAGGTGTGGCGACCGTAGCTTCGGTCATACTGGCCGTACCCATCGGATTGGCATTTGACGGAACGCCCATCCCGCTTTTGATAGGGGTCGCGGTGTTTGCCACGCTTGCCCTTGCATTGACACAGCCGATGCGTCGGCTGGAACGCGTTCAGACTGCGACAAATTAAAACGGTATACTATTGCATACCGTATGGCCAAATCACTTTGGATAGGCTATTAGGCCCGGGACATATCATGCCTCATACCCGGATCGAGAAGGATCACCCATGGCCGACACATCCAAGCCCGACATTGTTTACACCAAGGTTGATGAGGCCCCAGAACTGGCGAGTGCATCACTCTTGCCTATCATCCAAAGATTTGCCGCCCCAGCCGATGTCTCTGTCGGCACCAAGGATATTTCCCTGGCCGGACGCATCCTTGCGACATTTCCTGAAAACCTAAGCGACGATCAGCGCGCCCCCGATCACTTGGCAGAGTTGGGCGAGTTGGTCAAAACGCCCGATGCCAACGTCATCAAACTGCCGAACATCTCAGCTTCGGTACCACAGCTGGTTGCCGCGATTGAAGAATTGCAAGGTCAGGGTTTTGCGATACCGGATTACCCCGAAACGCCTTCTACAGATGCAGAAAAAGACATCCGCGCAAGGTATGACACGATCAAGGGTTCCGCGGTGAACCCGGTGCTTCGCGAAGGCAATTCGGACAGGCGCGCCGCCGCTGCCGTCAAAAAATTCGCCCAGAACAACCCACATCGCATGGGCGATTGGTCAGCCGACAGCAAAACCCGTGTGGCCTCAATGTCGGGCGATGATTTCTTTTCCAACGAGGTGTCCGCCACTCTTGAAAAAGCCGCGACCACCAAGATCGTGCTGGAAACCGCCAGCGGCGAAACTGTTCTCAAAGAAGGTGTGGAGTACCCGGCAGGGACGGTGGTGGATGCCACATTCATGTCTGCGGCGGCTCTTGACGCATTTCTCGCCAAAGAAATTGAAACGGCCAAAGCCGACGGTATTCTATTTTCTCTGCATATGAAGGCCACGATGATGAAGGTCTCGGATCCGATCATCTTTGGTCACGCAGTCAAAACCTTCCTCGCGCCCGTTTTTGACCGGTTCGGGGCTGAGATGTCCGCCCTAGGCGTAAACCCCAACCAAGGGCTTGGTGCGCTTTTGGAGAAGGTGTCCGGTAACGCCGAAATCGTGGCCGCGATCGATGCCTGCATGGCCGACCGACCGCCAATGTATATGGTCAATTCCGACAAGGGTATCACCAATTTGCACGTGCCATCGGACGTCATTATCGACGCGTCCATGCCGGCGTTGATCCGTGCCGGCGGCAAGGGCTGGGGTCCGGACGGAAACGAGGCTGACGCCGTCTGCGTCATACCAGACAATTCCTATGCGCCTGTCTATGATGAGGCGATCGAGTTCTTCAAATCCAATGGAAAACTGAACCCTGCGACCGCAGGTACCGTACAGAACCTAGGCCTGATGGCGCAAAAGGCCGAAGAGTACGGTTCGCACCCGACGACGTTTGAAATCCCCGAAGCTGGAACTGTGAAGATGGTGTTGGACGATGGGACCGTCTTGCACGAACACGCCGTCGAGACGGGTGACATCTGGCGGTCGGCTTCCGCTCGAAAGGCACCGATCGAGGACTGGGTGAATTTGGCGATTGAGCGCCAGAAAGCAACCGGTTTCCGCGCCATCTTCTGGCTGGATGCGAACCGCGCACATGACGCGCAGCTGATCGAATATGTGAAGCCTATTCTTGAAGCCAATGGCGTATCCGACAAGTTCGAGATCATGGCGCCTCGTGACGCGACCCGCGCCAGCCTCGAGACGATCACCAAGGGTGAAAACACCATTGCCATCACTGGTAATGTACTGCGCGATTACCTGACGGATCTCTTCCCGATCCTGGAACTTGCCACGTCGGCCAAGATGCTCTCGATCGTCAAGCTTATGCAGGGTGGCGGGCTGTTTGAAACCGGCGCCGGAGGCTCGGCCCCAAAACACGTTCAACAGCTTCAGGCGGAAAACCATCTGCGTTGGGACAGCTTGGGCGAATTCTGCGCTTTGGGCGAAAGTTTCAAGTTCCTTGCGGACGCCAGAAACAATGACAAGGCCCGCGTTTTGGGCGAAGCTGTCGAGGTCGCGACCCAAGGCATTCTTGACAACAATCGCTCACCCAGCCGTAAGGTCGGCGAACCGGACAACCGTGATAGCCACTACTGGTTCGCCCGTTACTGGGCCGAGGCCCTGGCCGCGCAATCCGATGATGCCGCTCTGGCCGAAGAATTTGCACCGATTGCCAAGGCGCTCGCTGACAACGAAGACAAGATCACCAAAGAACTGGCCGTCGCTCAGGGCAGCCCGGCTGATATTGGTGGCTACTACCATGCCGACCCAGCCAAGCTGGCCGCCGTGATGCGGCCTAGCGCAACGCTGAACGCGATTATCGGATGATCCGCGGGTGCGGGGATGCAATCCCCGGCACGCCTTTCCGCCCTACTGCCCGCGGTTGTGTGTCTTCGCATACATCTCCGCGATCATGCGGCTGGCGGTCTTTTCAAATGCGAAAGGAAGAACTGCGTGTACAAGCGCGCAGCATGCGGCGCCAAACAGCTTCAGGCTGAACCCGGCTGCAAAACGGGCGTGTTCGATATAGGTTTCATCAACGCTACGCGGATGGTTTAGGAATAAGTTGCTGAGCATCGGTCTCTCCTGATCTTGCATTTTCGGGAGAATATCGCGCGCGCATGTTGATGTTTTCTCTAAATTCAAGAAAATTCAATAGATGTTGGGACTATTTCCCTCTATTGTGTTGATATGGGGAAATTTGACACGTTTGATCGTAAAATTCTGAACGAACTGCAACGTGATGCCGGACTTGGGCTGGAAGATCTTGGCACTCGTGTTGGTTTGTCGCGCAATGCATGCTGGCGGCGCATCAAGGCCCTGGAAGAGCAAGGTGTAATCCGAGGTCGCGTCACACTGTTGGACGCGACCAAGGTAAATCTGGGTCTCGCGGTATTTATCCAGATCAAGGCCGCGGCCCACGACGCCGCATGGCTGGCCAAGTTTGCCGAGGTCACAGGCGCGATGCCACAAATTCAGGGGGTCTACCGCATGACGGGCGATCTGGATTACCTGATACGGGCGCGCGTCGCCGATATGGCGGACTATGACCAGCTGTATCAGGCCCTGGTCGCCCGGGTGCCGATGGGCGACGTCTCTGCCAGCTTCGTCATGGAAGAGATCAAGGATACAACCTCGCTGCCCCTTTGATTTTCAGTCTGTGCCCAAGGCTTGCGGTGCATCCCCCATGCGGCCGAACATATCAATATCGCGAACCGTGATGGTTCCCGTGAGGATGATGTAAGCCGCGATCGCCCACAAGATGAAGGCAATGACCGTTGTTATCACGAACTTCTTGCGCAAGTTGTGCGTTTCGGGTGAACCGTGATGTGTGCCCGGGACCGTCGTGCCCGCCTCGCCTTGCGTTTTGATACGAATCGGCAGTGCCACCAGAAAGGTCATGAACCAGATTACCAGAAACAGAACGATGCCCGACGCGACGCCCATCAGACTTGCTCCAACTCAACAAGGCAGCCGTTGAAGTCCTTGGGATGCAGGAACAGCACCGGCTTGCCATGCGCGCCGATTTTGGGTTCACCTGTTCCCAGCACGCGGGCACCGCTTTCCTTCAAGTGGTCGCGCGCGGCAAGGATATCCTCAACCTCGTAACATACATGATGAATGCCACCCGACGGATTCTTTTCCAGAAAACCGTTGATCGGGCTGTCCTCACCCATCGGGTAAAGCAGCTCAATCTTGGTATTGGGAAGTTCAATGAAAACAACGGTGACGCCGTGGTCGGGCTCGTCTTGCGGATCGCCCACTTTGGCCCCAAGTGCATCGCGATATTGTGCCGCCGCTGCCTCTAGGTCGGGCACGGCAATGGCAACGTGGTTCAAGCGTCCGATCATACTCTGTCC
>JBCBTE010000017.1:0-33392 GCA_039818805.1 Pseudomonadota bacterium
GCTTTTCTTACCCTTGGATGTCACGGATGAAACCCAGATGGATGCGGTATTCGAGCAGATCGCGCATCGTTGGGGGCGGCTGGATTTTCTGGTCCATTCCATCGCCTATTGTCCGCGTGACGACCTGCACGGGCGGGTCGTCGATTGCTCGCAAGAAGGGTTCGGCTTGGCCATGGACATCTCGGTGCATTCCCTGATCCGTCTGGCAAAGCGGGCCGAACCCCTGATGGGGAACGGTGGCACCATCCTGACCGTGTCCTATCACGGCGCAGAAAAGGTCGTGGACCATTACAATATCATGGGACCGGTGAAAGCCGCGCTGGAAGCAACTGTTCGGTACCTGTCAGTTGAACTGGGCGACAAAAGCATCCGGGTGAATTCAGTCTCGCCCGGCCCGCTGGAAACCCGCGCGGCCTCGGGGATTGCCCATTTCGATGCTTTGATCGAAGACGCCAGGCGCCGGGCACCGTTGCATCGCCTGACAACGATTGACGAGGTGGGTGCAATGGCCGCCTGCCTGGTTTCGGACTTCGCCCGCTCCGTCAGCGGCAACACCGCCTATATCGATGGGGGTCATCATGTCGTCTGATCATAGCATGGGTTACATCGAGAACCGGCCTTTTGACGAGATTTCTGTCGGAGATTCTGCCGAGTTGGTTCGCACGCTGACCGCACAGGACATCGATGCCTTTGCCGTCGTATCCGGGGATGTGAACCCGGCGCACGTTGATCCAGCCTTTGCCCAGGATGATATCTTTCACAAGGTCGTGGCCCATGGCATGTGGGGTGGAGCACTGATTTCCAATGTATTGGGCACGCAGTTACCGGGACCGGGAACGATCTATCTCGACCAGTCATTGAAGTTTCTCAAACCGGTGGGGATTGGAGACACGGTCACGGTTCGGGTGACTGTGACCAACAAGGACGAGGCGCGCAAACGCCTGACGCTGGACTGCGTGTGCACCAATGGCGACGGCGCGCCGGTGATTACCGGACAGGCTGTGGTGATAGCGCCGGAAAAGAAAATCCGCAGACCGCGGGTGGTGATGCCGGACCTTGTGATGCATCGGCACGGCGCATCCTACGATCGACTTCTGGCACAGGCAGGCCCGCTGAACCCTTTACCCACGGCGGTGGTGCATCCTTGCGACGTACAATCGCTGGAGTCCGCCCTTCAAGCACGGGATCTGAACCTGATGGTGCCGCTGCTCGTCGGTCCCGAAACGCGCATCCGGGCTGCCGCCGAGGACGGCAATATGAATCTGGACGGAGTGGAGATTTTTGATACGCCGCACAGTCACGCCTCGGCCGAGCGCGCGGTGGAGCTGGTGCGAACAGGTGCGGCACGGGCACTTATGAAAGGCGCGCTGCATACTGACGAAGTCATGTCAGCGGTAGTGGCCAAGACCAGCGGATTACGTACCGAACGCCGGATGAGCCATGTTTATGTCATGGATGTACCGACCTATCCCAAGCCGTTGATCATTACGGACGCCGCAATTAACATCGCACCTGATCTTCGAACCAAAGCCGATATAGTTCAGAACGCCATCGATTTGGCCCGCGCCATCGGCATGGACATGCCCAAGGTGGCGATCCTGTCTGCGGTCGAGACGATCACCCCGCGCCTGCAGTCCACCGTCGATGCCGGGGCACTGTGCAAGATGGCCGATCGTGGACAGATCACCGGCGGCGTTCTGGACGGGCCGCTGGCCTTTGATAACGCTATCTCGATGCGCGCCGTGGCGATCAAGGGCATAACGTCGCCCGTTGCGGGACAAGCCGATATTCTTGTTGCCCCCGATCTGGAGGCTGCCAACATGATATCGAAACAGCTGATGTATCTGGCGGGTGCTGAAGCGGCCGGCATTATCCTTGGCGCACAGGTGCCCATCATGCTGACCAGCCGCGCCGACGACAGCCGTACGCGCATCGCGTCTGCGGCCATTGCAACTCTTTTTAGTCAAACGGTGAAGTGATGCGCGGGCTGCTGACACTCAATACAGGCTCTTCGTCGCTCAAATTTGGGCTTTACAGAGATGCCAAAGAGCCCGTGATTATGGTCGACGGACAGGTAGATGGGATCGGCAAAACGGCCCGTCTGGTTCTGGAAGCAGACGGAGAAAAAAAAACCTCCGCCGTCACTGCGCCAAATCCGGACGCGGCTTTGGGTGTGGTCATGCAGGCCTTGTCGCGGTACCGGCATGGGATCGAGATCGCCGGCATCGGCCACCGGGTCGTCCATGGTGGTCCGGAGTTTGCCGCGCCCATGGTTCTGACGGACGATGTGCTTGCCGCGCTTGCGCAGTTCGAGCCGCTGGCCCCATTGCACCAGCCGCACAACCTGGCCGGGGTCGCAGCGGCCCGCCTGGCGTTTCCCGATGCCATTCAGGTGGGTTGTTTCGACACGGCGTTCCATCGCGGCCATCCATGGGTCAACGACGCCTTCGCCATACCGCGCCGCCTTTATGACGAAGGCATCCGGCGCTACGGGTTCCATGGTCTGAGTTACGATTACATCACCGGCGTGATCGCAAAGGATTACCCGGTGCTGCACCGCGGGCGCATCGTGATTGCGCATCTGGGCAACGGGGCGTCCATGTGTGCCGTACGCCACGGCCAAAGTGTGGGTTCAACCATGGGGTTTTCCGCGTTGGATGGCCTGCCGATGGGCACGCGGTGTGGGCAGATTGACCCGGGTGTTGTGTTGTACCTGATCCAGCAAAAGGGGATGGCGCCGCACGATGTGCTCGAAATGCTGTATCGGAAAAGCGGATTGTTAGGACTGTCCGAAGAAACCAGCGATATGCGCGACTTGCTGGCCTCGGACAATCCGCAAGCGGAAGAGGCCATCGACTATTACGTCTTTCGCGCGCGGCGTGAGATCGGCGCTTTGACCGCTGTGCTCGGCGGCATCGATGGGCTGATCTTCTGCGGCGGAATCGGCGAAAACGCGGCGCCTGTGCGTCAGCGGATCGTCGAGGGGTTGGAATATCTGGGCATCGAGATCGACCCGGAGGCCAACCAGAACAACGCGCGCGATGTGGGGACCGGCAAGGCCCGGGTCATGGTCGTGCCCACGGATGAAGAGCGGGTGATCGCCCGCGCGATCCACGCCGCCTTGTCAGATACGCCAAAAGTGGCAGCGGTGTAGATCAGTTACCGGCGTGACGTGCGACCGTAGTCATACCGGTCTGCGCCATGGCAATGCTCATCTCGTCGGTGAGCACGTCCCAAAGCCGGTTCAGGCCTGGCTCTTTCGCAGCCGCTATTGCGAATTGCAGGATCCGACCGAAAAAGACGAAATCCGCACCTGCGGAGAGAGCTTTCAAAGCGTCTTCGCCCGATCGCAAACCGCTGTCGAAAAAGAGCGGGAATTCTTCGCCCACCGCCTTGCGGATTTCGGGCAGCATTGCAAAGGGCGAGGGCGCACTTTCCAATTGGCGCGCGCCATGACTGGAGACCTGGATGGCATCCACGCCCGCGGTCTTCAGTTGCACCGCGTCGTCCACATCCAGCACCCCCTTGACCACAAGATTGCCGGGCCATGCATCGCGCAGGCGCGCCAACGTTGACCAATCGGCGCGGGCGCGGCTTTCGGTGCGGTCGAATTCAAAGCCGTCCATATCGAAATTTGCCATTTTCGGCTTGCCGCCAAAAAGTGCTGCCATCGACCATTGCGGATGCAGAGCGAAATCGACGAACTGCTTAGGGCCGATTTTGAAAGGCATCTTAAACCCGTGGCGTAATTCACGGGGCCGCCGGCCCACCTCGGGCACGTCTACGGTCAGGACAAGAGTCTCATACCCCGCCGCCTTAGCCCTCTCAACCAGCTTGAACGTGCCCATGCCATCGCCACTGAAATAAAGCTGAAACCAAGCGTGTCCCTCAGCCACTTCGATGATCTTTTCCATCGGGGTTGAAGCCACTGTGGACACGCCATGCGGAACCTGATCCCGCGCAGCCAGACGGGCCAGCATCAGGTCGGCGCCTTGACCGGACAGGTTGCACATTCCCATCGGCGCGATTCCGAAGGGGCGTTTGGCAAGCTTACCAAAAAGCGTGGTCTCAAGCCGCCGCTCGCTCACATCGCGCAAAATGCGCGGGCGGAGCGCGTAGTTGTCCAAGGCCGCGCGATTGCGCGCGGCCCCGGTTTCGCGACCAGCTGTCCCGTCGATGTAATCGAACACCATCCAGGGCAGACGGCGACGGGCCAGCCGCCGAGCATCTTCTGCTGAATGGATATGGGCGGCTGCGCCCATGGTCTTATGCCTGTACGGCTTGCATGAACCGGTGGCGGATTACCACGGGGTCCATCGTGATCACTGGCAGTTTGATGTTGCCGCTGTCGCACTTGCAGACAATCACGGTCATCTTACGGTCGTCGATGGCCTTTTGCAGAACCGGACCAAGATCCTTGTCTTGCACGGTGATGACGTTTTCGCATCCGCAGGCTTCGGCGACGTTTTCAAGTTTGGTTTTCTTGCCAGCATATGTCGGCTGATCGCCCGTTGAGCCATAAGAACCATTGTCGATGATCAGAAGGATATAGTTGTCGGCCACGTTGTTGGCGATGGTAGGCAGGGTGCCGAGGTTCGTCAGGACCGAGCCGTCGCCGTCGATCGAAATGACGGTCTTGTCTTGGGCCAGTGCAAGACCAAGCCCGATGGATGAGGACAGACCCATCGTGCCCAGCATATAGAAGTTGGTCGGCTGGTCGTCGATCGAGTGCAATTCCTGACTGGGCAGACCGATATTGCAGATGATCAGCTGGTCGCGGATGATGGGTGCGATCTCGCGCAGAATTTCAGAGCGTATCATTGGTCTCCGTAGCCTCCCCAGAAGTTGGCGTCGGTCAGGATGGCGACCGGTTTGTTGCACATGAAGGTGTATTTCAGGATGTTGTCGAATTCCTCGACATCCTTCTGCCAATGGAAGTGGTATGTGGGTATGTTCAACTGCGCCAGAAGCGCTTTGGTGTGAACGGCCATTTCCACCTGACAGGACACAGGCTCACGCAGCTCACCGCGATAGCTAATGAGCATCGGCAAGGGCATGCGGTAGAACTGTGTCAAAGTGGCCAGCGTGTTGATCGTTACACCAATTGCAGTGTTCTGCATTATGATCATCGGACGCTTACCGCCCATGAAGGCGCCAGCACAAAGCCCCATGCCTTCGTCTTCCTTGTTGGAAGGGATATGGAAAATGCCGTCGCGCGCTTCGACTTCGTCGATGACACCGGCCAACTGCTTGCAGGGCACGGTCGTCACGAACGAGATGTCATTGGCAACAAGATCGTCCACGATCTTCTTGTCGATATTCATTGAAATCACCTTTCTAGGGAATTGGAATGGACCGCCTGACCCCTGGGGTCAGGCGTCTGCTGTCAGGTCGAACGTCTCGTTGGGGAAGTATTTCGCCAAGCGCACATCTGCAGCACGCGCGTGCCCTTCCATGCCTTCCAGACGCGAGATACGCGCGGTGGCTTCGGCGACGGGCTTGGAACCTTCTCGCGTGGCGCGCTGCCAGGTTACGATTTTCATGTATTTGTGCACACTGAGACCACCGGTATAGCTGGCCGCACCCGAGGTTGGTAGCACGTGGTTGGTGCCGGTTGCCTTGTCGCCATAAGATACGGTGGTCTCTTCGCCAAGGAACAGTGAACCATAGCAGGTCAAGCGGTTCAGCCACCAATCAAGATCTTCGGCTTGAACCGTAAGATGTTCCGGCGCGTATTCATCCGAGCAGGCCGCCATGTCTTCGCGATCCTCGCAGACAATCACCTCGGCATAGTCGCGCCACGCGGCAAAGGCATTGTCCCGGTTCACTTCCGGCAGGTCATCAATCAGGCCTGGCACCATGTCCATGACCTTCTCGGCCAGATCACGATTGTCAGTCACCAGCCAAACGGGGCTGTTGTAGCCATGTTCGGCCTGGCTCACCAAATCGGTAGCCACAATATGGGCGTCTGCGGTCTTGTCGGCCAGGATCAGGCTGTCGGTTGGACCGGCGATCATATCGATGCCGACACGTCCAAAAAGGATGCGTTTGGCTTCGGCCACGAACTGGTTACCCGGGCCGACCAGAATGTTCGCCTTGGGCAGACCGAAAAGACCAAAGGTCATTGCGGCCACACCCTGCACGCCACCGAGAGCCATGATCTTGTCCGCGCCACAGATATGTGCGGCATAGACGATGGCCGGTGCAATGCCGACACCGGGGCGCGGGGGAGAGCAGGCGGTAATGTGTTTGCAGCCAGCCACCTTTGCGGTGGTCACGGTCATGATGGCGCTGGCCACATGGCTGTAGCGGCCACCGGGGGCGTAGCAGCCCGCAGCATCCACCGGAATGGCCTTTTGACCTGCGATCAGCCCGGGCACGATTTCCAGCTCGACATCCGAAACGGTAGCCTTTTGGGTTTCGGCAAAGCGTTTGACATTGTTATGCGCGAATTGGATGTCCTTCTTGAGCTTTTCAGGAACCAAGGCGCAGGCCGCCTCGATCTCTTCCGCGCTCATAAGAACGTTACCTTCGTAGCGGTCGAACTTTTTTGCGTATTCCAAAGCCTTCTCGTCGCCACCGGTTTCGATATCGTCGAGAATTGTCTTGACCGTCTCGTGGACATCCGACGCGCCAGACGATGCGGTCAGCGTGGCTTTTTTCAAATATTCGCGTGTCATTCTGGTGAGTTCCTAATCGAAAGTTGCCGGGAGCAGTGGGGCGACATGCAAAGAGTTAAGCTGCGCCCTTGAATGATTCTTCCAACAATGTAAGCGCTTGCATTTCGAAATGCAAGCGCTTACATTTCGAATAACCTCAGAGCAAGACCGCCGGGCGTGATAAGACCGCATTTGTAACAAGGACCAAACATGCAGAGCGAACGATCTGTCCCGACATTGGATGATGTCGCAAAAGCTGCGGGCGTATCCACAGCAACGGTATCGCGCTGTCTCAATTCGCCTGACCGGGTAGTGGACAAAACCCGAAAACGTGTGCTGCAAGCCGTCGAAGAGCTTGGTTACGCCCCGAATTTTGGTGCACGCATCATGGCGGTCAAGCGCAGTTTCACAATCGGTGCGATAGTTCCCACCATGGAAAACGCCATCTTCGCGCGCGGGCTTCAAGCGTTTCAGGAAGAGCTGCACAAGAGGGGCTATACCCTGCTTGTCGCCAGTTCCACTTACCAACCCGATTTGGAGAGGGAACAGGTGCACAAACTGGTGTCTCGCGGGGCGGATGGCCTTCTTTTGATTGGTCACGATCGCGACCCAGCCGTTTACGAATTCCTGAAAAACCAGCAGGTACCCGCGCTTGTCGCATGGACATATGCCGCAACCGCACCGCAAAGATCAGTAGGCTTTGATAACCGGGTGGCGATGCGCAGGCTGGCGGACGAGATACTCGGGCTGGGGCATACCCGCATAGGCGTCATATCCGCGGCGCGTCAGGGCAATGACCGTGTGCGCCAACGAATTGAAGGGATCAATGATGCGCTTATGTCCAAAGGATTGTCGCCCACATCGCTGAACACTGTTGAAACCACTTATGACGTTGATCAAGTTGCTCGGGCCTTTGATGCTCTGATGGCTGTGCGCCCCAGACCAACGGTTGTGATCTGCGGCAACGATGTTCTGGCTGTCGGTGCTTTGCGGCGGGCGTATGATCTGGGCATCAAAGTGCCCCAAGACGTTTCAATCACCGGCTTCGACGACATCGAGTTAGCCCGCATCGTTGTGCCTGCGCTGACAACGGTACATGTCCCACATCAAAAAATGGGCCGCACTGCAGCACAAGAGCTTGTGGACATGGTCGAGAACAAGACAACCGGTGCGTCGGTCAAATTGGAAACGCATATAAGAATACGTGAATCCTTGGCGGCGCCACAGCAATGACCCTGCGCGAAATCGCGCAGGTATCATGGGCTAAAGCGCTGTGCTCTCTTCCAATTCTTGTTGTGTGACAGCATCTTTGCGCGCGTGGAATTTCACGGTGCCCCGCTCTAGAACATAGAATTGGTCACCCAGCGCATACGCAAAGCTGAGATATTGTTCGACCAGGATGATCGCCATCTCCCCCTGCCCTCTCAGCAATTCTATCGCATCGCCGATCTGTTGGATAATGTTGGGTTGAATACCCTCGGTGGGTTCGTCCAACAGCAATACCTTTGGTTTGGTCACCAAGGCGCGAGCAATGGCAAGTTGCTGTTGCTGGCCGCCCGAAAGGTCGCCACCACGTCTGATCATAAAATCCTTAAGGATCGGGAACAGGTCGAAAATCTCATCGCGCAGTCGGTGCTCAGACCTCGGCAGACAGGCAAATCCGGTCTCTAAGTTCTCCTTGACCGTCAAGAAGGGGAAAATGTCACGCCCTTGTGGAACATACCCAATACCCATGCGCGCCAGCTTGTGGGCATTCAAGCGTCCGACATCCTGATGGTTAAAATGGTATCGTCCACCTGAGTTTGGATGAGTGCCTGCCAAAGCCTTGAGCAGAGACGTTTTGCCGACACCATTTGTACCCATCACGCATGTCACTTCGCCCTGCGCTGCGTTCAGATCAATCCCGTTCAGGATCTGGCTGCCCCCGTAATGCAGGGTTAGATCTTCAACGCTAAGAATTTCACCGGCCAAGATACACCTCGATTACCCTGTCGTTTTTGGTTACATGATCGATCGAGCCTTCGGCCAAAACGGAGCCTTCGTGCAGAACCGTCACCTTGCATTCAAGCTGTCTGACAAACTCCATGTCATGTTCGACAACCACCACCGCGCGGGTCGTGGCCGCATCGCGCAAAAGCGCGGTGGTCTTCGCGCGCTCTGCACTTGTCATTCCCGCAGCTGGTTCATCGACCAGTAGCAGGCGTGGCTCTTGCGCCAGCAACATGCCGATCTCAAGCCATTGCTTCTGGCCATGCGATAATTCGCCAGATTTGCGAAACAGCTCTTTGTCCAACCCGATGTCCTTGGCCAGCTTTGCAATGCGATCCCAGTCCGGTCGGTTGGGTTTGAAAGTCAGAACGGACAAAGGCGAGCGCGGTTTCTGAAGCGCCATCAATAGATTGTCGCCCACAGTCTGGTCTTCAAAAACGGTTGGGCGCTGAAATTTGCGGCCAATGCCTGCCACCGCGATCTGGCTTTCCGATTTGCCCAGCAGGGACACAGGTGGCTCTCCCCAAGACACGCGCCCTTCATCGGGTCGAGTCTTACCGGTGACGACATCCATAAAGGTGGTTTTGCCCGCGCCATTAGGGCCGATCACGGCACGCAATTCGCTGCTTCCAATGCTGAAAGACAGGTTGTTAAGGGCCTTGAAACCGTCAAAAGAGACCGAGACGCCGGACACTTCCAGAAGCGCGCTCATATGTCTGCCTCCTTTTCTCGCAACGATCCGACATCCGGGCCTAGATCTCGGCCGTGGCGCTTGGGCGTGCGCCGCTCGGCGATCCAATCGAAGATGCCACCGATGCCCTTTGGCGCGAAGAGTGTTACGGCCACAAAAGACAACCCCAGAAGAACGGTCCACCAATTCACCCATTGAATGCGTATTGGTCCCAGCACCAGATCAGGGGCCTGGCCTCCGGTGAACCATGTGGACAGCAGCGAGACGAACGCCGCGCCAATGACCGCCCCGTAAAGCCGTCCGCGCCCCCCAATGGCCACCCAGACCGCCAGGTAGATGGACGCGATGGGTGCAAGCTCGGCGGGATTGATAATGCCTGCCTGGGGGTAGTAGAGAGCGCCTGCAATGCCGGCGATGACTGCCGATACTGTGAAGACAAACAGTTTGAAGCCTTCCACCGGGTAACCCAGAAACCGCACGCGCGCCTCGTCGTCGCGGATCCCGCGCAGGACCGATCCAAACTTTCCCGAGACGATCCAGACCGACAGCAGATATCCGGCCGCAAGGGCAAACGCCGAGGCCCAAAGGAAATAAACCGAAATGATGTCCTGGCTGACTTGCCCCATGCCGGGCAGGTTTTGCAACCCGGACAGGCCGTTGTTGCCGCGCAATCCGCTATCATTCTGGAAAAGGTAGAGCGATAGGGCGAGCGTCATGGCTTGGGTCAGGATTGACAGGTAAACGCCCGTGACGCGACTGCGGAAGGCGAGCCAACCGAAGACAAGCGCCAGAAGGCCGGGAACAAGTACAACCGCCAAAAGCTGCAACGGGAGCGAATGCGCAAAGGCCCAGACTGCCGGAAATTCAGAGGCTCCCACCACGCCGAAAATCTGCGTGGCGATCCCGTCCGAAATCTCTTGTGCGGTTGGCGGCAGGTCCGACAAGGCGAGGTTTTCTGCCACGATCAGGCGGGTGCGCTCGTACATCAGCCACATGCCGATCGCGTAGCCACCGAGGCCGAAAAACGCCATGTGGCCCAACGAAAGAATTCCGCAATACCCCCAGACCAAGTCCATCGCCAGAGCAACGAGACAAAGACAAAGTGTTTTGCCCAGCGTTTTGACGAAGCTGGTCGATAGAACCGAAATACCGAAACCCTCGGAAAGCACCGTAACGCCCAGGGTAAAGAGCGCGAGGCAAGCCAGAAAAACCAGCACGGAGGGATAGCGCATCACGAAAGGCTGGCGGCGCTTGCCTGATACGGGGACGGATGCGTCGACCATGTTATGCTTCTGCCGCTCGGCCCTTGAGGGCGATGATCCCACGGGGCCGGAATTGGATGAAAAGGATTATGAAGAGGATCATGTAGGTCTGCGCCGCAAGTGTGTTCGACGGGTTCAGCCACTCGATCCCCTTTTGCAAGGTGCCGACCATCGATGCACCCAGAAGCGCGCCCCAGATGTTTCCCACGCCACCCACAACGACAGTCATGAAGCTTTGCACGATGTAATCCTGCCCCATTTCGGACGTCACCTTGGCATAAAGACCAATGGCCACGCCCGCGATGCCCGCAATGCCTGAGCCGAACCCAAAGGTCAGCATGTTGATGCGGTCCGGATTGATTCCCATCGAGGCCGCCATGCGCGGGTTTTGCGTGACCGCGCGCACCTCAAGCCCCAGCCGGGTGCGGTTCATAACGAACAGAAAGAGGGCAAGGAACAGCAGCGCCAACACGAAAATCGCGATGCGAATGTAGCTGATCGAAACAATATCGTTGAACACCAATGACCCATCCAACCAATCCGGTGCAGTCAGAGGGCGGGCTTGTGTACCAAAGATATTTTTGGCGATCTGCTGAAGTGCAATCGAGATCCCGAACGTGGCCAGAAGTGTTTCCAGGGGGCGTTGATAAAGCCAACGGATCACCAACCGCTCCAATACGACACCCCCCGCGAATGTCACCGCGAAGGCCATGGGCAGTGCAATTATCAGTGACAGAGTTTGATCAGGCACAAAAAGCTGGACCACGTATCCGGTGTAGGCGCCCATCATGATGAACTCGCCATGCGCCATATTGATCACGCCCATCACACCGAACGTGATCGCCAGACCGATAGCTGCAAGGAAGTAGATCGAGGCTAGTGACACCGCATCCAGCGCCAAATCCGCTGCCTGGTTGACTGCAACCTTTGTTTCAATCGCGGCCAGCGCTTTGGTCGCGGCCAGTGCAACGGCGGGCGGCGCACCGACAAACCGCTCAAAGAACACGTATGACTCCAACGTCGTATCAATTTCCTCATCAGTGGCTGTCGGTTCCACAACACCGGCCTTCGCCAGTTCGGTATAGGCCATCGCACGGGCCGCATCCGTGTCCAGCGTCGCGACCCGGATGCCCGCCACTGCACCATCCTCGATGTTCGCACGCAATGCGGCGACAATATCGGACTTTTCTATTGCGGGGCGGGCAAGCCCGGCATTGACCAACGCAGCATAAGCGGCGTCACGTGACAGCGCATCGCTTCCGACCTTGACCGTGGTCATGATATCGTCGTCTTCGGGCAGGGCCGTGGCCACATCAATCTTGGTTATCACAAGCGGGTTCAACGCCGCGCGCAGGTCTACGCCGAGATCACCGCTGAACGATGCAATGGCGTCGATACGCTCTGCGTCCGTTTCACCAAAGCGAATGGTCAACAGACGTTCCAAACGCTGCTTGCGCGCCTGCAGGTTCGGACTGGTTTCGGTTTCAATTGCACCGCGCAACGCGGCCAAATGAGAAGGTTTGGCATCGCGCTCAATCGCATTCAGTGCCGTTGCGCGCTTTGAAGGATCGGGATCGTTCAGTTGAAACTGAACCAGCGCCGCGCCGATCAGGCCACGAACACCAGAGTTTGGTTTGAGCTGCTTGAATGCCTTTGCCTCGAACGGGCCAAGATCCGCACCTCCCGCAAAATCAAAGGCCACAAGCTGTTTGCCGTTCTTCTTTCCGTAGACAAACAGACCGGTTTCCTTATCCCGCCACATCTCTTTCGCTTGCCACTTTTGCAAAACGATTTGCGCTTCAGGCTGTCCACTTTCGGCAAGGGCGTCGATGGCGGGCTGGATCGACTTGCGCGATCCTTTGGCGATGATGTCGCCATGGCTCTGCAATAAATGCTGAATCGGGGCGTCCGGGCTTTGTGCAAAAACAGGCCAGGCGAGAAGGCCGAACAAGCATACCGTCACCCATTTGAAAGTCCGAACCATGTCCCGCTCCACCCCAGAGGTCCGGGGGCATTACACCGCCCCCGGACATTCATTTGTCGATCAATAGTTCGATTTGATCTGCACGCAGCTTTCGGTTTCGGTATTGAACATGCCGCAACCCAATTCTTTCCAATCCGATTTCAAAACCGCGGATTCCGGCAGGAAATCGGTCCATGCATCGCCCGGCACTTCTTTGGTCTGGCTGATGATGTCAAACTGACCATCTTCCTGGATTTCGCCGATAAGCACCGGCTTGGCCAAATGATGATTTGGCAGCATCACGGCAGTGCCGCCGGTCAAATTGGGAAACTCCTGTCCGTACATGGCGGTGCGCACGGCATCCACGTCGGTGGTCCCGGCCGCTTCGGCGGCGTTCACCCACATGTTGAAGCCGATGTAATGCGCCTCCATGGGATCGTTGGTCACACGCTCTTCGCCCATACGCGCTTTCCACGCTTCGACCCAAGCATCGTTGGCCTCGGACTCGGCGGATTGGAAATAATTCCAGGCGGCCAAGTGACCCACAAGGTTTGAAGTGTCCAAACCGGCCAGTTCTTCTTCGCCCACCGAGAACGCCACAACAGGAATATCATCGGCCGAGATACCGGCTGCGGCGAGTTCCTTGTAGAAGCCCACGTTTGCATCGCCATTGATGGTGGAAATCACGCCAACCTTCTTGCCGTCAGCACCAAGGGCCACGACGTCGGCCACGATCTTGGACCAGTCCGAATGGCCGAAGGGCGTGTAATTGACGAAGATGTCGTCCGCCGCGATGCCCTTGTCCTTGAGATAGCTTTCAAGAATGTTGTTGGTGGTTCTGGGATACACATAGTCCGTGCCGAGCAGAGCGAATTTCTCGACCCCCAGTTCCTCGAGGAAGTAATCGGTTGCCGGGATTGCCTGTTGGTTCGGCGCTGCTCCGGTGTAAAACACGTTTTTTGAGCTTTCTTCGCCTTCGTACTGAACGGGATAGAACAGCAGCCCGTTCAGTTCTTCGATGACAGGCAGAACAGACTTGCGGCTCACGCTCGTCCAGTTGCCAAAGATCACGTCGACCTCGTGCACGGTAAGCAGTTCGCGCGCCTTTTCCGCAAACAGGGGCCAGTCTGAGGCCGGATCGACGACGACAGCTTCTAGATCACAACCAAGAACGCCACCCGCCTTGTTCTGTTGTTCGACCAGCATTTCCATCGTGTCTTTGAGCGTGGTTTCCGAAATTGCCATCGTGCCGGACAGCGAATGCAGCACGCCTACTTTAATCGGACAATCGGCTGCGGCAGCGGCGCCCGCCATCAAGGTTGCAAGCGCTGCGCCTTGTAGTTTTCTGGTGAATCCAGTCATTGATATCTCCCCGCGAGAGCGATTGCGCTTGGCCAATGCAGGGCGTAGCGTGCTCCCGCAACTTGTGTTGCAAATCGTGTGGCGGCCGGTCTGAGGTCCAATTCGTCTGGTCGTCACACACCCCATCCCACCGAAATTGCACGGCGTTGTTCCCAGGGCTGTTGCTTTGTTTCTGTAGCGCAGCCGCAAGATCAATTGCTAAGGCACTGTGCAGCGTAGATTTGCCGCAAGTGATCAGTTTATTGGCAAACACCCCTGGTTCTGCGTGAAAAACAGGCGACTCTGCTTTCGCCAGTGCTGAAAACATGTGCATTTGTGGAAGCTGACCCTGCCAAGCGCCACAACACTGCTGGTACAGCCGCCGGGGGTGGAATGTCATTTCTTGACAGCGAAATCTGTGAAACAGCGAACGACCAACCCCGGTCAATGGGTAGGCTTCAGATGTCGTCCAAACGGCTTGGGCAAGACACGGTTCTGGAAAGGTTTCGCACATCCGGCGCGATGAAAACCCTGTTTACGCGCGGAACTTCTGAATTGAACGCGATCATGATCAACACGTCAGGTGGGCTAACCAGCGGCGACCAGTTTGCCGTCGATATCACCGCAGGTCCGGGTGGCGAGGTCGTTTTGACAACCCAGGCGGCAGAGCGCGCGTATCGCGCGAATGCCGGCCCCGCGCGGGTCAAATCCCGGATCGAGGTGGCGCCTGATGCCAATGTAAGCTGGTTGCCGCAAGAGTTGATTGTTTATGATGGTGCGGCGCTCGCGCGTCGCTTGTCCGTTGAACTTGCGCAAAATGCACGGTTTTTGATGGTAGAGCCGGTGATATTCGGACGCCGCGCGATGGGCGAGCGTGTGAAAAGTATCCGGCTGGACGATCGGATCGAGATTAGGCGTAAAAGTCGGCCACTCTATTCAGATCGCGTGCGGATCGACGGAAATGCCGAGAAGGTTTTGTCGCTTAGTGCGGTATGCCGTGCTGCGCGGGCAATGGCCAGCGTGGTCTTCGTGAACCCCAACGCCGAAGCACGGCTGGACCAGGTGCGCGCATCTTTACCGCCAACAGGTGGGGCAAGCCTGCTGGCACCTGACATGCTTGTCGCGCGAATTTTGGCCAAGGACGGTTTTGAATTGCGCCGATCACTTATCCCCATTCTTGAATGCCTGAAGGGAACAGCCCTTCCCCGACCATGGAGCCTTTGAATGCTGTTGACGCCGCGAGAGAAAGACAAACTGCTGGTTGCCATGGCTGCCGAGGTAGCGCGCAAACGGCTGGTCCGTGGCGTCAAACTCAATCACCCCGAAGCGATCGCCCTCATCACCGACGCGGTGGTTGAAGGGGCACGCGACGGGCGGTCCGTGGCGGACATGATGGAGGCTGGTGCACAGGTCATTACCCGCGATCAGTGCATGCAAGGCGTGCCCGAGATGATCCATGAAGTACAGGTTGAGGCCACTTTTCCAGATGGCACCAAACTTGTGACCGTACACAACCCTATCCGCTGAGGAACCACAGATGATCCCCGGAGAAATTTTCCCCGCCGAAGGTACTTTATCCCTCAATAATGACCGGACCGCTATCACGCTGGAAGTGGCCAATACAGGTGATCGTCCCGTGCAAGTCGGCAGCCATTACCACTTTGCCGAAACCAACCCTGCATTGGAATTCGACCGCACTATGGCTTACGGTCGACGCCTCGACATCGCGGCGGGGACGGCAGTGCGGTTCGAGCCTGGCCAACGGCGTGAAGTCCAGCTCATTCAGATCAGCGGGAAGCGGGAAGTGTACGGGTTTAATCAGGCCGTCATGGGCCCATTGGAAAAGGAATAGTTATGCCATTCGCAAAACCGTTAGATCATTTTACGAACGCATTGCAACTTGGCATGGTCTTGACCGAAGCTCAGGCGGTCATTCTCATGCGTGTAATGGGAAAGGCAGGCATTTGGTCGGTCACGCCTGCAGAAGACGACCGAATGGTCTATGAAAAGCTTCAGGCCGTAACGCGTGCCAACATCGATGCGACCCGGACCGCCATACAGGGTGGCGGTTCAGGCGAAATCGTCGCCGCCGCCATCAAGCCCATTCGTCAAAAGACCCGTGCCAACGCCAGACGGCTTGGCAAACGCGGCTTCAAGAAAGGTTGACGCAATGCCCGCAACAATGCCCCGCGCCGCCTATGCCGCCATGTTCGGCCCCACAACGGGTGACAAGGTTCGGTTGGCCGATACTGATCTGATCATCGAAGTCGAGCGTGATCTGACCGCCGAAGCCGTAGGTACGGCCACAACCGGCGGGTCCGGAGAAAATGCCACGATCTATGGCGAAGAGGTGAAGTTCGGCGGCGGCAAGGTGATCCGTGACGGTATGGGCCAAAGCCAGATCACGCGGGCTGACGGTGCGGTCGACACAGTGATAACAAATGCGCTGATCGTGGACGCGACAGGCATCTACAAGGCCGATCTGGGCCTGAAGGACGGCCGGATTGAAAAGATCGGCAAAGCCGGCAACCCCGATACGCAACCAGGTGTGAACATCATTATCGGCCCCGGAACCGAGGCGATCGCTGGCGAAGGCAAGATCCTGACCGCAGGGGGCTTTGACAGTCACATTCACTTCATTTGCCCGCAACAGATCGAGGATGCGTTGCATTCCGGGCTGACCACAATGCTGGGCGGTGGAACTGGACCAGCGCATGGCACACTTGCCACTACCTGCACGCCGGGGCCGTGGCATATCGGGCGCATGCTGCAGGCAGCCGATGCATTCCCGATGAACCTTGCCTTCGCCGGCAAGGGCAACGCATCCTTGCCGGCCGCGTTGGAAGAACAAGTCAACGCTGGCGCTTGTGCATTGAAACTGCACGAAGATTGGGGCACAACACCCGGTGCCATCAATTGCTGCCTCAGCGTCGCGGATGCACTGGATGTGCAGGTGATGATCCACACCGATACGTTGAACGAGTCCGGATTTGTGGAAAACACGCTAAGTGCCATCAAGGGCCGCACGATCCATGCGTTTCACACCGAAGGTGCTGGCGGCGGACATGCGCCGGACATCATAAAGATCTGCGGCGAAGAGAATGTGCTCCCGTCCTCCACCAATCCGACGCGCCCTTTCACGGTGAACACGGTGGACGAGCATCTGGACATGCTGATGGTCTGTCATCACCTTGACAAATCCATCCCCGAAGACATCGCATTTGCCGAAAGCCGTATAAGGCGCGAGACCATTGCCGCAGAGGATATTCTGCACGACATGGGGGCGTTCAGCATCATCGCGTCCGACAGCCAGGCGATGGGCCGGGTGGGCGAAGTGATCATTCGAACCTGGCAGACCGCAGACAAGATGAAGAAGCAACGCGGACGACTGGCGGAAGAGGCTGGCGATAACGACAATCTGCGCGTCCGGCGCTACATCGCCAAATACACGATCAACCCTGCTATTGCGCACGGGTTGTCGACACATATCGGTTCGATCGAAGAGGGCAAGCGCGCTGACTTGGTCCTGTGGAACCCGGCGTTTTTCGGTGTGAAGCCCGAGATGATCCTGATGGGCGGTACGATTGTTTGTGCCCAGATGGGCGATCCCAATGCGTCAATCCCTACTCCGCAACCTGTGTATACACGGCCGATGTTTGGGGCGTATGGGCGCAGTGTTGAACACTCTGCCGTAACCTTTGTCTCGGCTGTCGCGCAGGACAACGCCGTCGGGGCCGACCTGGGATTGGCCAAATCCACCCTGCCCGTCACGAACACGCGCAACGTTGGCAAAAAAGACTTGCACCTGAACGATGCGACGCCCTTGGTTGAGGTGAACCCAGAAACATACGAGGTACGTGCCGATGGCGAACTGCTCACTTGCGAACCGGCTGAAACACTTCCCTTGGCGCAGCGCTATTTCATGTTCTGAGATGAGATCAACGCTGCGCTCTTGTAGTTATGCCGTGTGCTTATGCGGGGCCGGCGCGGCGATGGCCTGCCCTACGGGAGACGACCTGTCCGCGGGAATCAAGTTTACCCTTTCGTACGGCGGTACCGAGTTGCACCGCAGGCTGTTTGAGAACTGGGTTGTCATCGATGCACGGTTCCCAGACGGGACGGGATCAGTGATCGAGGCGTTTCACGGTTTGTACATGCACAGCGCGATTCCGATCGAAGACAACAAGATCTTGGTCGGCCAAAAGGACGAGTTCGCCACACGCGCCGAAACGCAGCAATGGGACAAGCCCAAACCCGATAGCACTTGGGTCAACGCGACCGATGCGGGTGGTGCTGCCAGTGCGGGTTCAATGGAACCCTTGCAACTGGGCGAATGCAACTATGAGAGCTTCGAGATCGAGGTAAACTTTACGGACGATCCGAAATACGTCGAAATCTACACCTACTTGCCGGAATTTGGCGTGGGTCTGTTGACCGGGACCCGCAGCGAGGAGTCGATCGACAGTTTCACGTATTCCAAGGTCGAGGCGTTACTCGACAGTGGCGGGGCAGTATCGGAATGAGTGTTGGTACCGACCTGATAACCGCCCAGACCTATTGCGATCACGGTCACGAAGAGGCTGGCGACCGTGTAGCGTTGAACTATGAAAACAGGTTCTTGCGTCGCAAGGTCTTGACCACCGAAGGTGGCGCGCGGCTTTTGGTGAACTTGGCGCAAACCACGTCGCTAAACCATCAGGGGCGGTTGCTGACGACGGATGGGCAAGAGATCGAGGTGATTGCCGCTCCCGAGGCGTTGCTGGAGGTTACCGGCCCTGACATTGCGCGGTTGGCTTGGCACATTGGCAATCGTCACACACCATGCCAAATCGCGCGGGACCGCCTCTTGATCCAGCGCGATCCGGTTATTCGTCACATGCTGGAACAGCTGGGTGCAGCGGTGATCGAGATTACGGCACCCTTTACCCCGGAAGGTGGTGCCTATGGCCACGGCCGCACTCACAGCCACGAGCACGGACACAGCACACATGCCCATTGATCAGAAGCTTTTGACACTGACGCAGTGGTTGTCACCCTCCTACCCCATTGGGGCGTTCGCTTTTTCGCACGGAATAGAACAGGCAATTACACAGGGCTGGATCGAAGATGCCGAAGGTTTGCACGATTGGTTACATGGGTGCGTGACCCACGGCTCGGGTCATACGGATGCGGTTTGGCTTCGGTTGGCGTACGATGCCGAAGATGCGGTTGAGGTCGACGCCTGCGCACGCGCGTTCGCCCCATCGTGGGAAAGACGTCGCGAGGCAGATAGACAAGGGGCAGCATTTACGCGAACCACCAATGCTGTCTACGGCTTTGACCTGCCGGATCTGCTGTTACCGGTCGCAGTTGGTCGTTCATCTGCTTTGGCGGGATTGGATCAGGACACAACGGTACTGCTGTATCTGCAGGCCTTCGTGGGCAATTTGGTGTCGGCCTCGTTGCGGTTGATGCCGATCGGCCAAGTCGCCGGGCAACGCGTGGTTGCAGACCTGAACCCGGTTTGCATTGCAACGATGGCCAACACGCGCAACGCAACGGTGGACGATGTCCACAGCTGCGCCTTCCTGTCTGACATCGCATCGATGCGGCACGAAACGCTAGAACCCAGGCTGTTTCAGTCATGACACAAGCCAACGGTCCTTTGCGCATAGGAATAGGCGGTCCGGTTGGGGCGGGCAAAACCACGCTGACCGCACGGTTGGCAGAATTGATGAAAGATAACTATTCCATCGGGGTGATCACAAACGACATCTACACCCAGGAAGACGCCGAGGCGCTGATGCGCATGCAGATCCTGCCATCGGATCGCATCATCGGGGTTGAGACGGGGGGATGTCCGCATACTGCGATCCGCGAAGATGCGTCGATCAATCTTGCTGCGGTGGCCGAGATGCGCGCGCGTCATGCCGATCTTGATGTCGTGTTGATCGAATCCGGTGGTGACAACCTTTCCGCCACATTCAGCCCGGAACTGGCTGACTTGACGATCTACGTCATCGATGTGGCGGCTGGTGAAGAAATACCGCGCAAGGGCGGTCCGGCCATCACCCGGTCCGACGTGTTGGTGATCAACAAAACCGATCTTGCCCCATATGTTGGCGCATCATTGGATGTGATGAAGACAGATGCCGCACATGTTCGCGGAGCGCGGCCATTCCTTTTTGCATCTCTGAAAAAGGGCACTGGTGCCTTACAGGTGCTGGAACAGATCAAAGATCTGGCGGGGCTGTAAGCGGTCACGCGCCTATCTCACGGCGCAATCACCGCGCCATGGTCAGTCGGTCCCAATCCGCATAATCCGGGCTACCTTCGCCCTTGATCTCGCCTTTGTATCCAAACTCGACCATGTGGACCATTGTGCTAGTGGCGGTGGCAAAGATCACGGCATAGCTTTCAATCAGCTCTGCCGAAGACAAAAGCCGGGTGGCGTTAAAATCCGGCCAGCCCGCATGATTTGTGCCGCGTGGTGCCGAAAACGGGATGCCATGCAAAGACCCGCAAAGCGGCAGGTGGCAATGCCCATGAAAGATGTGCGCGATCTTGTCCGAATGCGGTGCAACGGTGGCGGCAAACCTGTCCGCATCCAACAGCATGATCTTGTCCATCGGGGCCACTTCGATCGGCACGGGGTTGTGGTGCATGAAAATCCAAACCGGGCCGGCCAGTTCCAACAGTTGTTTGTCCAGCCAGGCGGCTCGCACTTCACAAAAGTGCCCGGCATGGGTGTCCGGCCCCCAGGTGTCGAGCGTGATCGCGTGGCCAAGTGAAAGCGGGACAACGTGATGCACGAAACCGTCCTCGCCTTTTAGCGACGGCAACGCACCCAACATTGTGGGACGGTCATCGTGGTTGCCAATCAAAAGATGCACCGGCAGGGGCAACCGGTCGACCCGCGCCTTCAGGCGCTGGTAATCCGCCGCATCGCCCCAATCGGACAGGTCGCCGGTGATAAACAATGCTTCGGCGTCGGCATGCTGTGCCATCGCGTGATTGAGCGCGCGGTCAAAATTTGCATTGGGGTCGCGTCCGCCGATTGTCTCGCCGGGTGTGGTCAAATGGATGTCGGTGAATTGCAGGAGTTTCATCATGGGCACCATCCTGTCGATATCGCGCCTGTGTCATGCGATTTACTTTGTATTTCCGGAACGATGAAAGCAGGGGCGCAGTGCTGCCCCGCCCCTGCTTGTCGTGACTTACGAGCCTGAAGGAAGCAGGTCTTGCACCTCTTCGGTCAGTTGCAGTTGCAACTCTTCCATGTCGTCGTATTCACCGGTTACGATCCCTTCGAGCGCGTCATAAATCACCTGCGTCGCCGCCAGCCCATTGTCGCCCGGGTAGGCTTGCCATTCGCGCAGCAAGGGAAGCTGGCGCACTGCCGTGGCTTTGGCTGGGTTCTCGGCATAGAAATCAGCCAGGATGATTTCATTGGCCGCCTGGTTCGGTGGCATATAGCCGGTGGTGCGCGCCACGTCGGCAGCGCCTTCGCCCGACGTGATGAACTTCAGCCATTTCCATGCCGCGTCAAGTTCCGCCGGATCATCCGAGGTTGAGACCAACATGGCCGAATTGCCGCCTGCCGGCAGACCCTTCGGGCCATCTGCGGTGATGCCGGGAAATTCGTTGGTCACCAGGGTGAAATCACCCATCGCGCGCTCCACGGCGCCGACGGCAGATGTGGACCAGTACATCATGCCGATCTCACCGGCCGAAAAGGACGCCAATGCCGCTTTCCATTCCAGATTCTGCATCTCGCAGCCATCGAAGATACCGTTCATCGTGTTGAGCGCGGTCAGACCTTCAGGATCGTCCAAAGTGAAGTCGGCGTCGATGACGGTGGGTTTGTCCTGGCTCCACATCAGGGCCTGCAGGAACCAGTTGCCGGTAATGTTCCAGCCCCAGAACATAGGGTTCTCGACGCCTGCCTCACGCAAGGCAGCGCAGGCCTGAACCACATCGTCCCATGTGGTCGGCAGGTTGGTTTCATCATAACCCGCCTTGGCCATCACTTCCATGTTGTAGTAGCCAACTGGCAGCGAGATCGAGAAGGGCAGACCGTGGACGTTCCCGTCGAACGTGCCGAGATCCAGCATGGCCTTGTGATAGCCGTCCTTGGCAAAATCAGCTTCCTTTGCGATGAACGGCTCCAGCGATTTGGCGATACCTTTCTCGACCAGAATCGCCTGACGGTTCAGTCCCTGCATTGTCACGTCCGGCAGCGTGCCGGCCACGGCCTCGCGCAAGATTGTGTTGGTGCCGTCTTCATAGGATTCGTATGTGGCGCGCATCTTCACTTCGATATTGGGATGCTGCTCATAGAATTTCGGCAGAATCTTTTCGTAAGTCACGTCAAAGAGATGGCTGTAGGGATAGGCAAACTCGATCGTGATCTTGTCTTCGGCGGTGGCCGCGCCGGCGGCGAGAACCAGGGCCATTGCAGTGCTGAACGTTTTCATTACTCTCTCCTGTTGTTCGGGACCTGACGGTTTGGCGATTGGCAGGTGCCCGGGTTGACATCCCCCTGTGGGATTTCGTGGATGGGGCGGGGCAACCCGCCTCATTTCATTCCGGATAGCGTAATCCCTTCGATGAACCGCCGCTGCGCCAGAAGAAAGGCAAAGATCAGCGGCGTGACGATAACGCAGGCAGTGGCCATCATGGGCCCGAAATTGTCGCCATCCGCGTCACCCTTGAATTCGCGCAAGCCCAGCGGCGGCGTGAATAAATCGCGGTTGCCGGTGATCACAATACGGGGCCAGAAATAGTCGTTCCAATGGGCCACGACGCTGAAGATGCCAAAGGCCATCAAAGCGGGGATCGCTGTGGGCAGCATGACTTGCCAGATGATGCCATATTCACTCATCCCGTCCATGCGGGCGGCATCAATCAGGTCGTCGGGCACGGTCATGAAGAACTGGCGCATTAGAAAGATGCCAAAGACCGAAATGGTCCACGGAATGATCAGGGCGGCATACGAGTTGGTGAGCCCCAGCTTGGCCAGCATGATGTAAAGCGGCAAGGCGATGGCATGCACGGGTATCAGCAGACAAAAGAGCACCATGCCAAACACCGCCTCCCGCCCCCAGAACCGCAGCTTGGCCAGCGCATAAGCGCACGGCAGCGCCACGATCACCTGGATAAGAAAGATCGACAAGGTGACGAAGACGCCATTGGCCAAGTAACGCAAAAGCGGCGCTTTTTCGAAGGCGGTGGTGTAATTGTAGACAATCGGGTTGACCATGCAGTCCGCGGCAGCATTGCCCAGTTTGACGCAGAAATCATCGCGGAAGGGTTCCTGACTGCCCAGAAATCCACCGGTTTGTTGCATGATCTCGGCGGGGGCTTTCAACGAATAGCTGACCATCACGTAGAAGGGTAGCAAGACCACCACGGCGCCGAAGATCAGGATCACATGTTTGATGGCTTCGCGAGTCGAGAATTTCAACAGGAGGCCATCGTGCTGCGCCAGTTTGGATAGGCTGGCATCAGACATAATGCGTCCTCCGTTCGACCAACCAACGCTGCAACAACGTGAGGAACATGACGAACCCCAGGAAAACCACCGTGATCGCCGCGCCGATGCCCATCAGGTTCTGCTGGATCGCCTTTTCGTAAATGGCGAACATCATCACGTAGACGCTTTTGGAGGGCCCGCCACCCTGGGGATAAAACGCCTCGACCGTGTCGAAGACCTGAAATGATCGGATGAAACTGATGGTGACGACAAAGACTGTCGTTGGTCCCAGCATTGGCCACGTGACAAGACGGAAACGGTCCCATCCGGACTGTGCGCCATCCAATTCAGCAGCATCATAAAGCGACCTTGGAATGGAGGTCAGACCGGCCAGGTAAAGCACCATGTTAAAGCCGAAACCCTGCCAGACTCCGATGAAGGCGACCGTCCAGATTGCATAATCACGATCGGTCAGCCAAAGCGGGAATGTACGTTCACAACCTGCGGCGTACCACGACCACGCCTCCAACCACGTACCGCAGCCGCGCTCCAGCGTAGAATTAATGATGCCAATCGTTGGGTGCAACGCAAATTCCCAGACAATCGCCATCGCGATCAGGGCTGCCATGACAGGAAGGAAGTAGATTGTTTTGTAAAGATCTCCGAATCTTGTCAGCGAATGAATTAGCAGCGCCGCGCCCAACCCCAAGGCAACCGTCATTGGCACGACAACAAAGACGTAGCGGAACGTAGCTCCAAACATCTTTTCATAGGTCGAACGGGTGAAGATCTTTTCGTAATTGTCGACACCCACGAAATTGGCGCTGCTGTTGCCCAGTGAATAGTCCGTGAAGCTGAGCGCGCCTGCGATCCCGATCGGCAGAATCAGGATCAGAAACATCAAGATCAGCGCCGGACCGATGAACCAGTAATGGGCATAGCTGCGCGGCATCAGGCGACCTCGGTCTTGTGATGTGTTACAACACGCGCCAGACGCCCACCTTGCGCATCAAACAAATGGGCATCTGTGGCGCCAAAAGACAGCTGCAACATTCCACCGATAGCGTGTTGAATAGCGGTTGCGGGGTCGGTGCGCAGGATCAAAGGATGGCTCAACCCCGGCAGCCCAAGATGCAAAAAGAGTTCGGATCCGAGATTTTCGCGATGTAGGACCGTCGCGGGGAACAGGCCTCTTGGATCAATCTTCATCGCCTCGGGCCGAACGGCCACCGTGACAGGTTGCGCCGAAATCCCGTGGACCGTGCCGATGTTTTGCCCCAACACGCTGAAGACGCCGCTGGCAGTCACTTCACCGGGAAGGGTGTTGATCGCCGGAGATCCGACGAACCGAGCGACGTCCAGGCAGTTGGGATCGTGATAGATCCGATCCGGCGCCCCGTATTGCAGGATGGCACCGTCCATCATCACCGCCATACGGTCAGACATCGTTAGTGCTTCGGCCTGATCATGCGTAACATAGACAAATGTAGTCTCAAGACGTCTGTGCAGGGCGGACAGTTCGGCACGCATATGCACCCGCAATGCCGCATCAAGGTTTGACAAAGGCTCGTCCATCAAAAATGCCACCGGGTTGCGCACCATAGCGCGCCCCAGTGCCGCGCGTTGGCGTTGCCCGCCCGACAACGCGCCGGGCTTGCGGTCCAGAAGCGTCTCGATCTGCAAGCTTTTGGCCGCGTTCTGCACCTGTTGGCGCAGTGCACGATATTTGGACCGGGCGGTTAACGGCCCCAGGATGGGCAGGCGCCCCATCCAATTCAGATCGCGCAGTTTCAGCGGCGTCATCATGTTGTCCGCAACCGTTAAGTGCGGATAAAGTGCGTAGGACTGAAAGACCATTGCCAGATTACGGTCCGCAGGGCGCATGTGCGTCACATCGTTTCCATCAAGCAAAACCTGACCCTCATCAGGTGCTTCCAGCCCGGCCAAAATTCGCAGAAGCGTCGATTTCCCACATCCTGATGGCCCTACCAGGGTGACGAATTCCGAAGGTTCTATCGCAAGGTTAATGCCGCCAAGAACACGCGTGTTGCCAAAGCTTTTGGCAATGTTCTCAAGCGATATCCGCGTCATTTCACCCTCTCATGCTGTGACTTGCAGCAGCGTATGAAGCGAAGGTCTCGATTCTGTGACGCAATATTAGTGTCACTAATGCCAGCTATAGACGCCGTGACCAAAGAGGTGACAATGGCATTCAATCCCCACCAGTTCAAAGCATTTGCGCATGTTGTGCGAGAAGGTAGCCTGTCGGCGGCGGCCAAGGCCTTGGGTGTGTCGCAATCGGCGATCACACAACACATCGCCAACCTCGAAACCGTCGTCGGCGCACGGCTTTTCCTCAGGGCGCGCGACGGGGTCGAGCTTACGTCCACGGGTCAGGAATTCTATGAATTGGCGGATCGCTATGCCTCGTTGGACGCCCTTATCGGCGAAAAGCTGCAGGGGTATGCGGAACTTGCCCGCGGCCATCTGCGCATCATTGCAAACGCGCCACAACCTGCGCTTCGGCTGATCGCGCGCTACGCGCACATCCATCAAGACGTGAACATCGACTTCTCGCTTTTTGACTGGAGCACGGCAATGGAGATGCTGCAAAAGCAGCAGATCGACATTGCCATCGTCACCGACCCGACCGAACGCGCCAATTGGCACAGAATGCCAATCGAATTGTCGCGATACGTGTTGTACGCTCACAGTTCACACCGGTTGGCACATCGGTCCCAGGTGTCCCTCAGAGACGTAATGTCCGAAACCCTGTTGCTTCCCGAAAGCGGATCCTTGACGCAACGCATCGTGACAAGCGCGCTGCGACGTTACGATTTGCACCCTCGGCGTATCGTGCGCACCACCACGTTTCCGGTGATGAAAGAAGCCATCCTGGAAGGCCTGGGGGTTGGCATTTTCCTTGAAGACAGTGCCAGAAACGAACAATTGATCTCGGCTGTGCCGATTAGAGAATTGAGCACTTATCACGAGACGTGTCTTGTCGTCCCCCGTCACCGCATGGATCTGAGGCTCATTCAGAGTTTTGTTCGCGTGGCCGGAGATGCCTGATCCCCAAATGGTGCCAAGTTACACTTCGCGGAAGACACCCACGATCCGGGACACGGAACCCGCGGGGTCCTTGATACCTATACCCCGGCTCTCGACCTTGACGGTTTTGCCATCCGAAACGAACAGACGTTTCTCAAACTTGAAGTCGCCTCCGTCCTTCAGAATCTTTTCAAAGGTCTTCGTCACCATTTCAACATCGTCTTCGTGGTAAAACTCCAGCGCACTTTGCATTTCGGGCTTGTAGGCCTGCGGTTTTGTTCGATGAATCCGGTAGACTTCTGGCGACCAATACAGATGCTTCGACGGGATATCGTACGACCAAACGCCCATGCCGGCTGCAGATTGCATGAGCTCCAGCTGCGCCAGCTGTTCTTCCGCTGAAATCCGCGCGTCGACAATATCCGTGACGTCGGTGGCAAAGCCATAAATCGCAGGCTGATTGCCATCTTTCTGCTCGTAAAGGAAACGCTCAAAGCTGACCCAAACCGGATCTTTGTCCTTGGCCAGGTGGAGGCATTCAATCCCCTCGAAGTGGGTTTCCTTGCCCTCCAACAACAAAGTATCCTGCTTTTTGATGCTGGCCGACGCATCTTCGGGCAAAACGTCGTAAATGACCTTGCCTGTCAGTTCGCTGCGCGAACTACCAAGCATTTTTGCCGCCCGGTTGCTGGCTCGCAGGATCTCGCCATTTTGCGCACTTTTGATCAACATGACGCCGGAATGATCCAGCAGCATTTCCATTTCCTCGACCAGTCCGGGGAACGCCGTCGAAACAATCGTGACGCCAATGATCTGACCATGCATGTCAAAATAAGGCGAAAAGTTAAGTTTTACGCGACTGCCGGCGTTCGAGAATTCATGCGTTACGGTCGTGCCCAGTTTCAACGCCTCACTGCAGAGCGGAGCAAGGCTGGGATACCCCTCTGGCAAAACGCATTGGCTGATATGCGGCGTAGCAAGCGGTATCTTGATCTGAAACAACTCGGACGCAGCGCGCGTGGCTTGCGTGATTTGCAAAGCGCTGTCCGTCACCAGAATTGCCAGTGGCGTGCTTTCCAGAATTGATGTCAATTCGCCCGTACGCCCATTCAATTCCGACGCAGTGACCTGCAGTTCCTCATTGACGGTGATCAGCTCTTCATTCGTGGACTGCAATTCTTCGTTGGAGGTTTCAAGCTCTTCGTTGGTGGCTTGCAACTCTTCGTTGGTTGACTGAAGCTCTTCGTTGAGCGACTGCAGTTCTTCGTTGGACGTCTCTAGTTGTTCGATGGTCTGCTGATGCGCCTCGCGGGTGTTGGCCAATTCGTTTTCCAGAACCAGAACACGTTCCATGACCTCGTTGCCGGTGGCAAGCTCCTCCAGACCATCAGGCACTTGCTTGCGGTTCAGTTTGACCATCGTGAACACCACCAGCGCGGCGCGCTCACTGATCGACTTGGCAATGATCGGGAAGACGTCAAGCTGGACGCCTTCTTCGGTCTCTTCGTTCCAGACATGCTGAATGCCCGATCGGCTTTCGCCTTGCTTGAAAGCAATGGTGATTAGGCTTCGCGCCTCTTGGCGCAGCGGGCTTCGCAAAAGGTCCAGGTGCATCTTGAGGCTGGAACTTTCGTTGATGTCGAGAAACTGTCCAACCGACCCGAATACACGTGCAATCAGGAAATCATCTGACACCAGGATCGAGTTTTTGCCCAACGATTGTGCCAGAGCTTCAAACAGCAAACTGTCGGTGGATTGCGCTGCACCTTCACGCGTCTGGGGCTTTTCAGTGCGCATGTCATAAAGCGGTTTGTTGGGCAGCTTGAAGGTCGGAAGTTGCTTATGCTTCAGAACGCGCTTGCGGAAGAAGTGTGATGCGCCGCGTTCCTGAATGAATAGTTCATCAGACCCAGCCACGCTTTCCGCAGTGCCCAAAAACAGGATGCCATTGGGAGACAGCGCATAATGAAACCGAGACATGACCTTTTGCTGAAGGGAATTTACAAAATAAATCAAAAGGTTGCGACAGCAAATCAAGTCAACCTTCTGAAAAGGCGGGTCTTGGCAAACGTTGTGTTCGGAAAACAAAACCGCATTTCGCAAGTTTTCAATCACTCGCACGCTATCGCCTTGCTTTACCACGTATTTTTGCGCCAGCTTTGCCGGGATGTCGTTCAAGACGGCGCTGGCATAGATGCCTCGGCGCGCCACGTTCAAGGCGTCCTTGTCGATGTCAGTCGCGAAAATCTGCACCTTGGATTTCAACTCGGCTGTGGGGCCGCCCAAAGCGTCGCAGACCAGCATTGCGATGGAATAGGCTTCTTCGCCGGTGGCACAGCCCGCCACCCAAATCCGCAAGGGCCGGTCTCCGGCATCCTTTATCACTGACGGCAGGAACTGCTTCAGGCTTTCAAATTCTTCTGGATCTCGAAAAAAACGTGTGACCGAAATCAGCAAGTCCTTGAACAGCGCGTCCACCGCCTGGGGGTTGTTCCGGCAAAGCTCCGTGTAATCGGATTTGCTTGAGATCCCAAGCGCAACCATGCGCCGTTCAATTCGGCGGTTGATCGTGGTCTGCTTGTAGTCGCGAAAATCCACGCGGCTACGGGCCAGCAGGATGTGCAAAAGGTCGGTGATCGGGGACTCTTCGGACAAACCTTGCCGAAAGCTTGAAAAATCTCTTGGGCTGGACAAGATTTTTTGCAGGTGTGTGCCGATGTCGCTGGGCGCAAGGATCAGGTCTACGCATCCGGTCTGAACGGCAGCGTTGGGCATGCCATCGTATTTCGCGCTTTCTTCGTCTTGCGCGATCGTAATCCCACCCGCTTCACGAATGGCCTGCACACCGTATGATCCGTCCGAGCCGGTGCCCGACAAGATGATACCGACGGACTTTTCACCATGTTCCGCTGCGACACTGGAAAGAAACCGGTCCACGGAAGGCTTGGGCATGGCCGCCTCGGGGCTAGGCTCGACCAAGCGCAGTTTGCCGTCGACGAAAATCACGTCCGTTTTCGGTGGCGTTATGTAGACCGTATTTTGCTCAGGCACCGCACCGTCGACTACGTCTTTCACGATCAGCTCGGTTTGCTGTGCTACGAGTTCGGTCATCAGGCTTTTGTGATGCGGCGACATATGTTGCACCACCACATACGACACCGGAAGGTCTGTCGGAAGCGTCGACACGAGGTCGCGAATGGCCTCGAGTCCCCCGGCCGAAGACCCGATCCCGATCAGCGTTAAATTTTGCATTTGTATTCGTCCCTTGCGCGTCCGGCGTATGCGCATGTATAGGTTGCATTCACGTCAATATAATATCTAATTAGGACTTGTTGCTACTTTAAAAAGTTAAGACGTGTCTTGCCTCGCGAAGATCGCGCAACGCATTGAAGAAAAATACTAAAATCGTGAAGTGCGCGAACGACATACTACAGCGTGTCTTAGGATATCGACGCGCCCCAATTTAACCATGCGTTAACTTGGGTTTTCTAAAACCTAATAAGTCGCGTAAGATTTGGAGAATTTTGTGATGGACGTTGCCGTTTCCAACCAGGCACGACAACTGGAAAACACGGCGCGTCGTTTCGTGATCAACGTCACCGCATCGGCGCAACGCGCTTATGAAGTCAGATCCTGCGAAATCACTAGTGACGCCTTCCGGAACCGAACGTCGTTTCAAAGCAGCATATCCTTGGAAGATGTGTTTGCAGATGACATCGCGGCCGGTCTCAGATCTTGTCTCAGCAAACTGAGCGGTGACACCGAGGTGGTCGCCCTGCCAAACTACGTGCTTGAGATCCCGGGCCTTACCCTGGCTGGCGCACAACTGGTGGCAACTAGAACGCAGGAGGATATTCTGCATATTATCATCCGGTTCCGGTTCTTTGTGGGCGGTATCAATAACGTGTTCCGGTCCAAGCTGGGCTTTGACGACACAGTCAACGATCACGCCGCCAACCTTTCCGTCCGCGTGCTTGCTGACATCGCCCTGCCTTTCCTGAATATTTGCGAGGCATACAGATCAGGCATGGTCACCGAAAAGACAAGCTTTACTGAATTTGTCGCCGGTCTGAGCGAACGATCGCAAGAGTTGCGTTTTCAGGTGGAGTTGCTGAAGCGGTTTGTGGATTCCAAGGACAAAACAGAAGAGCTTTCCGGACCAAACTCTTCTATTAACATCCGGCAGTTAAGCGCAATAACGTCAGATATCGACGAGTTCTAATACCCGGCTCAGGCGTCATGCACGGCGTTGCATGGCCGCATCATGCACAAGTGCTGCAATATCTTTGAATTGCTCGGTCAAGGGACTTGTCTTGCGCCAGATCATCCCAACTCGCCGGGTTGGTTGTGGCGCATTGAATTGCGCAATCGACACTGGGGCCGAACGGGTCTCGACAGGGACCGCCATTTCAGGGATCAACGTCACACCGATCCCGGCGCCGACCATCTGTACCAGCGTTGATAGTGAGGTGCCCTCCAACTCTTGTCGCGACCCTGTTGCCGGCATGTTGCAAAACGCCAATGCCTGATCTCGGAAACAGTGGCCTTCTTCCAGCAACAACAACCGCATGCTCTGCAGGTCGGCCACCGACGGAACCGGCATATCCGCTTTTGTCGCGTGCCGAACCAGAACCAAGTTCTCCTCGAAGATCTCGAATTCTTCCAATGTCCGCTCGGACACAGGCAGTGCCACGATGGCCAGATCCAGGATTCCGTCCTGAAGTTCCTTGATCAAACGCGGAGTTATCGTCTCGCGCACGCGGACATCCACGCCTTGATGGGAATTTGAAAGCTTGGCCAGCAACTTCGGCAGCATGTATGGGGCGATCGTGGGAATGATACCAAGGCGCAATCGCCCGGCAAACTGATCTTGGGACATGCGCGCCATGTCCTGCAACTCTTCAACCGATTGCAATATTTCACGCACGCGCTCGGCGAAGTCTTCGCCAAAACTGGTTAAACGCACTTCACGTGTCGTGCGCTCAAACAGTGCGCAACCAACCGAAGTCTCCAGTTCCTTTATTTGAACAGACAACGCTGGTTGCGTCACCGCGCACTCTTCGGCCGCTTGCCCGAAATGTCCGGTGCGCGCCAACGCATTGAAATATCGAAGCTGTTTCAGGGTGATGTTATTCATTAGAAAAAACTATCTCGTTGATGAAAAAATGCAACTTATATTAATAAATCTAGCTTGCTAGTCTGTCACCGGGACCGCATCACCGATTCCTTTGCGTGCTTGACAAATGGCACTTGAAAGTGGCGAGCGGTGTGGCGCGGTTTGTTCAAAAAGACACCGCGCGGAAGTCTGAAACGTATACAAATTCTGGGAGAATCTCATGGACGGCAATGATCTCGAAAACTCTGGAAAATGCCCGGTGATGCACGGCGCTACGCGATTTTCAGTGCGGTCCAACCGTGACTGGTGGCCCAATCAGCTCAACCTGAAAATCCTCAGCCAGAACACGCCCGATATCAATCCGTTGGGTGAAACATTCAGCTATGCCGAGGCGTTCAAGACACTTGATCTGGACGCACTAAAGAAAGATCTGCACGCATTGATGACCGATAGCCAAGACTGGTGGCCCGCAGACTACGGCCATTACGGTGGCTTTTTCATTCGCATGGCCTGGCACAGTGCGGGCACGTACCGCACCTCGGATGGGCGAGGCGGATCGCGCGCGGGCACGCAACGGTTTGCTCCGCTCAACAGCTGGCCCGACAATGGCAACCTCGACAAGGCACGCCGCCTGCTCTGGCCGATCAAGCAGAAATACGGCAACGCAATTTCATGGGCCGACCTTATGATCCTTGCTGGCAACGTTTCGATCGAATCCATGGGTGGGCCGATCTTTGGCTTCGGCGGCGGTCGTGCGGATGTTTGGGAACCCGAAGAAGATATTTACTGGGGCTCGGAAACCGAATGGCTTGCTACCTCTGATCAGGCGAACAGCCGCTATTCCGGCGAGCGTGATCTGGAAAACCCGCTGGCCGCGGTTCAAATGGGCCTGATCTATGTCAATCCTGAAGGTCCTGACGGCAATCCTGATCCCCTCGCCTCTGGCCGCGACATCCGCGAAACCTTTGCCCGAATGGCGATGAACGACTATGAAACCGTCGCCCTGACTGCAGGTGGCCACACCTTTGGCAAGGCCCACGGTGCCGGTGACGCATCGCATGTTGGTGTCGAACCCGAAGGCGGCAAGATGGAGGCGCAAGGCCTCGGTTGGCTGTCGACCCACAAATCCGGCAAGGGCCGCGATGCCATCACATCCGGTATCGAAGGCGCTTGGACGCCAAACCCAACCACGTGGGACATGGGCTACTTCGACGTGCTCTTCGGTTACGAATGGGAACTGACCAAAAGCCCCGCGGGCGCCAACCAGTGGCAGCCCAAAGATCTCAAGCCGGAAGATCACGCGCCCGATCCCGAAAGTCCGTCGCAACGCAATCAGCACATTATGATGACCACGGCCGATATGGCGATGCGCATGGACCCCGAATACGAAAAGGTCTCGCGTCATTTCCATGCCAACCCGGATGAGTTTGCCGATGCTTTCGCTCGCGCGTGGTTCAAACTAACCCACCGCGACATGGGTCCACGCAACATGTATCTGGGCGCGGATGTGCCCAGCGAAGTGCTGATCTGGCAGGACCCGGTCCCCGAGGTCGATCATGCCCTGATCGACGACGCTGACGTGGCAAGCCTCAAGGCCAAGATCATGGACAGCGGCCTCTCCACCGCCGAGCTTGCCTATACCGCATGGTCGTCTGCCGCCACCTATCGCGGCTCGGACATGCGCGGCGGCACCAACGGCGCGCGCATCAGTCTTGCCCCCCAAAAGGACTGGGATGCCAACCAGCCCGAACAACTTTCCAATGTGCTTGGCGTTCTGAAGGGCATCCAGTCTGACTTCAACGCGGGTTCAGGCAACAAGAAGGTATCGCTTGCCGATCTCATCACGCTTGCCGGTAATGCCGCTGT
>JBCBTE010000018.1:0-33088 GCA_039818805.1 Pseudomonadota bacterium
GTCATCTTTTCTTCCTGTTGTTGAAGTCGCTGTTGAATGTTGGCCCGAAAGCCCTTGAAGTCGTTCATGAAACCCGCCACGGCAGTCTTCACCTCGGCCGCCGGAGACAGATCTTCCCCGGTCCGAGAATTCGTCTCGGTTTTGCTCATCGCTTGATCCTGTTTTCTGGGTGGTCCTGGACGCCCTTACATCGGCGTCATCTCCCGGCGGGCGTCCTCAAAGGCCGCCGCCAATTCACGCAAAGTGTCTTGGTCAAGGGTTTCGCCCTTGGCCCCCACCCGCGCACTGGGCAGCATCGGAAAGGTCACAAGCGACACTTCCCACAGCTCCAGTTCTTTCAAGAGCCTGCAGCCCTTGTCGTTCTTCACCGCCTTCAAAGTGCGGTATCCGATGCTCAGCCCGTCAATCGCATTGGCGGCAATCAAGGCCGCGGCCTCGCGAGCGCGCTCTACGCTGTCCAGCAACCGGCCTTTGACAAACAGGCCCTTGTCGTCTTCACGCACCTCGTCCCAAACCCCGATCGGTTGGGCCGGGTCGTGCTGCCACAGCATCTTTACCTGACGCCCATCTTCGGCCAACTTCTTAAGAGACGCCGCATATGCGCCCTTCTCAACGATATCACCGCCTCGGTCCTCATCACCGAACAGGCTCGCATAGCCTTCGATAGCCAAACCATCCGTCACAGCGATCTCATCGTCGAATTGGCAGAACTTGCGTTCCAAACCAGTGTCATAGTCCATGCTCTCTCTCCTCGCATGGGGCCAAACGGCGCCCGTCTTTGGTTACGCCCCCAAGAGGCTGCCTTGCAGTACAAAGGACATCAGACCGCCCAGAATGGCCGTGATAATCAGCCAGACAAGCCGCGATATATGGCCTTCAATCTTCTCAAGACGACGGTCGATATGGTTGAACCTCGCCTCCATGAATTTCTGTTTTTCCTCGCTCACGGCCCATTCGGTTTCCATCGCAGACACCGACAATTCCAACGACGTCAGGCGTTTTTCCACGTGACGGAACATGGCTTGGGTCCCATCGAACGAGGCATAAATCCCCTCAAGATCCTGAATTTTTTCCACATTGCTCATTCAGTGTCTCCCAGAGCGGGCAACCCAAGAAGCACGCGTTTTTCATCTTCGCTCAGGAAATTCGCACCCGCCACACGGGCCCATTGCGCATCTCGCTCCACGGCCAGGGCCGGGACTTGATCAAGGTCTGGCTTCAGGTCAAGAACGTCACCCGTGAACCCTGACAACCAATCTGCAACGCTTGCCGCGACCCGCGAAGCAAGCGGCAGCACCGTCTGACGATAGAACGCCCGGTTGGCTTCTTGGTAGTTGGCGAATGTCGCATCTCCTGGAATACCAAGAAGCATCGGTGGCACACCAAAGGCCAAGGCGATCTCGCGCGCCGCACTTTCCTTGGTTTTCTGAAATTCCATGTCTGATGGGCTGAACCCCATCGGTTTCCAGTCCAGGCCACCTTCCAACAGCATCGGACGACCCGCATTTCGCGCGCCTTGATGATGGCTTTCCATCTCACTGACCAGACGATCGTACTGATCGTGCGACAGACTGCCCTGACCATCGGCGCTTTTGTAGACAATGGCCCCGGACGGACGCGCTGCATTGTCCAACAGCGCTTTGGACCAGCGCGATGCGCTGTTGTGGACATCCACCGCTTGCGCCGCAGCTTGCAAGGGGGAAAACCCGTAGTGATCATCTTGCGGATGAAAGCTTTTGATGTGACAGACCACCGACGGCCCCTCGCCCACATCAAAGCGATGTTTGCGCCCGCCTACCGCGTATTCATACGCAATAGGCCAGCCATCATGCCCCGGCACCACACTCATCCGGTCTGAGCGCAGGACATGCAACTCCAACGGTGTCTGACCATCTGCGCCCCCGACGGCTTCCACATAGGCATTTCCTGTCAGCAACAGCTGACCAAACAACGCTTCAAAAAGTTCCGCGCGGCCTTGCGCCGGATTCGGGCTGCGCACTAGGTCCAGAATGGGATGCACCGCATAGCGTTCCGCATCATCTTGCAAAACCAACGGCAGCGACGCCGCCGCTTCGGCCACCATCTTCACACAGCGAAACCCAACCGGGTTGCCGGCAAAGCCTGTGCGCGTCAACGTCGCGGTGTCCCGCGGGCTCCAGGCCACGCGCCCCGCGCTGTGCCACGCCGCGACACGACCTGTGGCACTTGCCTTCTGTTCGGGAACCGTTTGGTCCGCTCCGCTTTGCCGGAAGAAATCCAGAATCATCTGTTGAGGTCTCCTTGGTCTGCAGCCTGTCTCCGGGACATCTCTGACCCGCGTTCGAGAGGCATAAGACCCCTAAAGGTTTATGAAAGATTTATTAGACCGTACGCTCAGGCGTGCTCCCTCAACACCTTGAAATCGAAAGAGTTTAAGTTGACCGAACCGCTGCATGACGAACTGGTTTGGTGCCTTCAAGCGCTGGCGCAGGACGCTGACATACAGCGCAGCCTATATCCTGAGTTCGTCGTGGTGGCGGACGAGCTGGCGCTGGATTTCGACGATGCGCTTCAATTGCATGGGCCCGACGTTCTCAAAACGCACCCGGACCTCGCGCAGCTATTGGCACTTATCGAAAGCAAATCCGGCCAAGAGGGATATTGGTTCGGTCGTGCATTGGAAGAATCCGAATTCTGGGCCGACATAAGAAAATCCGCGCGTGCAATCTTACACGCGCGGGACTTACCTTCGACGATACCGGACCATCGTCCGCACACCGTCTATTATGTAGAAGGCAAAACGATCTGGCTGGACAGGGTCTTGGCTTGGATCCGGCAGCGCTTTTGAGCGCACGAACGGCATATGGCTAGAGGCTCCGCACCGCCGGTTGTCGCCATTTCGCCGCCGGCACGATCATCAGCTCGGTCAGCGCCCATACCAGCGCATCCACCCGGTCTGGACTGCCTTTGCCTTCATACCCTTGCGCTGTCATCGCGCACATCTGGTCTTCCAGCGCATCCAACCCTTTGGCATGGTGCACCCGCCCCTGTTCATAAAGCGCGGACACCGGTTCGGCCCGCGCCACCTTGCCTCGACTGGCATGCACCGTCTTGATGGGCACCAAAGGGTCTACCTGGCGGATCACCTGTTCCACCAGATCGCCGCCTTGGTTCACTTCTGCCACCAAGCGTTCAGCTCCGTATTGCTCCATCGCCCTGATGGCCGCATTTGCCCAAGCGGTCGGCGACGCGGCTGAGACCGTAGCATCGGCCAGCACGTAGGCTTTCCAATCCTGCACAGGTCCTTGCGTATAGGCGCCCGCCACCACGATCCCACACTCATCGGATGTGCTTTTGCCGGTGACCGGCGGGTCCACGGCAACAACGATGCGATCCATCTGCGGCGCTTTTTCGACGCGCCCTGCTTTCAGCATGGCCGTGGTCCAGAGCGCACCATCCGCCTCGTCAATCAGCACACCGTCCAACTCTTGCCGACCTAGCCGCGTTCCGGCGTATCGCGCCCTGACCTCGTCCAGAAAGCTTTCAGCCAGATTGGCGCGGTTGGCCTCGGTTGCAGCGCTTGTCGTAACGGTGGTATCCATCTCCAGCAGTTCCTTGAGCACACCAACGTTCCGAGGTGTCGTGGTGACACAAACCCTTGGATCATCCCCGATGCGCAACCCGAACTGCAACATGTCCCAAGTGCCCCGCGCCTTCTTCCATTTGGCGAGTTCGTCGACCCACGCGCCGTCAAACTGCGGGCCACGCAGGCTTTCGGGATCATGCGCCGAAAACGCCTGAGCGGTTGCACCATTGGGCCACAAAAGCCGTTTGCGCATGGCCTGCCACACCGGACGCCGATCTGGCGGTGAACACGCCAGGATGCCGCTTTCGCCAAACACCATTACGTCACGCACCTGATCAATGGTCTCTCCGACAAGAGCGATCCTTTTACATTTACCAGGGTCCAACGGACGGGCGCCTTCCACCTGGGCGCGGACCCATTCAGATCCGGCGCGCGTCTTGCCCGCGCCGCGCCCGCCCATGATCACCCAGGCGCGCCATGTACCTTCTGGTGGCAACTGGTGATCCATGGCCCAGAACTCGAAAAGATACGGCAGCGCCAGGATCTGACCTTCGTCAAGACTGTTCAGAAACTCGTTCTGCGTCTCTGGTCCTTCTGAGACGAGCCAATCGATGTCCGACCGTCTCTTTGGCTTGAGTGAGGTCGAGGGCATAGGCGTGGACGATGCCAAGCTCTGCTTTTTTTCGTGTTGCAAGTTGAGCCTCCGCTTCAATGGCGATCTTCAGCCACTGCCGGATCTCGGTTGTGGCTTTCATTGCGTTCTTTAGCTCTCCGAACTCCCCGTCCTTGATGCGGGAATACATGCCTTCCAGCTCTTCGCGCATATCCGAAAGCTGACGTTCCAAGGAATCAATGGATGTCGTCACGCCGGTAGGCGTCGGATCTGTTGTGATCAGTGGCATGCTGTTGGGCACCTCATGACAATTCTTGACTGCGCCAGGAGTAGGAAAAGACGAAAATGGCGGCCGCCGGACGTGTTCCGAGGCCGCAACCAGAATTTCTAGAATCCGTTAATCGTTTGATACTCCACCGCGCGCATGTTCAAAGCCATGCCAAATAATGCGCCAGGAGTACGCTACTTCTACGAAACTATTGGTTGTCTCGCGCCGCCTCTAACGCGCGATAGGCTGCGACGTTGCGATTGTGCTCGTCCAGCGTTTCCGCAAAAACGTGACCGTCGCTAGGGTCCAGTGTCTTGGCCACGAAAAAGATAAAATCCGTGTCCAAAGGTTGCACTGCCGCTTCGATGCTGGCGCGACCTGGGTTGGCGATGGGTGTCGGCGGCAGACCGTCGATAACGTAAGTGTTGAACGGGGTTTCGCGACGCAATTCACTCTGACGCAGGCCGCGACCCAGAACACCTTCTCCATTGGTGATGCCATAGATCACCGTCGGGTCGGTCTGCAGGCGCATGCCCTGGCGAAGACGGTTGGTGAAGACGCTTGCCACCTGCCCTCTTTCACCAGCGATGCCGGTTTCCTTTTCAATAATCGAGGCCAGGATCAGCGCCTGATACGGATCGTCCAAGGGGATGCCATCGTCGCGCGACTTCCATGCAGCGGCCAAGATCGCATCCTGCGCCTCGCGCATCCGTGCGATGACACTGGCGCGCTCATCGCCTGCACTGAATTCGTAGCTGTCAGGCGCCAGGCTGCCCTCGGGCGGCATATCCTCGACCGTCCCCTCCAAAGCATCCACCGCGTTCAACGCGTTGACAATCTGCCAACTGGTAACGCCCTCAGCGATGGCCAAACGGTACCGTGTGTCCGCTTTCTGGCGCACCTCGGCAAACAACGCCGGCTTGGCTTCGTCACCCAGCGGGTTAAATGCCGCTTTCTCCACGAACCGGTCAGTCGTCGGGTCAAGCTCGCGCACCTGCACTTGAGCAGAGTTCACGCCAATGCGGTAAACCACTTCCGTGCCACAGGTGCTGGCACCACCGCGGGTTATGATGTCCGCAATGTCTCCCATGCTGGACCCTTCCGGGATTAGCCAACTCCCCGCTTTCAACTGTCTGGTCTTGTCGGAATAGTCAGCCCCCATCCGGAACACGGCACTGTTTGTGACCGCTCCCTGGGTTTCCAATTCGCGTGAGATCCCCCGCATCGAACTGCCCCTAGGAACCTGCAGGCAAATCGGCTCTTCCAGTGGACCAACAGAATTGTACTCGTTCTGCCCCCAAAGGATCACGCCCCCGACCAGGAACACGATCACCACCAAGAACGTCAGGAAGTTCGAGGCGATATGCCGCCACATCAGCGCAAAGCCCCCACACATAGCGAAGCGTTTGTTCCGCCAAAGCCAAAGCTGTTGGACAACGCCACCTTGATCTCGCGCTCGTGTTTGGCATTGGCCGCAAGGTTCAGCGGCGTTTCCACGGCGGGATTATCCAGGTTGATCGTTGGCGGCGCAACCTGGTCGCGCACCGCCAGGATCGAGAAAATGGCCTCAATCGCACCGGCCGCCCCAAGCAAATGCCCGGTCGAGGATTTTGTGGAACTCATCGTCGCTTTGTCCGCCGAAGCCCCCAACAGGCTTTCCACCGCCTTCAGCTCGATCGTATCAGCCATTGTGCTGGTGCCATGCGCATTAATGTAATCAATCTCGGAAGCATCAATGCCGGCGTTTTTCAATGCACTCTTCATCGCGCGCAGCCCTCCATCGCCGTCCTCACTGGGGGCGGTGATGTGGTATGCGTCACCAGACAATCCATATCCCAGGATCTCGGCGTAGATCTTGGCGCCACGCGCCTTGGCATGCTCGTATTCTTCCAGCACAACTACGCCAGCACCTTCGCCCATGACAAAACCATCACGGTCCGCATCATAGGGTCGACTTGCGGCCTGTGGATCATCAGCGCGCTTCGTAGACAAAGCCTTGCATGCATTGAAACCTGCAATTCCAATCTCGCAAATCGCCGCCTCTGCCCCACCGGCCACCATGACATCCGCGTCACCAAACATAATCAGTCGTGACGCATCGCCAATGGCATGTGCACCGGTGGAACAGGCCGTCACAACCGCGTGGTTGGGGCCTTTAAAACCGTAACGAATGCTGACCTGCCCACTGATCAGGTTGATCAGCGCACCCGGAATAAAGAACGGCGATACACGCCGAACGCCGCGGTCGCGAATGGTCAATGTCGTTTCTTCGATCGATCGCAAACCACCAATGCCCGACCCCAGCAATACGCCGGTGCGCTCACGGCTTTCTTCGTCCTGCGGCATCCAGTTCGCATCGCGTACGGCTTGTTCGGCCGCCGCCACACCGTAAAGGATGAAGTCATCGACCTTACGGCGTTCCTTTGGCTCCATATATTCATCGGCGTAGAACGTGCCATCGCTGCCATCGCCATGCGGTACTTCGCAGGCATATTTCGTGGCAACATTGACCGGGTCAAACCGCGTGATTGTTCCGGCTCCCGATTGTCCATCCAAAATCCGGCGCCAGCTTTCTTCAACACCGGATGCAAGCGGGGTGACCAGACCTAAACCGGTGACAACGACACGACGCATATGCTGCCCTCTCTCGAACTTCTTTTGCTGCTCATACCCCGGCTTGGCACCAAGGGGCAAGCCCAACAGCTTAGGGGCGCGCCAAACCGCACGCCCCATCAAAACACTTCAAAGCGTTACTGAAAATCGGCTACTGGTTCGGGTTCAGCGCGCGCCAGATCCAGCGCCTCCGCCAAGTCGACATCGCGTGCCAACAAAGCCCTGCCAACGATTGTACCGGCAATATTGTGGACGTATTTCAACCGCGAAATGTCATCGGCGCTGCGCACTGTACCGCGCGCAATCACTGGATGGCGCGTTTGCGACGCCAGCCCCGATATCACGCCGATGCTGCCATCGGTGTCTTCGATGTCGGCATCAATATCCGTCAAGATGATCCCCGCCAGAGGCACATCATCAAACGCCTTGATATAGGTCTCGGGGTCAAACGCGCTTTGCGTACGCCAACCTTCGGTCATGACCGCACCCTGAAAAATGTCGACGGACAACACGATCTGATCAGGATGCCACTTCGCCAATTCGCGCATCATGTCCGGATCGTACGCCGCCATCGTGCCAACCACGATGCGCCCTGTCCCCTTATCAATCCAGCGTTCCACCGCTTCGCGCGACCGAAAGCCGCCGCCCAATTGTACCGGAATGCCGGCACTGCGGATGATATTCTCCAGCAACGCGTTGTTGTTGCCGTCGCCAACCAGTGCGTTCATGTCCGTAACATGCATCCATTCCGCGCCTGCCGCCGCAAAGGACTTTGCGGTTTCCACCGGGTCGACATGCCAGATGACAGGTTCTTCAAGTCGGCCACGCGTCAGCGATACGCATTTACCATTATACAGTTCAAGAGTGGGATAGATGATCATGACAGCCACGCCCTTCGATTCGATCATTACCTGCCGCAGGTGCAGGACGCGCATAATATCATACATTCGCGCTGCACACGCTGTCCTCAAATCGGCATGACGCGGTCCGTTCCCGAAGTGACCCGAATTGCATATGAAAAAGCCCCCGTCTTTCGACGAGGGCCCTTTAACAACGAAAGATGCGTCGCTTACGACGCTTCGGTGATGAACTTTACCGCGTCGCCGAAGGTCTGGATGGTTTCGGCCGCATCATCAGGAATTTCGATGCCGAACTCTTCTTCAAAGGCCATAACCAATTCGACCGTGTCCAGGCTGTCCGCGCCCAAATCGTCGATGAAAGACGCATTCTCAGACACTTTGTCTTCTTCTACGCCCAAATGCTCTACAACGATCTTTTTTACGCGGTCTGCGATATCGCTCATTTTGTATTCCTCATATTCGCTCAGGCTCGTCGCCCATAGTCTTCGCCGCTGCCCGGTTGGGCAAGTGGCCTTATGTGCCCCTTTGGGCGGCTCTCACGGCCCGGTTGAACGGGCTTTTCGCGGGTCGCAGGATGCTCCCCCTGCGCAATCTGCGCCGCCTATAGCATATGGCGCGCGATTGGCAAACGATTTCCCAAGACCGTTATCCAGCCTTGATAGCACCAAAAATCACAGCATTGCCATGCCGCCATTCACGTGGATCGTGGTCCCTGTGACATAGCCCGCCTCGGTGCTTGCAAGATATAGGACCGCCGCCGCGATCTCCTCAGGGTTGCCCATGCGGGCGGCGGGAATCTGCCCATTGATCTTGTCCTTTTGATCCTCGGTCAACTTATCCGTCATGGCGGTTGCAATGAACCCGGGTGCGACCGCATTGGCAGTAATGCCGCGGCTGGCAACCTCGTAAGCGATGGATTTCGTCATTCCCACCATGCCCGCCTTGGATGCGGCATAGTTGGCCTGACCCGGGTTGCCCGTGGCCCCCACGATCGAGCTGACATTGATAATTCGACCCCATCTTGCCTTCATCATGGGGCGCATCACGCCACGGCACAGCCGCATCGTGGCCGTCAGGTTCACATCCAGAACGCTTTGCCACTCGTCATCCGACATGCGCATGAATATCTGATCACGCGTAATCCCGGCATTGTTGACCAGGATGTCAACGCTGCCCATCATCTCGATCGCCTGCTTGGGCAGTGCATCCACGGCATCCGGATCGCTTAGATTGCATGGCAACACGTGCGCGCGTTCTCCAAGTCTTGCTGCCAGCGCCTCCAACGGCTCCACCCGTGTTCCCGACAGGCCGACCGTCGCCCCGGCTGTATGCAAGACAGTCGCAATGGCGCCACCGATACCGCCCGATGCGCCCGTGACCAGTGCGGTCTTCCCGGAAAGATCAAACATATTATCAACCTCTTGTTTGGGCAGGATCAGCCTGCCATTGACTCAACGGCGGCTTTGACATCATCCGGCGTACCCACGGTCCGTGTCGCGATATCGCGATTGATCCGCCGCACCATGCCCGTTAACGCCTTGCCGGCGCCAACCTCCCAGATCTCCGTGACACCCTGCTCGGACATGTACTCGACGCTTTCGCGCCAACGCACGGATCCGGTAACCTGCTCGACAAGCAGGGATTTTATCCGCGCCGGATCATCTACCGCACTGGCAAGAACGTTGGCCACCACCGGAACTTTTGGCACCACGACGTCGACCTTCGCCAAAGCCTCGGCCATCACGTCTGCCGCCGGGGCCATCAGCGCACTGTGGAACGGCGCACTGACCGGTAACAGCATGGCGCGCTTGGCACCGCGTTCCTTTGCAAGGTCCACGGCGCGTGCAACCGCGCTGGCGTCACCCGACACGACGACCTGCGCCGGATCATTGTCGTTCGCCGCCTGGCACACGCCACCTTGCGCCGCCTCCTCGGCAAGCGACCGCACAGCATCCAGATCCAGACCCAAGATCGCCGCCATAGCCCCCTCACCTACAGGTACAGCGGCTTGCATTGCCTGGCCTCGTGTCCGCAGCAATTGTGCGCAGTCGCTGATACTCAGTGCGCCCGCTGCGGCCAAGGCAGAGTATTCCCCAAGGCTGTGCCCGGCCACCATGGACGCGGCAGCGACGGTAACGCCTTCGGCTTCCAGTGCCCGCATTGCGGCCAACGACGTGGCCATAAGCGCCGGTTGTGCGTTCTGGGTCAGTGTCAGCTCCTCCTGATCCCCATCCCAGATCAGCGAACTCAGCTTTTCGCCAAGCGCCTCGTCCACCTCCTCGAACACGGCCTGCGCAACAGGATATGCTTCGGCCAAAGCCTTGCCCATGCCAACGGTTTGCGCTCCCTGACCGGGAAACACGAATGCTTTGCTCATGATGACTGCCCCTCCCTGCCTCTTTGGTCCCGGATACAGTGCGAACGCGTCCTGTGCAACGTCCAAGCCGTGACATACCGCGCCAAAACTGCCTGCACGATATGTGTGCGCGCGTTGCGATTGTCCCTCGACAAGAGCCCGCTATTTACCGACTAACGTCATATCAAAGGACACGCCTTATGCCCCTGACCAACGCGCCCGACAGATATGGTGGAATTGCCAAGACGTTCCATTGGCTCACTGCCCTGTTAATTCTGACCGTTATACCCTTGGGCATCATAGCCAATGACATTGCCTATGCGATCAAAGACCCTAAGGTCGCCACCACCGAGGCGGACCTGGCCCGCGCCGCATGGCTGTTCTCTTTACACAAAACCATTGGCGTCACGATATTCTTCGTCGCCCTTGCACGCATTCTTTGGGCGTTCAACCAAACCAAACCTGGTCTGCTCAACGGCGACAAACCACTCGAAGCGTGGGCGGCGGAAACCGTTCACTGGCTGCTTTATGGCTCGCTGGTGGCCGTTCCGCTGACAGGCTGGATCCACCATGCTGCTACAACCGGCTTTGCCCCGATCTGGTGGCCCTTCGGACAGTCCTTGCCGTTTGTGCCCAAGGATGAGGGCATTGCCCATCTTTTCGGCACACTGCACTACATTCTTCAATGGGTTTTGATCGGCAGTGTTACGGCCCATATCCTTGGTGCACTAAAGCACCATGTGGTTGACGGCGACAACACGCTGCGCCGTATGCTGCCCGGTGCCACATCAGCGTTGCCGTCAACCGATCAGCCCGGCCACGGCCGCGCCTTTGCAACCGCACTTATTGTTTGGGCGGCGGCAATGGGCGGCGGAAGCGCCGCAGGGTGGTTCGGACATGACGACACTGACGTCGTCCCAGTGGTTCAGAGAACCGATGACGGCACCACGCAAGACACCACGCAAACCCAAACAGATGACGCGCCCACGGCCGCTGATCTTTCGGACAATGCCTGGCTTGTCTCAGACGGCACGCTGGGGCTTTCGGTTAAACAACTGGGTTCGGACGTCGCCGGCACGTTCAGCGAATGGAACGCGGACATTGAGTATGACGAAACACCGGATGCGAACGGAAAGCATGGCTCGGTCACTGTTACGGTCACGATCGCCTCGCTGACTCTCGGATCGGTTACTGATCAAGCCAAAGGCGCAGATTATCTTGATGCCACGGGACACCCCAAAGCCACGTTCCAAGCCGACATCCTGTCCGGCGAGGCCGGGCATGTCGCCGACGGAACGCTGACGATAAAAGGGCAATCCGCCCCGGTTCAACTGCCTTTCGATCTGACCATCGAAGGCGACACAGCGACGGCCTCGGGCAGTATGACGGTTGATCGGCGGACCTTCGGCGTCGGCGCACAAGACGAAGGAAGTGTCGGCGCCTCGGTTTCAATCACTTTCGACTTGCAGGCGTCCAAGCCGTAGCTCTGAAAGACTCAGCGCACAAAAAAAGGGGCCAGCATTTGCCGACCCCTTTTTTTTGCATTGTCAAAGGTTATTGGGCTTTGCCAGCCTCAATCGAGATCACGACATCCATTTCATCACTCACCGCAGGCGCGAACTTGCCCAGATCAAAGTCAGAGCGTTTGACCTGTGTGGTCGCGTCGAAGCCCATCCATTCCTGCCCTTCTTTCAAAGGGTGCGGTGCTTTTTGCGTCATGGTTGCCTCAAGAGTCACTGGTTTGGTGACGCCGTTGATGGTCAGGTCACCAGTGATGTTTGCCGTTTTGTCTCCCGTTACCTCGATCCCTGTCGAGGCAAAGGTGATCATGTCTTCGTCCGTTGCTCCGAAAAAGTCTTCGGCCATGAAATGTTCGAACCGGGCTTCCCAGCCGGTGAACAAGGACTTGACCGGCATCGAGACGGAAACGCTGGAATTGGCGGGATCGCCCTCGTCGAACATGATTTCGCCTTCAAAGCCCGAGAACATGTTGTAAGTGGTCGAATAGCCAAAGTGATTATACGAGAAAACGACCTGGCTATGGCTGGCATCCAGAGCGTACTTTTCCGGCGCTGCCAACGCGGCGGTTGACGTGGTCACCAGTGCCACGGCGGTGGCGAGTGCAAATGACTTCATGGGTTGGCTCCTTGCGGTATCAGGTTTGTGTACCGCTAAGATGGCCCAACGCGTGTCAGGAACAAGTTGGAAGAATTGAACAGTTTGTGTTGAGCATTGAACAGCCGACCTCTACATCGGTGCACAATGCTCGATCAGGACGCGCGTGGCATCACGCCTCGGATCGCGCTTTCTTCTTCCTCGGAACCAAGCGCCATTTCGATCACGACCTTTCCGATTGCGTCGCGCGCGCGCAGGCGGCGCTGGCGCACGGACAATTCCAGCAGTTCGTCGATGTCGTAGCTCGCCTTCAGCGAAGACCGTCCTTTGGCGTCATATTCGTAAACGCGCAATTGGCGTTTATACGGATCCACCTGAACTTCCGGAGCGTCCGTCTTCTCGTTCAATCCGTCGAACATGAACAGGCCACCCAACAACATGATGACCGAGGCGAAAAGCTTGACCAATTGCATGGCCGAGTCTTCGGAAGGCACCAACCACAATCCACCGGCGGCCATGCACAACGCAGCCCCAGCACAAGCCAGAATCCAACGCCGCCCACTGCCCTGGATTTGAGCATTGTCGTGAACAATCTGCGCGGCTTTACCGCGTGCATCGCGGGATGTATCGGGAATTGAGACCATTTCTTGTCCTCGCCCATGTTTTGGTGCGTTAAAACTGATCACAGAACACGACCAAAATGCGGCAAACCCGCGACGATCAATGGGCGATGTAGGGGCAGGTTTTGGACCTTGCAGCATGGGCCGATCCGTCGTATACGGCGCGTTCCTTTCGCACGTGATGTAAACCGCGCAGTCTCTCGTGGACGGGTCGCGAAAGGTTATCGACCCGCCTTTGAAATGCGCCTTGAAAGAAGTGGAACCACACATGCCGCTCTACGAGCATGTCTTTATTTCGCGTCAGGACTTGTCCAACACGCAAGCCGAAGGCCTAGTCGAACATTTTGGCACCATCCTGTCGGACAATGGCGGTAAGATCGTCGAGTCCGAATACTGGGGTGTCAAAACGATGGCCTACAAGATCAACAAGAACCGCAAAGGCCACTACGCGTTTCTCAAGACCGATGCACCGGCCGAGGCCGTCCAGGAAATGGAACGTCTCATGCGCCTGCATGATGACGTGATGCGCGTGCTGACCGTCAAGGTCGATGACCACGCAGAAGGCCCATCGGTTCAGATGCAAAAACGCGACGAACGTGGCGAACGCCGCGAGCGCCGCTGATCTGGCTTAAAGAAAGGACAATAAACCATGGCTACGAAACCATTTTTCCGTCGTCGCAAGGTGTGCCCCTTCTCCGGGCAGGACGCTCCCAAGATCGACTACAAGGACACCAAATTGCTACAGCGCTACATCTCAGAGCGTGGCAAGATCGTGCCCAGCCGCATCACCGCAGTATCGGCCAAAAAGCAGCGTGAACTGGCTCGTGCCATCAAGCGCGCCCGCTTCCTGGCCCTGCTGCCCTACGCCGTGAAGTAAGGAGGAAAGACAATGCAAGTTATCCTTCTGGAACGTGTCGCAAAGCTTGGCCAAATGGGCGAAGTGGTCGACGTGAAACCCGGTTTTGCGCGCAACTACTTGTTGCCGCAGAAAAAGGCTTTGTCGGCCTCGGCGGACAATATCGCTCAGTTCGAAGTGCAAAAAGCCCAGCTTGAAGCGCAAAACCTCGAAACCAAGGCAGAAGCCGAAACCATGGCTGAAAAACTCGACGGACAAAAGTTCATCGTGATTCGCCAAGCCTCGGATTCAGGTGCGCTTTACGGGTCGGTCACCACGCGCGATGCGGCAGATGCCGCAACCGACGCCGGTTTCACCGTCGATCGCAAGCAGGTCGCCCTGACGGGTCCGATCAAAGAATTGGGCTTGCACGACGTGACCGTCGTCCTGCACCCCGAAGTTGACGCCACCATTCAGTTGAACGTGGCGCGCTCGCAGGAAGAAGCTGAATTGCAAGCGTCGGGTCGCACGATTCAGGAGTTGGCTGCCGAAGAAGAGGAAGCGGCTGATTTCGAAATTGCCGAGCTCTTTGAGGATATCGGCTCGGCCGCCTCTGAAGACGCCGATCTGGCCGATGCGGTAGAAGACATTCTGCCTGACGCAGAGGATGAAACTGACGAGACATCTGACGACTAATATCTGTCACAAACAAGAGAAGGCCGTTTGACGCGAGTCAGGCGGCCTTTTTCTTTGTCTGCCAGACACTAATTTTGCTTTACAACTCAAGATTGCAATATATAAGATCTATTATCATTAAGCGGTATTCCTGAGGTTCAATGTCGTCATTCGACGCGGAAATTGGCACGCGTATCCGAACTCTGCGAAAAGCTCTGGGGTTGACCCAAACAGAGCTCGCGGACACGATTGGCGTTCGCTTTCAACAAATCCAGAAGTACGAGAACGGATCGAACAGAATTGCGGCCTCAACGCTGAACCAGGTTGCCGAGGCGCTTGGCATCTCAGTGGTTGCACTGTACCGCGACAACGACGACGGCATCTATGCCGATCATGGCTGTTCGGAATTGTTGGACCTCTATATGCGCCTTCCCAAGGCGCAACGCGCAGAAATGCTGTTCAAACTACGCGCGACTTCGGCGCGCATGACCAGCAGCAAGGAACTTTCCAAACCGGTTCTTGAGCATCCGGGCTGACAAAAAAAGGCCGCGCAACAGCACGGCCTTTTCCATTGTCTATTTGGCCAGGCTCAGTCTTCAAGCGCCTCGACGGCTTTTTCCAGCTTGGCTTTGGTCACTTCTTTTTCGGTAACCTTGGCTTGGCTTGCGATATGGTCGATCACTTTGTCTTCAAAGATAGGCGCACGAAGCTGCTGACGCATCTGTGGGTTTTGCTGAACGAATTCGAAGAACTCGCGCTCTTGGCCCGGGTATTGCCGCGCCTGTTCCATGACAGCCTGAGTCATCTCGGCGTCTGTTACTTCCACTTCGGCTTTCTGACCCAACTCGGCCAACAACAAGCCAAGACGCACCCGGCGCTCGGCCAGGGTGTTGTGCTCTTCGGTGGGCTCGATTTCGGGATGATCATGGCCCTCAACATCTGGGTTCTCATCATGCCACAGTTGGTGCGCGATCTGTTTGGCTTCCATCTCGACCATTGTCGGCGGCAATTCAAAGCTGACCAGATCGTCCAACGCATCGAGAACGCCACGTTTCATCACGGCTCGCGCCGCGCCTGCATATTCCTGCTCCAGACGCTCCCCGATCTGCTCTTTGAGCGCATCAAGGCTTTCGGCACCGTATTTCTCGGCCAATGCATCATCCACTTCGGCTGCCACAGGCTCTTTCACGGCCTTGATGGTGCAGGTGAACTCGGCCTCTTTGCCGGCCAAATGCGGGGCTTGGTAATCATCCGGGAATGACACCGTCACAAGCTTTTCTTCCTCGGCCTTCACGCCAACAAGCTGCTCTTCGAAGCCTGGGATAAAACTGTTGGAACCCAACACGAGCGGATAGTCCTCTGCGCTGCCGCCCTCAAAGGCCTCGCCATCGACGCGGCCAACGAAATCCATCGTCACCTGGTCGCCGTCTTTGGCCTTTGAGTTTTTCTTGCGGTCCTTGAAGTCCTGCGCGCTGGCGGCCAGGTTCTCAAGCGCTTCCTTGACTTCCTTGTCGCCGGCCTTGACGACCAGACGCTCCACCTTGACTTTCGAAAGGTCGACCTCAGGGATCTCGGGCAGCGCCTCGTAGGACATCTCGACCTCGACGTCGTCCCCCGGCTTCCAATCGTCATTTGTCATCTTCACGGCGGGTTCGGCGGCAGGGCGTTCGCCCTTCTCTTCGAAATGCGACGACATGGCACCATCGACGGCCTCTTGCATGGCTTCGCCCAGCACCCGCTCGCCGAACTGCTTTTTCAGCAGCGGCAACGGCACCTTGCCTTTGCGGAACCCTTTCATTTCGATGTCAGGTTGCGCTTCTTTCAGCTTGTCCATCACCTTGTCATCCAGCTCTTTCGCCGTCAGCACCATGGTGTAGCCGCGTTTCAGCCCTTCATTGAGCGTCTCTGTGACCTGCATGTTCGTCCTTCCATTGCATAAGGGCCGCGGAGGCGTCCGCGGCGGTCAAAATCACTGGGGCTTTCTAGGGGGGTGTCAGAAGAGGCGCAAGCGGAGTCTTACCCTACGTGGCACGCATGGATCACGATCCGTCCTGCACGTATTTCTGAACGATCTGGCTGACCTGCGCGGGCGGCAGGATGGGCGGGACCTGGGTCAGGACGTTACCGTCTGGGTCCAATACGTAAATGAAACTGCCATGGCTGTAGATGGGACCATAGGTTGGATCGTCAAATAGGTGTTCAAACGTCACACTGTAGGCGTCATAGGCGACGGACAAGGCCTCGGGCGTACCCGTAAGCCCCAACAAACGGTCCGAAATTTTCTCAAGGCTGGGCCCCATGGTCTCAAGACTGTCCAACTTGGGGTCGATGGTTACAATCAACGCGGTGGTCTCAACGCCGTCCGCTTCCAACTGCTCTGCTGCCTGCGCCATCATCGGCAAGGCGGCACTGCAGATGCCCGGGCAGTTGGCATACCCGAAGAACAGCAGCTGATACTTGCCATCCGGATCTGTCTGGGTGCGCGCAGCCCCGGTGTGATCCACCAGATCGAACGGACCGCCCACCGCCCACGGCAGGGCTGTCGGTTTTTCCGTTAGCGAGGCGGCAATCTCGGGCGATGGCGCTTGGCTGACCGCGCCACCATTGTGATCGTCCCCGTCATGGGCCGATGCTGCCACGGCAAGAAGACAGGCCGCGCAAGAGCCCAACAGATGCCGCATCAGAACCAGTCTTCGATGAAGGCCGAGTCTATATCCAGGCCAAGCCCCAGATATCCGCTTTCTTCAATCATCGACTTGATCCGCGGATCCCGACGAAACCAAGGCCCTTTGCCCTCAGCCTCGGGGTGTGCCTCGGCCCATTTCTTGGTCCACGTGTTGGCCTTGACCCATTCGCTTTCCCCAGTATTGCGGATCTTCTGGACAAGGTAGACATTCGTCGCCCCCAGATCGGGATCCTCGATCATCAAACCGTCCACTTCCACATCCGCCCCGCAATAAGGCGCCAGTTCCAGTGCCGCGCCAGTAAAGGCCGGCTGCGAGTTCTTGTTGGGGTAAACCAGCACGTCATCGGCGGCTCGCAGAAGCCCCAATTGCCGTTTGCCATCGCCGCAATTGGCTGGGCAATCACCGGTCAACTCGCACAGGATGTCAACGACTTTGGCATCAAACCGCGCCGGTTGCTCGGCATAAAGGTTCCAGGACCGCGCTTCGGATCCTTCCGAGAAATCCTGTGCGGACACCGTCGCCGGCATCAAAACTGCCGCAACCATTGTGATCAATCGTTTCATGCCGCGCTCCTTATTCTTTTGGCTCTGGAATGGCGAAACCCGGCACGGGACCATAGTCTTCGTGCGTCAGGTTTGTAATGCCATGGTCGGTCACCACTTCTTCGACCACGAGGTAGTTCAGACCATCACGCTTGTAGAGCATCCCGTCTGCGGTAATCTCGTGGCTGGCGAGGCGCAATTGCGTATCGCCACTGGCCGAACCGTCGTCGCCTTCAATCTTGAGAACCATGTAGACCTGACCGTCTTCGCCCAGCAATCCCACAGGGATCCCGCCCGCCGAACACCAAAGCGCACACGTGTGATGCGACGTTCCCACAACGGCATCGGGTCCACCCATGACGCCCGAGTAATAACACCAGGTGTCGATGATTTCGCCTTTGATTTGAATGCGCTCGCCTTCGGCAGCATGCAATGCCAGCGGGGCCGCAATCGCCATCACAACAGTCAGCAGTGTCTTCCGCATTTCGGAACTCTCCCAGGGGTGTCAACTTTTGCAGACAACCACGGGTCGGCATGGATCGCCAAGTCATTTCTGTTCACGTTTTCGGAACCGCCCATCGACCCGCCGCCGTATCACGGCAAGGGAAACCACCAGCTTTCTATCAAGGATGTTTGGTGCGGGTGAAGGGACTTGAACCCCCACGCCTTGCGGCGCCAGAACCTAAATCTGGTGCGTCTACCAATTCCGCCACACCCGCGTCGGCCCGCCTCTTAGCAAAGCCCGGGCGCGGATGCGAGAGGAAATTCGTACCTGCCGCCGGTTCCCAAATACGGTGCAGAAGCAAAGAAAAGGCGCGACATTTACAGAATCTTGCCATAGTCTTGCGAAAAAACGAGGCAGTAACAGAGCGAGAGAGCCCATGAAACCGAATACGGTCGGGGGCATTGGCGGGCAGAGTCCGTCCCAAGCCTATACATATGCAACCGGTTTCGCCGCCGATGCGATCATCATGACGCTGGATGGCGAAAAGCGAATGGATGAGGTGCGCGAAGGCGACCGCATCATCACGCGCGACAGCGGCATGGCCGTGCTGACATCCGTTTCCAGCCGTGTTTCGCGCACACTGGCCGTGCGAATCAAAGCCGGTTCGCTTGGGCATACCCGCCCGGATCGCGATGTCACCCTGCCCGCCGGGCAACCCATTCTGATCCGCGATTGGCGCGCCCAAGCCATGTTTGGGGCAGAACGCGCAATGGTGCCCGCCGCAAAGCTGGAAGACGGCGAGTTCATCACGCTGGTCGAGGATGAAGAGATGACGCTCTTCACGCTCGAATTCGATTCGCCGCACGTGCTTTATGTGGACGGTCTCGAAGTGGCCAGCGATGCGAATGTCGCCGCGGTCTCAAAGGCGGCTTAAACGCTCAACGTGCGGAACACTTTCGGCAATTCTTCCGGTATGTCTTCGGCAATCAGTCCGGGACCAAAGGACCGCGCGCATTCCACGTGCAGCCATGCGGCAATTTCCGCGGCTTGCATCGGTGGAAAATCTCGCGCCAGCAACCCGGTGATGAACCCGGCCAGCACGTCCCCTGCCCCCGCCGTCGCCAGCCAAGGGGCGGCGCGGTCGTAGTGGGCTGAATTGATGCTGCACCGACCATCGGGTGCGGCTATCACCGTATCCGCCCCTTTGAAGAGCACCACGCATCCCGCCCGCTTCGCCGCCTCTCGCGTAGCATCCACCTTGGAATAGGCCGGGCCTTTGGTGGCCGGGGCTTTCAGTTTCTCTGCAATATCCGGGAACAGACGCGCAAACTCGCCGCCATGCGGGGTCAGCACGCAACCCTCGTCAAGTATCTCGAACAGCGCGTCAGGGGTGGCCGCATAAGCCGTCAACGCATCGGCATCCAGACAAACGTAGGGTGTGTGCTTTGCACGCACCGCCACCGGCACCAACTCCCGTGCGCGCTCCAACCCCAACCCGGGCCCGAGGCAGACCGCATTCAGCCGCTCGTCCTGCAAAATTTCTGAAAGCCCTTCGGCCCCCCCAATCCGGGTCAGCATTTCCGACGTGATCTGACACGCCACCTCCTGCTGCGCGGCGGGCGGCACGCCCAAGGTCACCAACCCCGCCCCAATCCGAAGTGCCCCCCGCGCCGCCAGACGCGCGGCTCCGGTTTTTCCTGCGCCGCCGGAGAGGATCAGAGCGTGGCCGTGGGAGTACTTGTGTTCAAAGTCACCTTTCCCAAGCCATTCACTAGGGCGATCTATCAATTGCGTGATATCGCTTTCTGCTGCTTGGCCACTCGCACCCTCCAAGCCTATGCTCTTCACGACGACATTTCGACAGTAATCCCAGTCTTTCTGCAGGAAGTGCCCAAGTTTCAAAGCGTGAAACGTGACCGTCAGCATCGCATAGTATTCCAGATGAACATCGCCTTCCCACATCTTGTGAGGAAACAGTGCCATACCGCTATCCAAGTCCAAGCAGGATGGACAATCTACGGCAACACGCTTAGCTGGAATGAAATGATCCCGGCCACATCCGGCGTATTTCGTCGACTGCATTGTAGCGATCAATTCATACGAGATCGGTCGCTGCAGTCCTGTACCAAACAAGGCGTCGACCCGGAGATCATATGGTTCAAAATCAGCGAGATCATCGACACTAAAGCTCTTGATGTCACCAAGGTGCCCCCACCGCTCATAATTCACCTTCGCATCCGGCGGCAGCTTCTCGGGATCACCATAGAGGAACACCTCCACCTCCCAGCCCCATTCCTTCAAGAGCCGCGCCACCACGAACCCGTCGCCGCCATTGTTGCCCGGTCCGCACAGAACCACCGCCCGGTGCGGTGCGGCAGCCAGCTCTGGCCATTCCTCGAACACCGCCTCGACCACGCCGCGCCCGGCGCGCTCCATCAGTTCCAGGCCCGTCACTTCGCCCGCCTCTATGGCCGCCTGTTCGATGGCCCGCATTTGCGCGGCGGTCAGTAATTCCGTCATGATCTCGCGCTCATCGATTCAATTCCGCCCAATATTCGTGCATATTGCCTATTTTTTATGCAGAATGTTTTTACGCCATTTCCGCATACGCTTGCGCAAACCCTATCCGATTGTACCCCCGAAACAGAAGTGCTCTGCAATCCCCGAAAGTCAGTCGGAGGAGACAACCCATGAAAAAGATCGAGGCGATCATCAAGCCGTTCAAGCTCGATGAGGTGAAAGAAGCGCTTCAAGAGGTGGGTGTTCAGGGTCTGTCGGTGATCGAGGTCAAAGGGTTTGGCCGTCAGAAAGGTCACACAGAGCTGTATCGTGGTGCCGAGTACGTGGTCGATTTCCTGCCCAAGGTGAAAATTGATGTCGTGCTGGACGACGATCAGGTGGACGCGGCCATCGAGGCCATCGTAGAGGCCGCCAAAACTGACAAGATCGGCGACGGCAAGATTTTCGTCAGCCAGATCGAACAAGCCATTCGCATCCGTACCGGCGAGGCCGGTTCGGAAGCCCTTTAAAAACCCAATTCAACTCAACAAGGGGATCAAGACATGAGCGCAAAGGATCTGCTCAAGACCATTAAGGACGAGGACGTTGAATACGTTGACATCCGTTTCACGGACCCGCGTGGCAAGCTGCAACACGTGACCGTCATGGCCGATCAGGTGGACGAGGATTTTCTCGAAGAAGGCTTCATGTTTGACGGCTCGTCGATCGCGGGCTGGAAGTCGATCGAAGCATCGGACATGAAGCTGATGCCCGACATCGGATCCGGCTACATTGATCCCTTCTATGCCGAGAAAACCATGTGCGTGCATTGCTCGGTCGTTGAACCCGACACCGGCGAAGCGTACGAGCGTGATCCGCGCGGCACGGCGCAGAAAGCCGAAGCGTATCTGAAATCCTCTGGCATGGGTGACGTGTCGTATTGGGGTCCGGAAGCGGAATTTTTCCTCTTCGACGATGTGCGTTTCTCGAATTCGATCAACAAGGTGTCCTACGAAGTCGACGCGCTCGACGCGTCCTGGAACACCGACACCGAGTATGAGATGGGCAACATGGGCCATCGTCCCGGCGTCAAGGGCGGCTACTTCCCAGTGAACCCCACCGACGACGCGCAGGATATCCGGTCAGAAATGCTTTCGACGATGAAACGTCTGGGCATGAAAGTCGACAAACACCACCACGAGGTGGCGTCGTGTCAGCACGAACTGGGTCTGATCTTTGGCAGCCTGACCGAGCAGGCTGACGAGTTGCAGAAGTACAAATACGTGATCCACAACGTGGCCCAGGCCTATGGTAAGTCAGCCACCTTCATGCCCAAGCCGATCTATGGCGACAACGGCACCGGTATGCACTGCAATATGTCGATCTGGAAAGACGGCAAGCCATTGTTTGCAGGTGATAAATACGCCGACCTGAGCCAAGAGGCGCTCTATTACATTGGCGGCATCCTGAAGCACGCCAAAGCGCTCAACGCCTTTACCAACCCGTCGACCAACAGCTACAAGCGTTTGATCCCGGGCTTTGAGGCACCGGTGCTTCGCGCCTATTCGGCCCGCAACCGTTCGGGCTGTGTTCGTATTCCGTGGACGGAAAGCCCCAAGGCCAAGCGCGTCGAGGCCCGCTTTCCCGATCCGTCGGCAAACCCCTACCTGTGCTTTGCCGCGCTGCTGATGGCCGGCCTCGACGGCATCAAGAACAAGATCGATCCCGGCGAAGCGATGGACAAGAACCTGTACGACCTGCCGGCGGAAGAGTTGGAAGGCATTCCGACAGTGTGCGGCAGCCTGCGTGAAGCCATCGAAGAGCTTGTGGCCGACCACGACTTCCTGCTGGCCGGCGACGTGTTCACGAAGGACCAGATCGACGGTTATATCGAACTGAAGATGGAAGAGATCGAAACATACGAGCACACACCTCATCCGGTCGAGTTTGGCATGTACTACAGCTGCTGATTAGCGGCATCCTTGAAAAACAGTGGCGTCCGGTTGCGGGCGCCGCTTTCGTTTCAGCCCCTTGGCGCGGCATTGCCAACAAGCCAAGCGCGTGAGATTTTCATTGTACCGTTAACTACACCCGCTACAGTTTGATGTCGGTCCCTTTCAAATCCGGAGTTCATTTATGCTGCCGTATGTAAAGTTGTTTTCGATCGCACTTGGGCTGTCATTTGCAGCCACTTCCGCTGTTGCCGCCTGTGGCAACAACGCCAACGGGTTCAATGCATGGAAGGCGGACTTTGCCAAACAAGCGGCCAATGCCGGCGTCGGCCAGCGTGGGCTTCAGGCGCTGGCACAATCGCAATATGCCAGCCGAACCATTGCTGCGGATCGCAACCAGAAAAGTTTCAAATACTCCCTCGACAAGTTCATGAAAGTCCGCGGCTCGAACACCATCGTGGCGCAAGGACGCAAGCGCAAGGCCCGTGATGCCGGCTTTTATAACTGGATTGAACAGAATTACGGGGTGCCCTCGGGCGTGATCATTGCCATTCACGGCATGGAAACCGGCTTTGGCGGCTTTATGGGCGACAGTTCGGTGGTATCGGCGATCGTGACACTAACCTACGATTGTCGCCGCTCGGAGTTTTTCAAACCCCACGCCATCGGTGCATTGAAACTGGTGGATCGCGGCAGCATCACGCTGGGCACGAAAGGTGCCAAACACGGCGAGCTGGGGCATACGCAATTCCTGCCGGGCAACGCGCTCAAATACGGCGTAGACGGGAATGGGGATGGACGCGTTGACTTCTACAATCAAGCCGACGCGCTGGTCTCGACCGCGAATTTCCTGCGCCAGAAAGGTTGGAAACCCGGGCAAGGGTATCAGGAAGGCCAGCCGAATTTCCAAGTGATCAAAGCGTGGAATGCCGCCACCGTCTATCAAAAGGCGATTGCCATCATGGGCGCACAGATCGATCGCTAGCCTCCCGGGGGGTTGACGGATTGACAATGGGCTCTTACGTGTCTGCCCGGGCGTCAGGCCCCCGCCGTCCGCAGGCTTTGGCCATGGTGAAGTTCTGACAATTCAAATGTTTCTGACCCGGGGCCAGACCGGGCAGCAATGCGGACGCCTGCCGCTCTTTGACCGGCCCGATGGGACAATAGTAATGACACATATCTCTTTGCCATCGCGCGATGCGCTAAAGATGCAAGCCCGTCGTCTGCGTGACGCGCTGGCACAATGCGGAACAGCGATCAGCCATTCAAAGGCGCTTGAACACTTGGCGCACCAATGGGGCTATCGCGACTGGAACACCCTGTCCGCGGCACTGGACGACGCCCCCGCCCCGCATTGGTTCGTCGGCCAATCTGTGTCCGGTGCCTATCTTGGCCACGATTTTGACGGGCATGTTAAATCGGTGCGTGCGACAGGGCGCGATCACACCCAGCTGACGCTGGTCTTCGATCACCCGATTGACGTGGTTGCCTCCGACAGGTTCAGTGCCTTCCGGCGTCAGGTCAACTGCACCGTGGATTGCGCTGGCCGCACCCATGAAAAAACCTCGGACGGGCGGCCACATGTGGTGCTCAACGTTCACTGACAACGTCTGAAACAGGGTCACGCGCCATGCATCGGCGCGTGACTTGCGCCTTGTATTAAAGGCGTTTCAGTCCCTTTTTGGGGACCGCAGTCACCAGAACGCCGCAATTCCTTCTCACCGTTGTCGCAGTTGCGTGGTTAATGATCGCGCGAACAGTCCAGGACAAGTGTACTTTCAATGTCGCGTCACAACCAAGGTTCCATAGCTGCTTTTGGATACCGCCAGCCCCCCGCGGCGGACTTTCCCGATATTGTGCATGCCATTGACGCCTTGCTTCAGAAAACCGATGCCCAACCCAGGCAATTGCAGTGGTTCGGCAAAAACATTGCCATAATCGACCGCGTTGGCGTGCGTATCGCGCTTGGGATTCTCCCACCATCAGATTCCGATCGATACACGCACCTGTTGATTGCCGTGGGCGAACGACCCGACGATGTCGAGGATGATCTTCTGACCATGTCGAACTATCTGCTGGCCGATAAACTGGTCAACCGGATCAAAGACGACATGCCCTACGACACAATCATGCGTGGCGAAACGCCTGAAACAGTGGATGAAGAACTGCTCTGGGCGATGTTCGAACTGTTGCGCAAATCCTCGGCTTCTGCGCCCGAGGCGGATTATGCCGCCAACAAGGACCATGCACCTGACCCTCGTGCTTTGGCCGCCATGTCGCCTCTTGATGCGCAAACCTTCGATATCATCAGCGCCGATGATATCGGTGCAGGTCCAAGACTTGTGCCGTGCTGGTTCGACAAGCGCGCATATCCCACGAAGCCACTTCGCCTGACCATTCATACCGTGGCGCTGTCGGTCATGCTCTATACTCCACCGCTTGGCGCGTTTCTGTTTACCTATTCCATGCTGCGTGACGTGGCAGGCGACCACTAAACCCGTCCATATCCCGCCTGAAGGACCACGAAGGTGTGGATCGAGAACACGCAAGCCTGCGTTTCCGGAAGGCGCAGAATGCATTGACGCTCGGACCGGAAATACGCATCCGACGCACCAGACCTTGCATATTCGTCGTCGCGGCGATCGGGTTGATGCAAACTTGGATCAGCGTAGTTCAACGCGTTGAACCGCCACATCGGCCGGTCGGCTTGCACCCCATCGAACAAGCGTTGCACGCGCCGCGCGATGGATCCGTCATAGCTCGGAACCGGGTCGTGGATAGCCACCAGGGACCGCCCCAGCTTGTCTTGCAGCCGCCAACTGGCGGGAAAGCAAAGCGCGGCAGCCGCAAGGGTATGCTCTGAGGCCTCTGGGTGTTTGGTCAAGACGCACAGGTCCTCCTGCACCAAGCGACCCAGCGTTCCCATCGGATCATTCCGATCAATCGGCACGTCGACTCCATCGGGGCGGTGAACTTCGTTCTTCGATACCGCGTATCCGGTGCCGTGCGCGTGCAACCAGTCCAACACAAATACCAAAAGCTCGTCCGCGGCGGCCCGGCCAGCCTCGGTGACGCCGACCACGTCCGGATACTGCTGCAGCACCAACATGTCGCGCAATGCCATCTGTTCGGCAAAGGCGTCGTCTTGCCATAACCAGTTTTTCATCTCGAAGGGTTTCACACCGGGCAGCGACAGGTCGCTGACATCATACGGGACATGACTTTGCAGGATCGGGCGCATTGGCACACCCTATCGCGCCGTGAATAAATGAAAAGGGCGGCTCCTGTCGGAACCGCCCGCTGCCTGTATGAAGCCTGCTTTCAGACTTTCCTGCTTGTTCATTTGTTCGGAGGCTACCTGCGGGACAACCCTGAAGGACGCAGGCACCACCCGTGCTATCTATTGTCTCTTGTGGCGAAACAATTTGTTCGAATTATGGCGTGTTGTTGCAAAATAAGAGAAAAAGGAAGTCATGTATTTTGTCAATTTAAATCAAACAATTACGCAGAATATCGGCTGATCATCCGGTAGTCTTTCCGCGGCCCGCTCACCCGCCAGCTGGTGGACCAGCGCGGCCAATCCGAAAAATCATATCTCACATCGTAGGTGTCGGGGTCACACCAATGCCGATCCGCCAACTGCTCGGTTCCGAAGGTGTGAAATGCCCGCCCATCAGCAAAGAAGACCGCGACGCTTTGTTCGTCGTTCTGACGCCAAAGATAGGTGCGTTCGGCCCGGACGGGTTGTTGACCGTCCAAGGTCAGCAAACCTTCCTCCGAATAGACCAACCCGCCCTGTCCCGGTGCGAACCGCGCTTCACCGACGAATTGCGCTTGGGGGGCACCCGCGGGCCAGATTTCGCGTGACAACCGCCACGTACCTTCAAATGCGCCCAGCTTCGGGATCAAAGTATTCTCCTGCCTTGCCGCCACCTGTCCCACCGTCTAAACCGCGCGCAACCACAAACGCAATCCAAAGGTCCATGCCACATGATCCCCCGCTATTCCCGCCCCGACATGGTTGCCATCTGGGAACCCGCCACCAAGTTCCGCATCTGGTACGAGATTGAGGCGCATGCCTGCGATGCCATGGCCGACCTGGGTGTGATCCCGCGCAAGAATGCCGAGGCGGTTTGGAAAGCCAAGGACGTGGAGTTCGATGTTGCTCGGATTGACGAGATCGAGGCGGTGACCAAGCATGACGTTATCGCGTTCCTTACCCATCTGGCCGAACATGTGGGCAGTGACGAGGCGCGGTTCGTGCATCAGGGCATGACCAGTTCAGACGTGTTGGACACGTGTCTGAATGTTCAGCTGGTGCGGGCGGCAGACATCCTGATCACGGATATGGAGGCGTTGCTGACCGCCCTGAAACGTCGTGCCTTTGAACACAAGGACACCCTGCGTGTGGGCCGCAGCCATGGGATTCACGCCGAACCGACCACCATGGGCCTCAATTTTGCCCGCTTCTATGCCGAGATGGACCGCAACCTCACCCGTCTGCGCACCGCACGGTCCGAAATTGCCACCGGCGCCATTTCGGGCGCGGTCGGCACTTTCGCAAATATCGACCCGCGCGTCGAAGAACATGTCTGCGCGCAGCTTGGCCTGACACCTGAACCGATCAGCACGCAGGTGATCCCGCGCGATCGTCATGCTGCCTTCTTTGCGACCTTGGGTGTCATCGCGTCGTCCATTGAAAACGTCGCAATAGAAATCCGGCACATGCAACGCACCGAAGTGCTTGAAGGGGCCGAATTCTTCTCGATGGGCCAAAAAGGCTCTTCCGCAATGCCACACAAGAAAAATCCCGTTCTGACCGAAAACCTGACTGGTCTGGCGCGCCTTGTGCGCATGGCCGTGATTCCGGCGATGGAAAATGTGGCCCTTTGGCACGAGCGCGACATTTCGCACAGTTCTGTTGAACGCATGATTGGACCCGACGCGACCGTGACACTCGATTTTGCCCTTGCTCGACTAACCGGGGTGATCGACAAGATGCTCATCTTCCCCGACAACATGCTGGACAACATGAACAAGTTCCCTGGCCTGGTGATGTCCCAACGCGTGCTTCTGGCCCTGACCCAGGCCGGTGTCAGTCGCGAAGATGCCTATGCCATGGTCCAGCGCAACGCGCTCAAAGTCTGGGAACATCGCACCGACTTCAAAGCAGAGTTGTTGGCCGACGCAGAGGTCTGCGCAGCGCTCAGCCCGGCCGAGATCGAAGAAAAGTTCGATATGGGCTATCACACCAAGCATGTGGACACGATTTTCGCCAGGGTATTTGGGGACAACTAGTGCGCAGAACATGTTTTTTCCGCATGCGATGCGGAACATTCTGACGATTGCACTACTTCCGTCACAAGAAAATTTACATGGGTGCGAAATTCGCCGAATAAAACGCGATGCTGGCGCGTACCCCAATTACAAGACTTCTTTTGACCCCTTGGAGGACCCAATGATCCGTACGCTTGTATTCACCGCCCTACTTGTTCCCGGTCTTGCATTTGCCGCAGGGGGCGGCGGCAGCTCCGCACCCAAAACCACCAACACGACGAAATCCTGCTCTGGCGGCAAGGTTTGGGACAATGCCAGCAAAAGCTGCAAGACCCCCAGCTACAGTGGCTTCAGTGAAGACACGCTTTATCAGGCAGCGCGCGAACTGGCTTATGATGGACAGTATCGAAACGCCCAGACGGTTCTTGCGGCGATGACCGACCAGAATGACGACCGTGTCTTGACCTATTGGGGATTTACGCATCGCAAGATGGGTGATGTCGACAAGGGCATGGCCTATTACAACAAGGCGCTTGCGCGAAATCCGTCCAACATTCTGGCTCGCTCTTACATGGGTCAAGCGCTTGTGCTGGAAGGAGATGTCGATGCAGCACGTGCACAACTTTTAGCCATTCGTGACCATGGCGGCGCCGGAACTTGGGCAGAAACCGCGCTTTTAACCGCTATCGAAAGCGGCAAGACCTACGATTACTGATTTTTGGCGCAAACGGTGCTACACTAGGATCATCCAGCAGGGAGAGTTTACATGAAAACACCTGTCATCCTGGGGGCCTTTGTCGTGACCCTAGCATCAACTTTTGCGGCCAATGCTGCATGCAACTATGGCCACGGCAAGCAGACAAGTTCCTGTCTCGATGGGTACGTCTGGGATGCTGAAACTCAGGCCTGTGTGGCGCAACCCGCCACCTGAGCCTGTCAACTAGAACTGTGCGCGGCGTTTTTTAACGCTGCGCACTTTCAATTTTGACCTTAGACACTTTTTTACCCTTCCAAGCCTAAAGTGGTGCAAAGCCATTTGGGGACTGGAATGACCAGCAACACAATCGCTCGCCTGTCGCCTCCAGGGCGCGCTGCGCCCGCGTCGGCGCATCTGACCCGCCACCAGAAGGCGGCAATCATCGTGCGCTTTCTGTTGAACGAGGGTGCGGATGTGCCACTCAAGGATCTACCGGAAGACCTGCAGGGTAAGCTGACCACGCAAATGGGCTCGATGCGCTACGTGGACCGCACCACCCTGGCCGAAGTGGTGGCCGAATTCGCGTCGGAAATAGAAGCGATGGGGCTGACATTTCCCCGCGGTGTGGCCGGTGCGCTGACCGCGCTGGATGGTCGGATAAGCCCGCAGACAGCGGCACGGCTACGCAAGGAGGCCGGTGTACGCCAGTTTGGCGACCCTTGGGAACAGGTGCGTGGCGCGGATACGGATGCGCTCTTGGGAATCGTTGCCTCGGAAAGTATCGAAGTGGCGGCCGTCTTGCTGTCGAAGCTCGACGTGACCCGCGCAGCTGAACTTTTGGGGCGCCTTCCCGGAGATGCCGCGCGGCGCATTGCCTATGCCATGTCACAAACCGGCGCGGTCACGCCCGATGCCGTGGATCGCATCGGGTTGTCGCTGGCCGCGCAATTGCACGATGTGCCCGCCATGGCCTTCACCGACGGTCCTGTGGAACGCGTGGGCGCAATCCTTAACTATTCACCGGCGGCCACCCGCGACCAAGTGCTAGACGGCTTGGATGAAACCGATGAAGGTTTTGCTGCCAAGGTCCGCAAGGCCATCTTCACTTTTGCAAATATCGCCGAGCGGCTTAGCCCGGTTGACGTTCCCAAGATCACGCGCGAAGTGGACCAATCCGTTTTGGTTATGGCCCTCGCCGTGGCCGAAGCTTCGGAAGACACCAAACCATCTGCCACCTTCATTCTGGAAAACATCTCAAAACGTATGGCGGAGGCCATCCGCGAGGAGATGGATGAACAAGGCAAGGTAAAACAAAAGGACGGCGAAGCTTCGATGACCGAAGTGGTCAATGCGATCCGCACTCTGGAAGCGGGTGGAGAGATCACGCTGATCTTTTCCGAGGATGAAGAAGACGAAGACTAGGCGCAGGTGGCCTTAGGTCACCGGAAAAATGAAACACTTGTCCCGTCGGATCATCAACCACATGGGCGTTTCGGTCTTGGGCAGGAAGACGGCGGGCACGGTGGCCTTGAAGATCGAACCGTCGTAGTCCATGCGAAACTCAACCAGGCTTTCCGACCCCATGAACCGTGCCCGTTGCACCACACCACGGGCGGCTGTGCCGTCGCTGATCGTCGGCGCTGGACCCTTGCCGTTTCGGTCAAAATCCAGCTTGATATGCTGTGGCCGAACGACAATGTCGACCTCCTGATTGTCCGGAACCCCGGGCGCAAGGAATTGGCCAAACGGTGTTTGGGCCAGTGCCCCGTGCACCGGACCGCGGATCACGTTCACATCGCTGAAAAACGCGACCGCATCCCGGTCTGCCGGCGCATTGAAGATGTTGTAGGGCGCACCCTGTTGCACGATCCGACCGTCGCGCATCAGAGCAATGTTATCTGCCATCCGCATCGCCTCTTCCGGTTCATGCGTAACCAGCAAGACCGCCGTGTCTTGCTCACGCAGGATTTCCAGAGTCTCGTCGCGAATGCCGTCGCGCAACCGATTGTCCAATCCCGAAAACGGCTCGTCCATCAACATGATGCTGGGACGCGGGGCCAACGCGCGGGCCAACGCCACGCGTTGCTGTTCGCCGCCGGACAACTCGTGCGGATAGCTGTGTGCATATCCCGCAAGCCCAACACGCTCTAACAACTCGTGGACCCGGGTCGATTTCGCAGCCGCATCGCCAGACAGGCCAAATGCCACGTTTTCGCCGACGCGCAAATGCGGAAAAAGGGCAAAGTCCTGAAACATCAGGCCGATGTGGCGCCGTTCGGGCGGAACGCGGAACACGGTGTCACATACCAGTTGCCCGTCGACCCAAATCTCGCCCTCATCCTGCATTTCGACTCCCGCGATCAGGCGCAAGGTTGTCGATTTGCCGCATCCCGAAGGCCCCAGCAGACACGTGACTTGCCCCGGCATCACGGCAAGGGATACGTCATCAACCACAACACGACCTTCATAGCGACGCATGAGGTTGCGGATTTCAAGGCGCGGGGTTTGGTCTTTCAAGTCTGCCTCATCACTTCCCGATCAAATCTATCGGGTTTACCCATGCCAGATAGCAACCCCGCCCCCGCCACGCAAGCCGGATGCGGGGTGGAACGCGGCGTGCTTTTGGTCCTGACAGGGTGCGCGTGATGTGCTAAACTTCGGGAAACAATAACAAAGTCCAGAGGCGGGGCGCAGTGAAAACAGTTCTTATCGCGACAGCGAAGGACGAGGGTCATAACATCCTTGAATGGGTGGCCCATCACCGGTTGGCCGGGTTCTCGGACTTCATCCTGTTTCAGAATGACAGCACGGACGGCACGGATGAAACCCTCTCGGTTCTCGATGAGATGGGCATCGTCACCTACCACGACAACCCCGCGGCCAATGGCCGTCATCAGATGCGCGCCTACAAGCGCGCCTCGCGACTGGACCTGTTCAGGACCGCCGATTTCGCCATGGTTCTTGATCTCGACGAGTTTCTGAATATCCGCGTGGGCGGCGGCACACTGACACATCTCTTCGCGGCACTTCCGGAGTTTGACCACCTGATCCTGAACTGGCGCCTGTTTGGCAGCGGACAGATCCCCGTGATGACCGACGACCTGGTGACGGCAAGATTCACCGATACCACCTCGGCAGAGCGGTACCTGACCAATTTCACCGGCTACAAGTCACTCTTCAAACCATCGGTCTACGCCATTCCGGGCATTCACCAGCCACGCAACCCGCAAAAGCCTGAAGACCAAATCATTCGCGTCAACGGATCGGGCTTGGTCGAACCCGAATTTGCCCTGAAAAACTGGCGATCGAAAGATCCGTTGATGACGCGGTATGCCTGCGTGCATCACTACGCCGTCAAGGATATCGAAACTTTCCTGCTTAAATCGGTTCGGGGCAGCGCCCACCAGACACATCGATCTCTGCGCGAGAAATACTGGTGGAAGCGCAATTTCGGCGGCACCCAGGATTACAGTCTGGTCGAAAGCGCGCCGCGCCTCTGGGCCGAGATGATGCACCTTGATCACATGTCAGGTGGTCGATTGATGCGCTTGCGAAAGCACGCGTTTGATCACCACAGAAACACATTGGAAACGCTGCGAAGCGCACCGGATTACAGCGCGTTGCGCGCGCACTGTCTCGCCCATACGCCCCGGGTGGAATAATCTTCACGCGGATGTGCGCCGAGGTCAGGAAATCCTGACTTACGAAAGCTGCAACACGACCCCATCTTGGATCGACCACGCCGCGTTTTTTGGCGAAGGAGAACATGATGCGAAACGTTCTGATAGCGCTGCAAGCGTTTACCCTGTCGATGATCGCCGTGTACGGTGCGTATGCCAGTGCAGAAAGCGCGGCCACCTGCCCGTTGCCGCAAGCCAAAGCAGCGCAGTCTTGCGACGTCTCCGACTGATATCTAGTTGGCCACCGCGGCGGCCGCGATGGCAGGGCGGATGTCACTGTCCATTACCCGCTGCGTGATTGGGCCGGCGAAACGCAGAACAATCCGGCCTTGCCCGTCTATAACGTAGGTTTCCGGCACGCCGTACAGGCCCCAGTCCAAGGCCATCCGACCGTTCAGATCCGCGCCAATCGCCGCGTAGGGATCGCCCAGCTCGTCCAGAAAGCCAAGGGCGTTGCCGGCCTTGTCCTTGTAGTTAACCCCGTAGATCAGAATGCCTTCCTCCGCCAGCGTCGACAGGTGCGGATGTTCAACGCGACAAGGGCCACACCAACTGGCCCAGAAATTGACCAGCTTGACACCACCCGTGCGCAAATCGGAATCCGTGAACAGCACCTTATCGCCCAAGGGCGCCAGCGCCACGACGGGGGCTGGTTCTCCTTCCAAGGCGGATGGCAATTCGTCCGGATTGTCGCGCATCATACCGACGTAGAAGAGGCCCGCCAGAAGCACGAATATGACCGGCGGTGCGACCATCAAAGGAGAGACCTTAGCCATCAGATTTCCTTTC
>JBCBTE010000019.1:0-32690 GCA_039818805.1 Pseudomonadota bacterium
CGATCACCACGGCAGCCTGTCCGGTATGGACGCGGTGGTTGTTGGCCGCTCGAACATCGTGGGCAAACCGATGGCGCAATTGCTTTTGGGTGACAGCTGTACCGTGACCATTGCACATTCGCGCACCAAGGACCTGCCGGATGTCGTGCGTCGTGCCGACATTGTCGTGGCGGCCGTCGGGCGGCCGGAAATGGTGCCGGGCGATTGGATCAAGGACGGGGCAACCGTCATCGACGTTGGCATCAACCGGATCGAGCGGGACGGTAAGAATATACTGGTCGGCGATGTGGATTTCGCGTCCTGCTCGGAACGGGCCGGAGCCATCACGCCGGTCCCCGGAGGAGTGGGGCCAATGACCATCGCGTGTCTTCTGGCCAATACCGTGACCGCATGTTGCCGGGCCAACGGCCTGTCTGAACCCGAAGGTTTGACGGCCTGACCTTTCTTGTGCGGCGTGTCTTAGGCAACATCGATGGGGATCATCGTGCCCATCAGCATGGCGATGTGGGTCTCTTGCCCGTCTGTTTCGGAAAACACGTCGGATTGAACCACCATCAACCGGCGCCCTGGTTTGATGACCCGACCCCGCGCGATCAGGCTGGTGCCTTGGCCCGGCGCAAGCAGGTTGATCTTCATTTCAGTGGTCAAAACTTCTTGATCCTCGCGCAACAGTGACAGCGCGGCGTAACCGGCGGCGCTATCTCCTATCGCAAAGGTCAGACCTGCATGTGCAAAGCCCTGCTGTTGCCGGCTGCCTTCCAGAATAGGCGCAGAAATCTCGACCGCGCCGGCATCAATGCGTGCAAGCTGCGCGCCAAAAGTGCGCATCATTGTTTGCCGTTCAAAGCTATCACGGATTTTTTTATTGATTTGCGGGGACATATTCGCTTTTTTTCCCATCCATCCGGGAGGTAACAGACGGCAAAGTAAACAAAGACCATGCCAAAGGGAATGCTTGGCCTGCGCGAAATTGTGAACTAAATACACGCAGAAGAGGTATAATAAAGAGTGCAGATGCCCGATCATAAGGAATTCAAGTCGATTCTAAGCGAGAATATGACCCATGCATTCTCGCGCGCGACGGCTCTTGTTTGTATGGTTGCGATCGCGATCGCCGTGATCGGTGGCCCATTCGGTACGTTCGAAACGATGACGACACCGTTGCGAACGCTATTTTGGATCGTGATCATTTCGGTTTCTGTTCTCATTGGTTACAGCGTCCGGGCACTGACGATGGTATTGGTGGGCCAAGACAAGCCGCTGGCCTTCGACGTCACTGCGATCTTGCTTATGACACTCATTTTTGCGCCGACCGTCTGGCTGATTGGTCAGGTTTTTGATCGGGCCGCTGGTGCAACGGTTCCGCCACTCAATAGCATCTACCTGTATGTCTTCGTGGTTTCGCTTGGTGTATTCGTCGTTCGGCGTCTGACGCCGGGGATCGAGCCTTACAATTACGCGTTTCTTTCAGACGAGGCCGGCAGCCTTCCGGCGGAGGCGGAACAGATTGAGCCGCGCCTGATGCGCCGATTGTCAACAGAGACACAGGGCACGGTATTGCGCCTTTCCGGTCGCGATCATCATGTCGAGATTGCCACGGACAAGGGCATTCAAACTCTGCGCTTGCGCTTGGCCGACGCCATCCACGAAATGGAACCGATCGAGGGGTATTGCGCGCACCGGTCGCATTGGGTGGCGCGCACTGCGGTCGTTGACATAGAGCGTGACGGCTCGCATAAAATCTGGCTAATCCTGAAAAACGGCGACCGCGTACCCGTCAGCCGAAAGTATAGAGCCGGGCTGGAACACGCGGGCATTCTGTGACGTGCTAGCGTGGCATCGGCGCGGCGCGCGGTGTCTTTCCGGTCAACACGGCCACCGCCTCGGGGCGCATCAATTCTGTAAGGATCGCGTCATTGCTGCGCAAACCACCGGTGTAAGTTCCGTAGGCGGGCAACACCACGCGGTCGCTGTCGATCAGGAACGCCGGGCGGGTGATCACCCGCCCGCGCACCGGCAGTGTCACCTTGGGATGGTAATGCCCGGACAACTCGCCACTTTGACCGCGCCGGGCGATGTGTCGGAAGGTCAGCGGCGGCAGTGGCAACTCGTGCAGATGTGCGCCGCCCAGATCCACCGGTCCGGGGTCGTGGTTGCCCTCAATCCAAACCCAGCGTTTGCCGGCCTGTAAACGCGCAATCCACAACTTCTCGGCCTCCAGCAAAGCGTCGGCGGCGGCTGTGTCGTCAAAACTGTCGCCAAGACAGATCACCGTTGTGGCTCCGGTTGCCTCAAGATCGATTTGTAACCGGGACAGCGTGTCGTGCGTTTCATACGGCGGCAGTTGTGCATCGCCGAGCCGTGCGCGCCGCTCTGTTTTTCCCAAATGCATGTCCGAGACGCAAAGCAGGTTCTGATCTTGCCAAAACAGCGCGCCGGATCCAAGCGCCGACAACCGTGCCCCTGCCAATGTGAAATCGTAGCCGTTCATGCTTCGTTCATCTCGCGGCTGCGCACATATTGCAAGGCTTTTCAGGTCAGACCGGCGGCCTCCATCAGCCGCTTTGTTTCCTCTTCCAATAGTCGCTCTTGTGCTGCGCCTTCTACCGGCGTGCGGCCGGCTTCGAGAAAAAGTGGCGCGGCAAATGGGGTAACGCGGGGCAGGCGGACCAGGTCGATCCGCCCGTCGATCCTGTCCAGCATTTCCTCTATCCTGCCGAAGTCGATCAGGCCGCGCATCGCCTCTTCGCGCGTGATGTCCAAAAGCAGGTGATCGGGGTCATATTTGGCCAGGGTGTCATACAGGATATCAGACGAAAACGTGGCTTGGCGCCCGGATTTCCGGACCTGCGGCAGGTTGCGTTGAATAAGCCCGGCAATGGTGGCAGAGGCGCGAAAGGTACGCTTGATCAATTGGTTGCCTGCCAGCCATTTGTCCAGCCCGTTGCGCAGTGCGTCGCGATCAAACAGGCCTGCTGTGTCGCGCAAGGGTTCCAGCCCCCAGATCAGCGTCGCATAGTCGGTGGACACGAACCCCATCGGAGCGAGGTTCATTTCTTCCATCCTTTTGCTGACCAGAAGGCCAAGCGTTTGCTGCGCATTTCGACCGGCGAAGCCATAGATACAAGCATGTTCGCGCCCATCATGCGGGAAACTTTCGATCAGCAGCCGCCCGGCCTGCGGCAGGCGGGACACATCGGCCTGTAAGTCGATCCAGTCGTGTGTGTGTTGGGGAAGGGCGGTTTTGTCCTCGGTCGCAAGCAAGCGCAGGATCCGCTGGCTTAACTGTGTAGAGGTCGCGAACTTTGTGCCCGCGAAGGTGGCGATCTTGGGTTTCTTCGCCGCATCGCGGCTGACTTCGACGACCATTTCACGCAGGCCTTCGTATTTCACGATCTGGCCGCCGATCAGGAACGTGTCGCCCGGGGTCAGGGACGCGGCGAAACCTTCTTCGATCTCACCCAATGGTTTGCCACCACGCTGCCGCCGCATACGCACCTTGAGCAGGTCACTGTCCTGAATCGTGCCGATGTTCATACGGATCAAGCGTGCGGACCGAGGATCACGCAACTGCCACAGCCCGTCGCGCTGAACCAGTCGCTGCCATTGATCATAGGCCCTTAGAGCATACCCACCGGTGGCACAGAAATCGAGACATGCGTCAAATTCGGTTCGGTTTAGCCCGGTGTATGCCCCGACGCTGGTCACTTCAGCAAACAGGCTATCGGCATCAAAAGGGCCGGCGCAGGCGCGGATCAGGATGTGCTGGCAAAGTACGTCGCGTGGTCCGGCGCCGCGCGGATCGCCGTCAAGATCATGGTCGCGCGCTGCCTCTAGCGCTGCGTGGCATTCGATCACCTCGAACCGGTTGGCCGGTACCAGCAATGCCTTGGATGGCGCGTTGTAGCGATGATTGGCCCGCCCGATACGCTGAACCAGCCGTTTCACGTTCTTGGGCGCCCCCACTTGGATCACCAGGTCCACATCTCCCCAGTCAATGCCCAGATCAAGACTACCGGTGCACACCACCGCGCGCAGCTCGCCGCGCTGCATTGCGCCTTCCACCCGCTCGCGCTGCACCCGGTCAAGTGATCCGTGGTGGATACCGATCGGCAACGCCTCTTCATTGGCAAGCCATAAATTATGAAAGAAGATCTCGGCTTGTGCGCGGGTGTTGTGGAAAATCAACGTGATCTTGTGACGTTTCACTTGGTCCAACACGGCGGGAATGGAATACACCGCACCACCGCCCGCCCAGGGCGGAAACTGTGTGGTGTCCAGCATCGAGATGTCCGGTTCCGGCCCTGGATCGGCCAGCAGGATGTCGCAAGGGTCGGGATGTTTGGCGAGGATCTTTGCGATGGCGCCGGGGTCTTCGACCGTGGCCGACAGACCAACGCGTTTCAGGTCCGGACACAGCGCTTGCAACCGGCTGAGTGCCAGCATCAACTGGTCTCCGCGCTTGGACTCCGCGAGGGCGTGGATCTCGTCCACCACCACCCGTTTCAGGCCCTTAAAGATGCGTGGCGCATCCTCGTAAGAGGTCAACAAGGCCAGGCTTTCAGGCGTGGTTAGCAGAATATGGGGTGGATCGGCCCGTTGCCGTCGTTTGCGGGTCGAAGACGTGTCGCCTGTTCGGTCCTCGATGCGGATGGGCAGGCCCATTTCATCCACAGGCGTGGTCAGATTGCGTTTGATGTCAACCGCAAGGGCCTTGAGGGGCGAGATGTAAAGCGTGTGCAACCCCGCATGGCCGTGTTCGGCGATGTCGACCAGTGTCGGCAGGAACCCGGCCAACGTTTTGCCGCCCCCCGTCGGCGCAATCAACAGCAATGCAGGGTCATCCATTCGGTCCAGCATCGCCTGCTGATGGTGATGAACCGTCCATCCGCGACAATCAAACCAGTCGCTAAAAATCGGGGGCAGTGTTGTCATCGCCCAGAATTAGGCCAAACCTGCCCCAGTCGCCAGTGGGTGAAACCGCAAAAAAAAGAAGCCCCGGACGAAGTCCGGAACCTCTGAGTGTCATGCAGATCGTCGCTAGTGGATGATCTCTTCTTGTGTCACGAACATGTTCGCCCAAGCGCGGTCCAGAAGATCTGGGCGCATTTGGTAGGGAATGCCCTCGAACTCGCAGATCGAGATCATCTGGTCGATCAGGAAGATCGGCTGATAGTTGGCGTAGATGTTTTCGATCGTCGGGTACTTCACTTTCAACAGGTGTAGCAGCGTATCTTCATCCAGTGGCATGCCGCGTTTCTTGGCGACCATCGCGAAGATCTTGAGGAAATCCTGCTGGTTCGGTCCGTCGATTTTGATCTTGAAGAAGATCCGGCGCAGGGCGGCCTGGTCAAAGATCTCGTTGGGGTGAAAGTTGGTCGAGAAAATGACCAGCGTGTCGAACGGAACTTCGAATTTCTCACCTGATTGCAAGGCCAGAATATCCTTGGCCTCTTCCAAAGGAACAATCCAGCGGTTGACCAGGGATTGCGGCGGTTCGGCCTGACGACCAAGGTCATCCACGATGAAAATGCCGCCGGTTGACTTCAGCTGCAACGGCGCCTGATAGGTTCGAGCGGTCGGGTTGTAAACCAGGTCCAGCATGCTGAGACTCAATTCACCCCCGGTGATCACCGTCGGCCGCTCGCAGCGCACATAGCGGGTGTCGAAGGTTCGTACACGACGCAGACTGCTGGGGTCGTCTACCTCTACCTCGGCCTTGGAATGCACGATGGGGTCGTAAACCGTGATCACCTGACCTGCATATTCAATCGCGCGGGGCACATAGATCTTGTCGCCCATCGCGTCCCGGATTCCGTTCGAAATGGATGACTTACCGTTGCCCGGCGGGCCATACATCAGGATCGAACGTCCGGCGGACACCGCTGGTCCGAGGTGGTCCAAAAGCTCGTTTGGTAGAACCAAGTGGCCCATCGCGCCGGTCAGTTCTTCTCGTGTCACCTGGATGTTGCGGATGGATTGGCGTTTCACCTGTTCGCGGTAAACGGCCAGTGGCACCGGCATGGCACCGAAGTATTCGGACTGGGCCAGCGCGTCCATGGCGCGGTTCTTGCCCGCATCGGTCAATTGATACCCCATCTCGCCGCCCGAATTGGCGTTCAGCGTTCCAGTGGCTTCCAAAAGTTTTTGTGAACGTGCGATATCAATCAGTTCCTGCGTCACGGCACGGGGCAGGCAAATCGCCTCGGCCACTTCGGTGACCATATCCAGGTTCTTGCGGAACATGGTTTTCAGCAGAATGTCCCGCATCATCACGATCGGAAGCTGCATTTCGTCCATGTTCTTCGGCGGCGGCGGCGGTTGGACGCCGTGGCTTACTTGCATGTTCATCGTTTTTTCTGCCCGTATATCAAAACGTTGACGACACGCCCCACGCTTCGCACGGGGAATTTGGTGTCACACTGGCATGAAATCGTGCGCAAAATGTGGTCACCGGCAGGCAGGGATGGGGCAGGCATCAAACGCCGTGTTGCACACCCAACATGAGGTAGATCACCAACGTCGCGCCGAGCGAAAAACCCATTGGAAACTTTTTGCCACGGTCCCAGCTGACCCAGTCCGGCGCCAGTTGGCGCAAAGGCGTGATTTTTGCAAAGCGATGGGTGACAAAGCACGCAAGAAGGTTGGCTGCGAAGATAAACAGCACGATGCGCAAGTCACCGGGGGCCACGAAAGGGGCGGCTGCAGCAATAAACTTGGAGTCGCCCGCGCCCATGAGCCCCGCGGCATTGGCGACGAACATGATGACCAGCACGACCACCAGTGCCACAAGACGCCACGCGTAGTCTGGCCAGAACGGAGAAATGGCGACCAAGCCAACGATCACGAAGATGCCCACAAGTGTCATGACCGCATTGTTCGGAATGCGCATGGCGCGCAGGTCACTCCACATCACCCAAAGACAGACAGGCAGAACAAACGGCAAGAACCAAGAGGCCGCCCAACTTGTGATCTCCAAGGACATCCTGACCGCCTCTTAAAAGTCTACTCGACGTTGTTTTCCAAGGCGCGCAGGCTGCGCACGGCGGCTTCGAAGTGTTGCGGATGGGTGTCAATCGCATCGCGCAACAGGCCCTTGCCGATGCTGTTGTCGCCTTGTTTGATCGCCGACAGGCCCATCGTGTAAAGCAGTTGCGCACGTTCCACTTGTGTCATCGAAATGACGGGTAGCGAGTATTTCTTTTGCGCGCCCCGGGCCAGGATCAGGTTGTTCTTGGCGGTAAATAGGCTGTCATCCTGCCGGATCGCGTCCGAAAACAGGCGCTCGGCCCCTTGGTAATCCCCACGGGTCAGCTTGGAGTAGCCCCAGTTGTTCATCACGCTGGCCGGTCGCGTGGTCAGGCCGATAGCCGTCTCATAAAAACTGTCGGCCTTTTTCCAGTCCTGATCGCTGTCGGCAATCATCGCTTCAAGGCGGTAGCGTTTGAAGGTTTCGAATGTGGGCGGGATTTCGTCCAGAACCTCGTCCGCACGATCCCATTCGCTGTTGCGGATCAGGGCATCGGCATAGTCCACCTTGTCGTCATTGGTGGATTTCTCGTGCTCAACAACGCGTTTCCAAGCGGCTGCGGCCTCGGTGTTGCGCTTTGCGCGCACCAGCGATTGCGCCAAACCACGGCGAATATCAAGCCGCTCGGGTTTCTCGCGGGCGGTGCGTTGGAAATAGGAAACCGCTTCGTTCGGGTCGGCCACGGAAAGCATCACATCGTTTAGGTTGCTTTCGTCGATAACATTCAAATCGGAAAGGGCACGGTCTACATCAGCCGGGTTTTGTTGGTCACATGCTGAAAGAGCAAATGCGCCTGTTACGCAGATGCACATAAGAATGGGATGGCGCATTTTTGCGTCCTTTTACTGCCTTTGCCTCAACCTGGTATGTTGCGGATCAGGAAGTCGCTGCTTCCCCGCCGCACCAGTTTATAATCTTGTTCTACTTCCTCAGTATAAAGGGAATTTTCCGATTTTGCGAGAACTAACCGTAAATTGTCTCGAATTGAGTCACTTTCGCCATTGTCCAGCGCGTAGGCACGTTTGAACATCTGTTCGGCCTCGGCGTTTTCGCCTTTTTCCAGCAGGACGACGCCCAAGTTGTTCCAGATCTCCGGCGACTTTTCATCTTTCTCGACGGCCTCGCGCAGAAGTTTTTCGGCGGTGGTGAGCCGGCCGAGGCCCAAATTTGCGCTGCCAAGACCGGCCAGCACATCAGCGGTCATGCCTTCGTCAATCGCCGCGCGTGAAAACGCGCTGATGGCAAGTTCGTATTCGCCTGCTGCCATCAAGCGATGTCCGACAAGCATACCATCCACGGCCTCGCCACGCTTGGAGATGCCCGGCGCAAACGGGTTGTCATTGTCACGCGAAACGCCCTGGCCGCATCCCGCGACCAGGGCAAATGATGTCAGAAGCAAAGCACCTGCTCGTGCTAGCCTGTATCCTGCCATGCTGCCTCTTTGTTTTTTGACCGGTCTTACTGACCCGCCATTGTAAAGAGCTCCATGATGCCCAGAACCGACGGGCCGACCAGGATGATCAGCAATGGGGGTACTGTAAGCATCATCGTGGCCAATGTCATCTTCGTTGGCAGCTTGTTCGCCTTTTCTTCGGCCCGCATGACACGTTTGTCACGCATCTCGCCGGCATAGACCCGAAGCGCGTCACCGATCGACGTACCAAAGGTTTGCGACTGCACCAATACCGTCACAAAGCTTGAGACATCCTGCACGCCACAACGCTCGGCCATCTCGTTCAGAACAGACGGTTTATCCCGGCCGGCCTTGACCTGTTGAGATACGATTTCGAACTCGTCTGCCAGCGCAGGGTAGGAGTTGCGGATTTCATGGCTCACACGGATGATCGACTGGTCGAGAGACTGACCGGCTTCTACGCAGGTCAACATCATGTCTAGGCTGTCGGGGAAGCCTTCTACAATCTCTTGCTGGCGCTGTTGCTGACGTTTCTTGACCCAGTACTTGGGAAGCATGTATCCAACGCCGCCGGGTCCCAGAATGTACAACATCGTCTGTTGTGTGGTCGTGGCTTCATTTCCGGCAAGGAAAATCACGAAATACAGCACCCCCAAGATCAGCAAACCGATCCCGAGCGCAAATTGCGCAAAGTGGAAATAGCGTACCGCGTCGCGATTGCGGTATCCGGCCTGCATCAACGTCAAGCGGATCTGGCTGAGCTGCTTTTCATCCTGCGGCTCAAGGAAGGTGGCATACTTGTCCAGCTTCTCATTGCGCTGACCCGAGCGTAGCTTCTTTTTCTTTTCTTCCGGGGCGGTGCCGGTGCGTGACGCTTTCTTGATCTTGTCCAGCGGGTCGTTGGACTCGCGGATCAGGATCGGAATGGTCAGCGCCACCAGCAAGATACCCAGCGTGCCCACCGCGATCAGCGGGCCGAACGGACCAAGCGTATCGGTCAGCGTTTGCGAAATGCTATCAAGGAAACCCATAGCTTTGACCTCTTACACTTTGATGTTCACAAGGGCGCGCATCACGAAAAGGTTCGCGACCAGGAAAAAGCCCACGGCTAGACATGCCGGGATGAAGTAGGGGTGCTCCATCGCCTCGTCATAGTAGTCCGGCTTGATCATCTGGATCGCGATCAGCGCCAGAATAGGGAAACCCGACAGAAACTTGCCTGACCACTTGGCCTCGGCCGTGATGGCCTTCACCCGGCGGAACAGGCGGAAGCGGGCACGGATCACCTTGGCCAACCCATCCAGGATTTCAGCCAGGTTACCGCCCGATTGCTGTTGGATGGTCACGGCGACAGCGAGAAAGCGCAGGTCCTGCATGTCGAGACGCTCGGCCATATCCTTGAGCGCCTCGCCCATGTCGCGGCCATAAGCTGACTCGTCTGCGATCACACCGAACTCGGTGGCCAGTGGGTCCGCGACTTCGGTTGACACAATCGAGATGGCCGACGCAAACGGGTGACCGACGCGCAAGCTGCGCACCATCAATTCGATGGCATCGGGAAGCTGTTCTTCCAACAGCGCCATGCGCTTGCCAGCTTTCATATTGATCCAAGTGAAAACACCGCCGACGCCCATGGCAACGGACACGAACGCCCGTACCGGCGCGGAAGTCTCGGTGCCGATGGAAAGGCCCAAAAATGCAAGAAAGCTGCACGCGACCATCAGCATGATCAGCTGTTTGGGCGTAAAGGCGATAGCGGCCTTCTGCGCCTTGGTCGAGAGGATCGAATAAAGAGGGATTTTGCGCGCCTTGAGATGTTGTTCCATCTCCTTGCGCAGTTTTTCCATCACCTCTTCACGATTGGCGCCTTTGTCCAGCATCTCTAGGCGACGGTTCACCCGGTTGTTCAGACTGATCGAGCGACCAAAGACCGTCAGGTAAAGGCCTTGCACCAGGACCAGGATCCCGACGAAGATAAGGCCGTAAATAATCGGTTCTGCACTGATCGACATAGTGGTTACTCCGCACCGACGGGTTCATAGATGCTGGGTGGCAAATCATACCCCCACAGACGGAACCGTTCTGAAAAGTTCGACCGCACACCTGTGCCGGTGAAGTGGCCAATGATCTTGTTGTCCGGCGTTAGGCCAACGCGTTGAAAACGAAAGATTTCCTGCATGGAGATAACGTCACCTTCCATGCCTGTGATCTCGGTAATCGAGGTCATGCGGCGCGAACCGTCCTGCAAGCGGCTGGCCTGCACCAACAAGTTCACAGCCGACGAAACCTGAGACCGAACCGCCTTGAGCGGCATTTCAATCCCGGCCATAGCCACCATGTTTTCCAGTCGGCTGATCCCGTCACGTGGGTTGTTGGCGTGGATCGTGGTCATCGACCCGTCGTGACCGGTGTTCATGGCCTGCAACATGTCGATCACTTCTTCGCCCCGCGTTTCCCCCACGATGATCCGGTCAGGACGCATCCGCAGGGCGTTTTTCAGACAATCGCGGGGCGATACCTCGCCTTTGCCTTCCACGTTTGGCGGGCGGCTTTCCATGCGGCCCACGTGGGTCTGTTGCAGCTGAAGTTCCGCGGTATCCTCGATCGTCAGGATCCGTTCTGCGTTATCAATGAAAGACGACAGCGCATTGAGCGTCGTCGTTTTGCCCGAACCCGTACCACCCGATACGATCACGTTCAGGCGCGTGGCCACGGCGGCCTGCAAATAGGCGGCCATTTCTTCTGAGAAGGCCCCAAATTCTACAAGGTCATCAATGCCCAGCTTGTCCTTTTTGAACTTACGAATGGAGACCAGCGAACCGTCCACCGCGATGGGCGGCACCATGGCGTTGAATCGTGACCCATCCTGCAAACGGGCGTCCACATAGGGGTTCGACTCGTCCACCCGACGACCCACGGCACTTACGATCTTGTCGATAATACGCAGAAGGTGCTTTTCGTCCTTGAAAGTTGTGTCGGTCAGCATCAGCTTGCCTGCGCGTTCCACGAACACCTGATGCGGGCCGTTGACCAGAATGTCGTTGACGGTTTCGTCTTTCAGAAGCGGCTCAAGAGGGCCCAGACCCCGCACTTCGTCATACAGCTCTTGCGTCAGGGTGGTGCGATCTTCGCGGTTCAGAACAATGTTGCGTTCTTCCAGCGCTTCACCGGCGATCGAGCTGATTTCAGCGCGCAGATCAGCTTCGCTTGCGGTGTCCAGCGCACCCAGGTTCAGGTTGTCGAGAAGCGAGCGATGCAGCTCGATCTTGATCTCTGCCAGCCGCTCCTTGCGCTTGCGTTCCTTGTCCTGGGGCGCCGCTTTGGCATCCGTTTTGGGCAGCGGTTTGCGCAAGGACGTGGACTGCACTTCTTCGATTGGGGCCGTTTTGGGCGCTTCCACTTCGGTGGCAGCCTTGGGTTTGGCCGCCCCCTTGACCGGCGTTGCGCCATCAGTGGACTTCTTGTATCGCGAAAACATTTTGCAAAATCCTCTTATGCGGCCTGATCGGCGTCACTTTGCCCAAGGGCGTGCAGCGACGAGGCCAGCTTCGCAATTTCCTTACGCAGCGGGTTTTTCCCGGCCGCGTTGGCCAGCGGCGTGCCATGATCACCCGCCTGCATTACCGGGCGGCCGCCATCGGGCAACTGAACCTCGATGCTGATTTCCAGGCTTTCGGCCAAACGCTTGACACGGCTCTTGCCATTCAAATCGGTGAATTTCGGGGCGCGGTTCAGACAAAAGCGCAGTTTTTCAATCGGCAATTCTTCCGATTTTAAGGCCCGTTTCAGGCGCAGCGCATTCTGCGCGGACCGCATATCCAGTTCCAGCGTTGCAAAGTAGATTTGCGACGCACTCAGAACTGTTTCAGTCCATTGCACCAAAGTGCCAGGCATATCGATGATGACGTAGTCGAACTTGGCGCGCGCCAGCTCCAGCACCTTTTGCACATCTTCGGCCGTAATCATGTCCAGCGGAAGGATGTCGGTTGGGGCTGTCAGCACCCACATCTTTTCTTCAAACGACACCAGCGCCTGTTTGAAGATGTCCTCATCCATCGTCTCGGTGTCGGCCCACATTTCATAGACCACGTCCTTGCGCGGCAGATCCAGATATGTCGCCACGGATCCGGTTTGCAGACCAAAATCCATGATGCACACACGTGGACCATCGGTTTTTTCAACCGTGGCCAATTCCCAGGCCAGGTTCACAGCCAAGGTCGTGGCGCCGGTGCCACCGGCTAGGCCTTGCACCGCCAGAAGCACACCGTCGCCGGGTCCGTCCTTGCCATCGAACGGTGTCGCCGTTGTCATCAATGCCTTTTCCTCGCGGCGGCGAAGACGTTCTATGGCCGACTGCAATTCGTTTTCGGGAAGCGGGTAGGGGACAAATTCGTCGGCGCCCTGGCGCAGAAGCTGATGCAACGACGCGGGGCTGACATCCTCGGCGATCAGGATAACCTTGATGCTGCGCAGTTTGGCCAGCGTAATGATCTCGCTGAGCATGGCCAGTTCATCTTCGTCCGTTTCATCGATGGCCAGTGCTACGAACTCAAGGCTCTCCGCCTCGGGCTGGTTGAAAAAGGCCAAGGCCTCGGCGAAACCAAGATCGCCCCATGCTTCTCCAAGGGCGGCCTCCATGTCTTCGATCAACAGGTCGAAATCCTGCACGTCACGGCTGATTGTACATGCCGTGATCGGGCTGGAATCGGGTTGTTTCTGCGCACTACTCATCTCAGGTCGGCCCCATGTATTGGTGCGGCGCGTTTTACGCCGGAAACCGTTATTTTATTGCGTGTAGGCCTATCCAATTGGTGGACGAACCTATTGCTATGTTGAGAATTTGCACGAAAATCTGGGCAACATTTGGGCCAAAAGATCGTAATTGTGCGGTATCACGCGACAAAAAAAACCCGCCTCAGGGCGGGTTTTAGGTGGCCCGGCCAATGGCCGGACAGGGAGAATTCGAAGCTACTCGTCGCTGCCGCTTGTCACTTCGCCACCGTCTTCAACCATGACAATGGTCGACCTCGGCTCGGCGCTGGTAATGTATTCACGGAAGACCACTTCGGCATACTTGCCGTCCATGACGATCGGATGCGACCGGACAAAACCTGACACTTCGGTCACAGTACGCCGGTTGCGGCGCTCGCGCCCTTGCGTGACGATTAGCGGTTGCGCTTCGCCCAAGGACGCGACGGCCTCTAGACGACTGCGACTGATGCCTTGGCTGACCAGAAAGCTGACCACCGCGTTTGCGCGGCGCAGGCCCAGCCCCTTGTTGTAGGAATTGGGGCCTACAAGGTCTGTATGGCCGTAAACCCGGAACCGGACTTCGGGGAACTGTTTGATCCAACGCGCCTGTTCGCGCAGCGTGTCTTGCGCGCCGGCATCCAATGCGGCGGAGTCGAACGCAAAGTTCACCGTGCTCAGCACCTCGTTCGAGAAGCGGTTGGCCAGGTCGTAAACATAGCCTTTTTCACCTCGCATCACGAGGCTGTTGTGCATGTTGGCGTCGCCGAAGCTGCCGCCATCCACGAGAGAACCGGCTTCACTGAAGTAAGAGCGGTATACCTGGCTTTGCTGCGAACATGCTGACAAAGCCAGAACCGATGCGGTTATCAGAAGGTGTTTCATTTGCATCTGCCTTCCCTCAATCCATCACGTAGCCGTAGGAGCCGTTAAAGTCTTGCTGGGCCACTTCGCCGGCGGTGCTGCCTGGGCGAGCGCTTTTGGCCACGCGACCATTCAGGAAAAGATCCTTTTCGGTCGGCAACTTAACACGGTCCGTCGGCAGAGCCAGAACATCACCTGTTGTCGGTGTCACAAGATGTGCCGTGATAATGATGACCAGTTCGGTCTGCGCCCGCTCGTAATCCGCGCTGCGGAAGAGGGCACCCAGAACCGGGATATCACCCAGCCACGGGATCTGGTTGGCACTGTCGCGGAAGTCATCCTGCAACAGGCCGGCGATGGCGAAGCTTTGCCCGTCACGCATAACCACCGTGGTGGCGGCATCGCGGCGGCGGAAGGCCGAAACGGTCAAGCCGTTTGCCGTAAGGCCGTTTGCAGGGTCAAGAGATGAGACGGCCGCGGCCATTTCCAGGTTGATCACGTCATCATCCAGAACACGCGGAGTGAAGTTCAGTTCAACACCGAAAGGTTTGAACTCGATCGTTGTGGTGCCGTTGTCTTGTGCCACCGGGATCGGGAATTCACCACCTGCAAGGAACTTGGCCTCTTGCCCTGACAGGGCCGTCAGGTTGGGTTCGGCCAGCGTACGAACGACGCCTTTTTCTTCAAGGGCTTCCAAAAGGATGCCGATCTCGGCTGATCCGATGTCAAAGCCGATGGCAAGTGCCCCGGTGTTGTTCTGAATGTTCGGGATCGCGCCGGCCAATGTGCTGAGCACACCGGTCTGCGTGTTGGTCGTGCCCGAACCGCCGATTGCGCCAACGCTGCTGCCCGAGCGGGCATCCAGCGACAGCGACGTGCCCAGTGCTTTCGATACGGTGCGCTGCATCTCGGCAAATCGGACTTTCAGCATCACCTGCTGTTTGCCCGAGACAGACATCAGGTTCGAGACGCGTTCGGGTGCGTACCGTTGTGCCAGTTCCAGCGCGCGGTCCATCTTTATGACGCTGGATACCGTGCCGGACATGACGATCCCGTCATTGGCCGAACGCACTTCGATCCTCTCGCCAGGCAAGATTTGCTGCAGCCGTTCCTTGAACTCCGAGATGTCGGGGCTGACGTGTACCTCGACATTGGTGATCAGCCGACCGGTCGCGTCCAGAAGCGTCAACGTCGTACGTCCGGGTGCTTTGCCCAATACGTAAACGGTGCGGTCCGACAGGGTCGAGAAATCCGCGATTGACGGGTTTGCAATACTCAATTCCGCAAAGGGGACGTCGCTTTCGATAACAACCGCACGGTTCATCGGGATGCTAAGATCCCGTCCCGCGCCTTTGCGTATAACTTGAATGGTTTCCGCTACGGCCGCTTCGGCCACAAGAGAAAACACAACAGCGAAACCCACGAGGGCCGCTTTTACCACGTTCAAATTTGTCATGTGACCTGCCTTTCCGATCACGCCTCAGGGTTCGGGTCTTGACGCCCGCAATTACGCAGACTGTGAGCCAATTCGAATTTTTTTTCAAGAATCAATGGTTTTTATTCCACAATTGCTGTGGATTTCCGGGGACAGTTGCCGGAATGAAACGAGGCGCCCTGTGGTTGGGGCGCCTCGATTACACAAGATGTTGTGTTGCTTCGGTATCAGATGTCTTGCGTCAATTCGTGCAGGGGATCGGTGTCGCGATCACTTCGCCACCGCGGCGCGTCTTGATCGTACAGATCTCTTGTTGCGCTACCGGGGCGGGGGCGACCGCAGCTTCAATGCCCAAAAGCGTATTCTGGTCGACTTCGATCGCCTCGGCGACAGTTTCATCTTCGGCCCCCACCAGAGACAGCGACAGGCTGCCGGTGGACTGGGCCTGGGCCAGCGCGGCCACCTGTTGCGGCCGGATTGCCACGGTAACGGTACGGGCAATCATCGCTTCGGTCGTGTCGCCATTGGCCACCTGGTCCACGGCGATCAGACGCACACCGGTTTCGATCAGCTTGGTCACTTCATTGCCGCCACGGCGCCCGTCGGTGCCACCTGTGGCAACGTTGCCGGTCCAATAAACGTCAACCCGGTCACCCGGACGCAGGAAGCCGGACACACCGCTTGAGACGTCGACTTCAATGGCGAACGCGCGCATGCCGGGGGCCAGTTGCGAGGTGATGCCGGCGTCCTCGCCGGGACCGGTCACCTTGATGTCAAGAATAACCTCTTTTTCTTCCATCGTGCGCAGCACCGTGCGCGGTTCATCTTCACCTTCTGGAAAGAGATCTTCTTCGGTGGAATACGTGCCTTCGGGAAGCGAGCCGGCCGGATAAGCGATCAGCTGTACGTTGTCTTTCATAAGGCGCTGACCATACTCCAGCTTGCCTTTGGCGGCGTACACCTCGACGATTTCGAATGCCGGGCCGTTGTTCGCGCGTTCCTGCGCCAGTTGGGCCTGATACCCCTGAATGTATGCCTTAGCCATGTATACGGCGAAGCCCGCCAGGCCTAGCCCAAGGATAAGTACAAGTCCGAACACCAAACGCATGGCTTGTCCTTTCAATTGCAACTGCTCTTACGGCGTATTGATACGCGCTGTAGTCTTTGTGACCGCTCAGTATGGCGAAACCATGGCGGTGGCGTTTCGCTTTGCCGACAATTGACGGCAAAGCGAGTTGATTTTATTGCGTCAGGTCACGGATGTGCCCGGCGGTGCCGGTCGCTCCAAGACCCTATCGGATCGCTTAGGGCGTGCCGACGCTGGAGGTAGCCACCGAAGTGGAAACCGAGGAGCCAAGAGCACCGGTGCCGCTGCTTACCGCTTGGATGGCTCCCCCTCCCAGTCCGACGACTGCGGCGGTCAGAACGACCCAATCGACGGTAACTGCGCCGTCATCGGACGCGGCGAATTTTTTCAGCAACTTCAACATTGTGTACCTCTAAAACTTATATTGACACATCGAGCATTCAGGCGAATTGGGACAGAAGTACGGTCCTGAGAAGTTAATTTTGCGTAAAACTCGGCGTCACTTACAAAAAACGCCGCACGCCCGACGGGACATGCGGCGCTCAGCAAATCATGCGATCCGCTTACGGAGTGCCGACAGTCGTGGTCGAAACACCGGTCGAGATCGAAGAGGCCAGAGTGCCAACGCCGCCTTTAACGGTCGTCACGCCAGCAACGCCCAGGCCAACAACAGCTGCGGTCAGAACGACCCAGTCTACAGTTACGGCGCCTTCTTCGTCTTTACGGAATTTTTTGATGAAATTGATCATGGTTGGTCCCTCCAAAGGATCAGGTTACTAAGGTTACAACCGCTTAACAGTGTATTGGGCCGTCTCTCTCTCATTGGCCCGCTGCCGTTGCGGTATGGGGAGATATAGCCGGTCAAATCCGGCAAGATTTGGGCGGCAATAAAGCCATTTTTGTTCTCGCTAATTTTTCTTTGGAGGATCAATCTAAGCTACTGATTTAAATGGGTTAAAAAAACAAAGCTTTTGTAGGTTTTCCCTGTTTTGGGCGATTCCGCGGTTAAGGTCCGGGTGAAAGTTGTTTCGTCAGAATGTACAATGGTGGCGAAAGGGCAAAATTAATGCCATAATGAATAAAAATAGAGCGAGGCAGAGCAGGCCCGATCATGCGATTTCATCGAATTCTCGCCCTAGGCGTGGTTTTGGCCTGTGCTGGCCCCGCTTTTCCCCAGGATCCACCGCCTTTTCCGGAGTTCACATTTAAGAAGGGCAAACCGCCCAAGACGGGAACGCGCAAACTCATAACCGTACAGATCGAGCCAGAAGTACAGCAACCGACGCGTCCGGCGGCAAACAAAGATGATATCCCCGAGGTGCCCAGTGTCGCTGCCGCCTATGGCTGGTTCTGGACAAAAGTCCCTACCGATGTCTCCGAAGATGCCAGCGCGCGTTTGCGCCTTGCCTTCGAGATGCTGCGCGACGGTCCCGGCGGCGCGTCGGTCAAAAGCCCACGATTGCAATCGCTGCAGGACATCGCGCGCACCCACGGTGCGGATATCCTGCGCGCGACCATCGGTACCGATGTCTCGCCTGCTCTGGTTCTAGCGGTCATCTCTGTTGAATCTGGTGGGCGCACGGATGCCACCAGCGGTGCCGGGGCGGAAGGTCTTATGCAGCTCATTCCTGCCACTGCTGACCGCTTTGGCGTGACCGACAGTTTTGCGCCCCGCCAGAACATCAAGGGTGGCGTGGCGTATCTTGATTGGTTGCTCAAGGAATTCCGCGGCGATGCCGTACTGGCCTTGGCCGGGTACAACGCAGGCGAGAATGCCGTGAAGACGCACGAGGGCGTGCCGCCCTTCGCCGAAACCCGTGATTACGTGCCAAAAGTCTTAGCCGCTTTCCAGGTCGCCAGCGGTCTGTGCAAGACGCGACCCGAGTTGATTACCGATGCATGCGCCCTGACACTGGCGTCGAACTAGCGGTCTTTAACTGGCTTTCTTCCGCGCGCGGCCCTTGCCCTTCTTGGCGGCTTTCTCGGCAATCAGCCCGACGGCCATCTCCATGGTTACATCCCCTGGTTCCACGCCCTTGGGGATGGTGGCATTCACCTTCTCCCATTTCACATATGGTCCGTATTTGCCGTCCATGACATTCACCGCGCCCCCGTCATCGGGATGTTCGCCCAGCTCCTTGAGAGGTTTGGCTGCTGCCCCCCGACCCTTTCCACGGCTTGCGGCTTTCTTTGCCAATTCTTCCACCGCTCGGTTCATTCCAATGGTAAAGACCTCTTCGACGTCCTTGAGGTTGGCGTAGAGCCGCCCGTGTTTCACGAACGGGCCGTAGCGTCCGATCCCGGCCTCGATCATCTCTCCATCCTCGGGGTGCGGGCCCACCTCTCGAGGCAGGTTGAGCAGCATCAGAGCTTTGTCCAGGTCCATATCGTCGGTTGACCAGCCCTTTGGAAGACTGGCGCGCGGGGGTTTCTTGTTCTCCTCCGTGGCCTCGCCGCGCTGCACATAAGGCCCGAAGCGGCCGGACCGCAGGCTGATCTCGTCGCCTGCATCTTCACCGAGCACGCGGTCGCCCGCTTCAGCGGCTTCGCCACCGATGGGACGCGTGTAGCGGCACTCCGGATAGCGCGAGCACCCCACGAACCCACCCGAGCGGGACGTTTTCAGATGCAAGCTGCCGTCGCCGCAAAGTGGGCAAGCGCGGGGATCACTGCCATCTTCCTTGGGTGGGTACAGTTGCGGCGCCAGAACCTCGTCCAGCTTGTCCAGCACTTCCGTGATCCTCAACTCTGACGCTTCTGACACCGCGGCCGAGAAGTCGCGCCAGAACTGCGACAGCACCACTTTGTAGTTCGCATCGCCCGCCGAGACCACGTCCAACTCTTCTTCGAGATTCGCGGTGAATTCGTATCCCACATACTTGCGGAAAAAATTCAGCAGGAAAATTGTCACGATCCGGCCCTTGTCTTCGGGGACCAGCCGGTTCTTGTCTTTGCGAACATATTCGCGCTCTTGAATCGTTGTGACGATACTGGCGTAGGTCGAGGGGCGTCCGATGCCGAGCTCTTCCATGCGCTTGACCAGCGTTGCCTCGGTGTAGCGTGGAGGAGGTTGGGTGAAATGCTGTTCGGGTGTGACCGATTGCTTGGCAGTCGCATCACTTTGTGCCATTTGCGGCAGGCGCTTTTCGTCTTCATCAACCACGGCATCGTCGCGGCCTTCCTCGTACACGCGCAGGAACCCGTCAAACAGCACCACCTGTCCCGTGGCCCGCAGGCCCACTTGCCCATCGGCACTGCCGATCTCGACCGTCGTACGCTCCATCCGTGCGCCTTCCATCTGGCAGGCCAGCGTGCGTTTCCAGATCAGATCGTAAAGCTTGCGCTGATCCGGTTCGCTCAGTTTGAGGCTTTCTGCATCGCGCGTCATGTCCGTGGGGCGAATGCACTCATGTGCTTCCTGCGCGTTCTTTGCCTTGTTTTTGTACATCCGCGGGCTGCCGGGCACGTAATCGGCGCCGTACCGGTCCTTGATGGCATCGCGCGCGGCCTGCACGGCCTCAGGGGCCATATCAATGCCGTCCGTCCGCATATATGTAATGTGCCCCGCCTCGTAGAGACGTTGTGCCGTACTCATCGTCTGGCGCGCGCCCATGCCAAACTTGCGGCTCGCCTCTTGTTGCAGGGTCGACGTCATGAAGGGAGGCGAAGGGTTGCGGCTTGCGGGTTTGGCCTCGACGGATGTGACGGTCAGGTCCCGGCTTTCGATGGCCTGCTGGGCCATTTCGGCCTGGGTCGCGTTTTCCAGATCATACCGGTCAAGCTTGTCACCGGCGAGGCTGACCAATCGCGCTTCGAACTGTTGGCCACGCGGCGTGGTCAGAATCGCTTTCACGCTCCAGTACTCGCGCGGATTAAACGCTTCGATCTCCATCTCGCGCTCGACGATCAGGCGCAGGCACACCGACTGAACCCGGCCCGCACTGCGTGCGCCGGGCAATTTGCGCCACAAAACCGGGCTTAGGTTGAAGCCGACGAGATAATCCAACGCACGCCGCGCCAGGTACGCCTCGACCAGTGGTGCATCCACACTGCGCGGATTTTGCATCGCTTCTGTCACCGCGGTCTTGGTGATGGCATTGAAGACCACGCGGCTGACCGGTGTATCCTTTTTGATCACTTTGCGTTTGCGCAGCGCCTCTTCCAAGTGCCAGCTGATCGCCTCGCCCTCGCGATCGGGGTCGGTCGCGAGGATCAGCGCATTGTCATCCTTTAAGGCATCGGCAATTGCCTTGATGTGCTTTCGGCTGTCGGCGCCAACTTCCCATTTCATCTCGAAATCGCTGTCCGGATCGACCGATCCGTCTTTCGCCGGCAGATCGCGCACATGACCGTAAGAGGCCAGAACCGTGTAATCGGATCCCAGATACTTGTTGATCGTCTTGGCTTTGGCCGGGGATTCGACAACAACGACTGGCATGAACACTCCTTGGAAATACACAGGCGACTCGATGCGGTGCCTCTGGCGGCGCAACATGTGGTGTGCATCGACGGAATGTCAATGCGACCCCTGCGGCCTCTTGTCGAAACTGCGACGGCAGATCAAAGTGACGCAAAGGAGGAACCCGCCATGAAACTGTTCTCCCAACTTGTCCTTATCATTGGGCTTGTACTTGGAGCGACGTCGCCAGGTCTGGCGTGGGAAGAGCCGGCGCGCGGTACGGACACGCGCAAGGCCTTGATGGATGCGATCCGGCCGCATGCCGAGTGGATGCTGGGCGCACCTGTCCAGTTCGTCGTCACCTCGCTGCGCCGCGATGGCGTCGTGGCTTTTGCCAGCCTTACGGCCCAACGCCCAGGCGGTGGGGCCATCGCCTTGCGCGACACACCTGCCTTTGCACGCGGTGAGACGTTCCAGGATCAGGACATCACCGATATTCACGTGCTGTATCGCAAATCCGGAAACACCTGGGTCGCGGTACATTACAGCTTTGGCGCAACAGATGTCTGGTGGTCTTGGGGTCCGATCTGTCGCACCTACCGCCCGGTCACGCCCGAAGTATGTCAGGGCGTCAATTGACAGGATCATTGGTTAAGCGACACCAATCCGCCCGGGTGGCGTTTGATCTGACCGTTCACCTCTAGGTCGGTCAACACCGGTGCGACCGATGCGGCAGGTGTCGACAGGTCGCGGATCAACTGATCCTCGGCCAGTGGTGAAGGGCCCAAGCGGTCCAGGATCTCGCTGTGCAGTGCCGCGGTTTCCTTCAGGTCCCGACGTTCGGGCGGGGCGGCCGGGATCGCATCCAGTTCCATTTCCGCCTGCGCCACCGCTGCGACGGGTTCGGATATCTCCGGCAGCGCTTCGATCACGTCGTCGGCATAGCGCACCAGCGTGGCTCCATCGCGGATCAACATGTTGCATCCCGCCGCGCGTGCGTCAAAGGGATGGCCGGGCACCGCCAGCACTTCACGCCCCTGGTCAAGCGCATTTCGCGCCGTGATCAACGAGCCGGACTTTGAGGCGGCTTCCACGACCACGACGGCCTTCGCCAGCCCGCTGATGATCCGGTTGCGCGCCGGGAAATGTCGCGCCTGCGGCACCATGCCCAGGGGTTGTTCCGAAACTCGCGCACCTGTCTTTAGAATGTCACCGGCCAATCCGGTGTTCTCGGCTGGATACATAACGTCCACGCCGCCGGCCATCACCGCCAGGGTCCCCTGTGCCAGTGCAGCGGTGTGCGCGGCCGTATCAATGCCACGTGCCAGGCCCGAGACGACGACATATCCTTGCTCGGACAACGCACCAGCCAAGGCCCGCGCCATCCGCAACCCAAGTGATGAGGCATTGCGCGCACCCACAATCGCCACCAGTGGACGATGCAAAGCGGCGACATTGCCCATCACCCAAAGGAAGGGCGGTGCGTCGGGAATACTCTGCAGCGCCGATGGATAATCCGTCTCGCCCAGGCAAACCATTTTCGCGCCCATGGCCCGTGCGGTGCGCCATTCGGACTCCGCGACGCCGATCGGGCAAGCCTCGTAATCGGTCACGCCGGCGGCACGTGCCACGTCGGGCAAAGCGGCGAGGGCAGCTTGCGCGGTGCGGTGATCTCTCAACAATCTCTAAAAAGTCGCCGGGCCAACCCGGCGAGAGCGCAACAGACGAAGCCACGATATCCGATCATCTTCCGTGGTGGGTGGGAGTGGGGGGTGAGTGGAAGGATGTGTATCCTCGGTCATCATGACTCCGCCTAATTGCAAGATCATTGGTACGCTTGGCTTGGTTAATAGGTGATGAATCAATCAGGTTAGGGTTGAGTAAAATGCAGTGCGTCAAGTCAACCAGCTGAATTTAAAGGGTAAAATGTTAAGTTCTGCTGGGGTGAAACGCAAAATACAGCGCATTTCAGCCTTGCGGTCTTTCAAAATGCTAAGAAAAAACGGAAAAGTCTTACCAAAACATTCTGTAACCGTGCAATCCGGCAACCTGTAAATGGCCCGAGGTTGGTACGCCACGGACAGATCGATACGAGTCGCCTTTATACTTGCATTTCAAGGCGCAGTCTTCGGTGATCCCAAACCAGATCACCATGGCAATGGGCACCGGTGCGTGGTGGGGGGTGGTCGTTTCGCTGGCATGGACGGCGTCCAATCGCACATCTGCCACACTTGCACGAAGCGGTTTAGCCGGGCAGTGCCCCTGTCACCAACCAGACTTTGTGTGGTACCTGCAACGGCTCTTGCGGGAAGCGTTTGGACAGCATGTCCGCCAGCGCTGCATCAAATGCTTCCGTGGCTTTCGGTTTCAATGACGCCGCGACGCCTGCGCTGGCCCGGATGCGCCCGCGCCACGCAGCGTGGGAATACGGTTGCGCGATCTCAAAGCAGGCAGTCTCAAGATCGGCGATCCCCGCATGCCCCAGATCCGACGACCAATCGGGGTATTCGCCTGTTCCGCCTGCTCCTGCCCAATTGGGATTGGCTTTCAGGATCAGCGCCTCGGTCGCTTCGACCATGTTTCCAGGCTGCGGAAGCCAATCGAAATGTGCCACGATCACGCGCCCGCCAGGGCGCAAAAGCCGCACCACCTCGGTGGCCGCGGCGGGGCGATCGAACCAGTGCCAACATTGCCCGGCGGTCACCAGGTCAAATGCGTCATCCGACAGGCCCGTTGCCTCGGCGCGGCCCGCCATGTAGCGCACCTTCACGCCCGCGGCGGCGTCCAGCTTGGCGGCCTCCGACATCAAGGGTCCGGCCGGATCGATCCCGGTGACATCCAGACCAAGCAGCGCCAGCCCGCGCGCCACCGTGCCCGTGCCGCAGCCCAGATCGAGGGCGCGCTGTCCCGGCAAGGCAAGGCCGCGTTTGCTCAAAAGCTCGAAAAACTCAGGCGGAAAGCCGGCCCTGTGGGTCGCATAATCCTCGGCCGTCCGCCCGAAATCGACACCACTGCCAAATGCGCGCAGGGGGTCGGTGTCGAGATTGTCCTTGGGTTGGGTCACGTCGGATTGACCTCACTGTGCGGTTCTACCGATATCTTAGCTGCTTGCCACAAGGGCGCAATCCGGGGATGGATACTTTACAAATCGAGCCGATCGGTAACGGCGATACTTTCGCGAGTATCCTGACGTCAGTATTGCGGCAAAGCCGTGTGGCGCGACGGGCGTGCGTGAAATCCAAGCGGCCATCCCAAACCGACCGGGCCAAAGCGTGGGTTTCACTCATTCTACTGTTTTGTCTGCCGAGAGCTCAAGGCGACCGTCCCACGGAAATGCTGCGGTGATCGGGGGTAGACTTAGAAGCGAAACGCAATCAAGCGGAACAAAACGGTCATTAAACACAAGCCGCGCGCTTGCGACGAAAAAGTACTAGGTTCATGACATGCTGTGTCAGCATTCAGCCTTTGGCGTTGTTTCGGACGACGAAGGGCACTGAGGTGCATGAATGCTTGAGCTTGGAATTGAGATAGCATTGCTTTTCTTCGAAGCGGGGGTCGCCGCAGGCGCTTTGAACGCCGTGGCAGGCGGCGCAGCATTCTTCACCTTTGCTGCACTTCCAGCGGAGCTGGCGGCTTTGGGCCGTGCGCTTGTTGCTCCGATTGCGACGGGGGTATCGGGCAATTTGATTGGTGCGCTGGCTTCGGTGTATTTTGGGGGAGACCTCTTTGCATCAGCCGTTCCCCACCTGATGGGCTTTGCGACGGCTTTGTTTGCAGTTGCGCCCTACATCCGACGTGCCGTTGAACGTCAAACCCTGATGCCAGGAAATCGGGGCGGCCTCGGTCCATTGCTTCTTCTGTTCGTGTTTTCCATCTATGGCGGGTATTTCGGGGCAGGTTTGGGCCAGATCATCTTGGTCGCGCTCATCCTCAACGGATATCATAACTTCCACGTCACGAATGCCCAAAAGAATGCTGTTATCGCGGCAATCAGTCTGCTGGTCGTTGTCGTCCAAGGGTTCAGCGGAGCGGTTTCGGTTCCCCATGCCATCATTATGATGCTCGGTGCCACGGTCGGCGGATATCTCGGTGGAAATGTGTCAAAGCGTGTGCCGGAATATGCACTCGGGATTGGTGTAATCGTCTTGGGAACTTTGCTGACCGTTTACTATTTCGTCACCATGCCTTGACCCAACGAGCGGCTTAATGGTTGGCATTGCGATCATTCGGCGGCTTTGCAGCACCAAACAAAGTGTGCGCGAACCAGCCAGCCAATCACAGAACCGGGTTTGGGGGGGCGGTCTCAGGCAGATGGTGACTGTCTGATTTGCATCACATCGCTTCCATCACGCCGCCGAGCCGCCTACCGTCAGCCCGCCGATCATCACCGTGGGCTGACCCACGCCCACGGGCACCCATTGGCCCTGTTTGCCGCAATTGCCCATGCCGGGATCGAGCGACATGTCGTTGCCAAGAGCGCGGATCTGCTTAAGGGCCGTGGCCCCATCCCCGATCAGCGTGGCACCCTTGACCGGGGCGCCCACCTTGCCGTTCTTCACTCGGTAAGCCTCGGTGCAGGAAAAAACGAACTTGCCGTTGGTGATATCCACCTGCCCGCCACCAAAGCCCACGGCATAGATCCCATCCTTCAGATCGGCCACGATATCCCCGGGCGCCGCATCCCCGCCCAGCATGTAGGTGTTGGTCATCCGCGGCATGGGGGCATGGGCATAGCTTTGCCGCCGCCCGTTGCCGGTAGCCGCCACGCCCATAAGCCGGGCGTTCTGGCGGTCCTGCATATAGCCCACCAGGATACCGTCGTCGATCAACACATTCTTGCCCGAAGGCGTGCCTTCGTCATCCACGGAGATCGAGCCGCGCCGGTCCGGGATCGTACCATCATCCAGCACCGTTACACCGGGTGCGGCGATCCTTTCACCCATCAGCCCGGCAAAGGCCGAACTGCCCTTGCGGTTGAAATCGCCTTCAAGGCCATGGCCGATTGCTTCGTGCAGCAAGATGCCGGGCCAGCCGGGGCCAAGCACGACATCCATCACGCCCGCCGGTGCGGCCTCGGCCTTCAGGTTTACCACGGCAATCCTCAGCGCTTCGCGCGCCTTGACTTGCCAGGCGTCAGGCTCGATCAGACCATCAAGGGTCACGCGCCCGCCGCCGCTGGCCGAGCCGCTTTCGCGCCGGCCGTTTTCCTCGACGATCACACTGACGCTGATCTGCGTCATCGGTCGGTTGTCCGACACTTCGTGCCCATCCGCGCGCAGGATCACAACCTCTTGCAAAGAGGCACCGAGCACGGCCGAAACCTGTACAACGCGGCCATCCAGATCGCGCGCATAGGCATCAATGTCGCGCAGGGTTTCGAGTTTGACCGGAAAGCCGTGCCCGGCGATCGGGTCTTCGTCAGTGTAGAGCTTTTGATTGGTGGCGGCCGGGGCCGCCGCCATTGCGCCGCCGCCGTCGCCAATGGCAAGCCGTGCCGTTTCGACCGCGCGGGTCAACGCGCTTTCGGAGATGTCAGAGGAGTGGGCATAGGCCGCCACTTCGCCATTCACCGCACGCAGGCCAAAGCCCTGACTGGCGTCATAAGAGGCTGTCTTGACCCGGCCATCATCAAAGACCAGTCTTTCCGACCGTCGCCGCTCCAGAAACAACTCGCCATCGTCGGCGCCGGCCATCGCCTTTTGCAGGCAGGTTAGAGCGGCGTCGCGATCCAGCGCGGTTTCAAAGGGGCGAAAAGGGGCGTCTGTCATAGGGTTGCTCCGTTTGGCGAGAGGCAAAATCCTATTTGATCGAGATCAAAAAAGCGTCCGTTTGCCGCAACGCAAATCCTTGTATGCTGCGACAGAATATGGTTGTTTGCGTCCCTGAAACAACGGGATTCTACGGCATATGTCGTAGGCACGACCTTAAACAAAGACCGAATTCACGGATCAGGGTGCAACATGCGCAAACTCACCAGTTTTCTGGCGACCATGATGGCCGCTTTTATCGCTCTTCCCGCCACGGCGCAGGAAGGCCTCGAAATCATCGGTCGTCCGGTTGACAAGGGGATCGGATTTCAACCGCCGGTGACCGAACTGGCACGTGACATCCAATGGCTGGACGGGATAATCCTTGTGATTATCACGCTGATCACGCTGTTTGTCTGTGCGCTGATGGCGATCTGTATTTTCCGGTACAATCGCAAATCCAATCCCAATCCGGCAACGTTCACGCACAACTCGCCGGTCGAAGTGGCGTGGACCGTGGTGCCCATCGTGATCCTGGTCTTCATTGCGGCCTTCTCTTTGCCGGTTTTGTTCAAACAGCAGGAAATCCCCGAAGGTGACATCAACATCAAGGTCACCGGATACCAGTGGTACTGGGGTTATGAATACATGGACCACGAATTTGCATTCGACAGCTTCATGATCGGCGAAGGCAAGGTGCTGAATGACGAGGTTGTGGCTGAGCTGGAAGAGGCCGGGTACACAAGGGATGAGTTCCTGCTGGCGACGGATACGGCCGTTGTCGTGCCTGTGGGCAAGACGGTCGTCATGCAAGTCACCGGTGCGGACGTGATCCACAGCTGGACCATTCCGGCCTTTGGCGTAAAGCAAGATGCCGTGCCGGGCCGCATTGCCCAGCTTTGGTTCGAGGCCGAGCGCGAAGGCATTTACTTCGGTCAGTGCTCCGAGTTGTGCGGCAAGGATCATGCCTACATGCCGATCACGGTCAAGGTCGTCAGCCAGGAAGCGTACGATGCGTGGCTGACCGGCGCGATCGAAGAATATGCCGGTGATCCATCGACCCTGCCGGATCACCTGAAACTGGCTTCGGTCAACTAATGCGAACGGGGTGTGCCGGTGCACGCCCCGCGCCATCCCTCGTCGGGTGCGTCTTGGCGCACCCTACCCGGAGAGCCACATGAGCGACGCGAGTCTCAACACCACGGATACCACAATCGGCGAGGCCGGTTTTGGCGATTACTTTGCCTTGCTAAAACCGCGCGTGATGACGCTGGTCGTGTTCACTGCCTTTATCGGCCTGATGGCTGCCCCGGGCGGGGTGCACCCGGTGGTCGGCTTTGCAGCGATCCTATTCATCGCGGTTGGCGGTGGCGCATCCGGTGCGCTGAACATGTGGTGGGACGCCGACATTGATGCGGTGATGAAACGTACCGCCAAGCGCCCCATTCCCGCAGGCAAGGTCACGGGCGACGAGGCGTTTGCGTTCGGCATGGCTTTGTCGGGCTTCTCGGTGGTGATGCTGGCGCTGGCGACGAACTTTCTGGCCGCCGGGCTTTTGGCGTTTACGATCTTCTTTTACGTGGTGATCTACACCATGTGGCTCAAGCGGTGGACCCCGCAGAACATCGTGATCGGTGGCGCGGCGGGGGCGTTTCCGCCGATCATCGGTTGGGCCGCGGCCACCGGTAGCGTGTCGGTCGAGGCAATCCTGATGTTCGCACTGATCTTCATGTGGACACCGCCGCATTTCTGGGCGCTGGCACTGTTCACCCGCACGGATTACGATCAGGCCAATGTGCCGATGCTGACCGTGACGCATGGCCGTCGCGCCACACGCGTGCATATCCTAGCCTATACCGTTCTGCTGGCGGCTTTGGCGGTCGGTCTCGGCTTCACCAGCGTTGGCGGCCCGGTTTACCTTGCTGTTGCGCTTTACCTGAACGCGCGTTTCCTGAAAGGCGCAGTCGATATCTGGCGACGCGACGAGCCCGCCGCGGAGGCCGACAAGTACCTGGCCGAACGCAAATTCTTTAAAGCCTCGCTTTTGTATCTCTTTGCGCATTTTGGCGCGATCGGGATCGAAGCGATGTTGATGCCCTTCGGTTTGGGAGGGTGGTAAGCCATGTCTTTGTCGCGCCAGCATGAAATGCACAAACGCCGGTTCAGCCGTAATCTCGGGTTGGGGATCGTGCTGGCCGCATTTGTCGCTTTGGTGTTCGGCTTGACCGTTGTCAAAGTGTCGAACGAAGACTTTGCTATACCAACTGCAGAGGAGGCCAGCTGATGCCGATGACGCCGGAAATGAAGACCGTTACACGCCTCGTGGGTGTCGGGGTGTTCATGGGGGCCATGGCCTGGGCATCGGTGCCGCTTTACGATTGGTTCTGTCGGGTCACCGGATACGGCGGGGCGACGGATGTGGCCGAGGTCGGATCTGACGATATTCTCGAACAGACCATCAAAATTCGCTTTGATGCCAGCCAGGAACGTGGCTTTCCTTGGGTGTTCAAACCGATGCAGCGCGAAATGGAAATCCGCATCGGCGAGACCGGATTGGCCTTTTACGAGGCGTACAATCCGACGGACGAACCGATTGCAGGCTCGGCAGCATACAACGTGACACCCTACGAGGCAGGTGGCTTTTTCTCGAAGATCGAGTGTTTCTGTTTCCAAGAACAGGTGTTGCAGCCTGGCGAGCGTGTGCAGATGCCTGTGACCTTCTTCGTCGAACCCGAGATCGTGAACGACCGGGATGCCAAGTACACCCACACTATTACGCTGGGCTACACGTTCTACCAAATCGACCTGCCGGAGGATGACGCGCAAGCGGCCCTCGACGCGGGCGACAAACCTGATAAAACCGTGAACTAATCGCCTGCTACGAGGGACAAGCAATATGGCACATGAAAAAAATCACGATTACCACATTCTGAACCCCTCCGTCTGGCCGCTTGTCGGCGCGGTTGCGGGGTTCATTATGCTGTTCGGCGCGGTCATGTTCTTCCATGGCAATGGGCCGTGGCTGATGCTGATCGGTTTGGTTGGCGTGCTGTATACGATGTTCGGCTGGTGGGCTGAAACGATCAAGGAGAACCATGCGGGCGATCACACGCCAGTGGTAAGGATCGGTCTGCGCTATGGTTTCATCATGTTCATCATGTCCGAGGTGATGTTCTTTGCCGCCTGGTTCTGGAGTTTCTTCAAACACGCCATGTATCCGATGGGCGAAATGTCCCCTATCGTGGACGGAGTCTGGCCGCCCGCCGGGATCGAAACCTTCGACCCTTGGCACTTGCCGTTGATCAACACGCTGATCCTGCTGTGTTCGGGGATGGCGGCCACCTGGGCGCACCACGCCCTGGTGCACGAAAACAATCGTGAAGATATGAAATGGGGCCTGATCATCGCGATCGCCCTTGGGGCAATCTTCACAGTATTCCAGGTGTATGAATACAGCCATGCCGGCTTTGGCTTTTCCGGTAACATTTACGGTGCCAACTTCTTCATGGCCACCGGCTTTCACGGGGCGCATGTGGTTATCGGCACGATTTTTCTGTTCGTGTGCCTGTTGCGCGTGCTGAAGGGGCACTTCACCCCGGAAAACCACATCGGTTTCGAGGCCGCCGCATGGTATTGGCACTTTGTCGACGTCGTCTGGCTGTTCTTGTTTGCCGCTGTCTATATCTGGGGCGCTTGACGATTTTCCGTCGAACCGGCTTCGACTTTGGCGAAAGACTTCTTGGAAATGCGAAAGTGCGGGGGGAAACCTCCGCTCTTTCTGCTTTAGAGAGTCCAATGCGTTACGTGCTGGCCTTCCTCCTGATCGTGGGGACACCCATGGCCGCACATTCCCAGTCAGAAACCGATCTTGTACGGAAAGCCTACATCGAGGCGATCGCGACAAATCCAACGAAAGAACAACTGGAGCGCAAGGCGCGATCCGAGGCCGTCTTGCATGACTTGGGTGTGCCGGTGTTGGATAGTCTGCCCGTGATCGCAGATGAGGCACGTTCGACCCGTCGCACCAGCCGCGCAGTGGCAGAACGTGCGCTGGCGTTGATGATCGTAGCCGTAAAAGGGGAAACCCGGGATCAAGCCTTGGTGGATACTGTGATCGGCCAGTATGACGCTGCTGATCTGTTCACTCCGCAGGAACAGGTCTTTATCGAGGATCCCGAGCCTGCGGAAGACGTGCTGATCTCGATGTCTTGGCGTTATGAAAGCGTTGCGGTGTTGCTTTGGTCGATTGGCTTGATCGAAGATCTACCGGCGACGGATCAGATCATTCCGGCGGGTGATCTTGGCAACATCTTTCGGCAGCTGGGACCAGAAGGGCTTTATGCGGCCGCCAATTTGCGCCCGCAATCGGAATTGCTGGATGCCGCGGATCTGGCCTACAGGATCAACTGGGCCGCAACGGATGCACGGGTGAACGCTTTGCCCGCGCCTGCGGGCGTCGACCCAAGCATCGCCTTTGAGCGCCATTACGCGTTCAACTGGCTTTATGGCTATGCCGGACTTGCCTGGGACGACATGAAGACCGACATCTGACCCAGTGTTCGCATCAAGCCCCCTTGCCCCCCGCACGAACCTTGGTAGAACACCGGCGAACCCTTCAGGATCCCTGATCATGCCTCGCCTTCTTGCCCCTTTGCTCTTTGGCCTTGCCGGTGCCGCGGTGCTGATCTGGCTGGGCATGTGGCAGGTGCAGCGGCTGGATTGGAAAGACGGCGTTCTGGCGCAGATCAACAGCCGGATTGCCGCGGTTCCAGTGGACCTGCCGATGGCGCCTGATCCGCAAGCCGACAAATACCTGCCGGTTCAAGTCACCGGGACGTTCGGCGACGGCGCCTTGCGCGTTCTCGTCAGCCGCAAGCGGATCGGGGCAGGGCATCTTGTGATCTCGCCCTTCACGTCCGATGGGGGCCGCACGATCCTTGTGGATCGTGGATTTCTGAAACTGGATGATCCGCTTGCCGACGCCCCGCAGGCGTCAGTGACGATCACCGGCAACCTGCACTGGCCTGATGACCGCAACAGCTCCACCCCGGACAACGACGTGGCAGGCAACACGTGGTTCGCCCGTGACATCCCGGAGATGGCAGAGACGCTTGGAACCGAGCCGGTTTTGCTTGTCACCCGCGAAATGTCGCAACCAGACGGCGCCGTGACGCCGCTGCCTGTCGACACAAGCGGTATTCCCAACGATCACTTGCAATACGCACTTACCTGGTTTTCGTTGGCCGCGATCTGGCTTGCGATGACCGGCTATTACATTTTTCGCAGCCGTAGAACGGCAAAAGGCGCAGGCTAATGAAATACATCTCCACCCGCGGCAACGCGCCCGTTCTGACATTCGAAGAGGCGATGCTGACCGGCTTGGCACGCGACGGCGGGCTTTACCTACCCGAGACGATTCCGACACTGAGCCATGATGAGATCGCGACGCTGAATGGGGTGCCTTACGAAGAGGCGGCGTTTCGCATCATGCGCCCCTATCTGGGTGATGCCTTCACCGATGACGAATTCCGCGGGATTATCGCGCGCGCCTATGACGGGTTCGGCCACGCCGCCCGCGCGCCATTGAAGCAACTCGACAGCGGGCATTTCTTGCTCGAGCTGTTTCAGGGACCCACGCTGGCGTTCAAGGATTTCGCGATGCAGCTTATCGGACAGCTGTTCGAGTTTTCGCTGCAACGCTCGGGCAGTCGCGTCTGCATCGTGGGGGCCACCTCGGGCGATACCGGCTCGGCTGCCATCGAAGCTTTCCGGGGACTTGATGCGGTGGATGTCTTTATTCTCTATCCGCATGGCCGCGTGTCCGAGGTGCAACGCCGGCAGATGACAACACCAACCGAAAGCAATGTGCATGCGCTGGCCGTGGACGGCGATTTCGATGATTGCCAAGCCCGCGTGAAGGACATGTTCAACGATTTTGAGTTTCGTGATGGTGTAGGGCTTGCGG
>JBCBTE010000020.1:0-32653 GCA_039818805.1 Pseudomonadota bacterium
GGCATGTGACCAACCCCCTTTAACACGGTCAGAGTCGCGTTGGTCAGCTGTTTCGACAAAGGCTCGGAATGTACGGTCAGCGGCACGGTCGTATCGGCGTCACCATGGATGATTTCTACCGGCATGGTCAGCTCAGTCCGGTAGCGTTGAGACATCTGAACGATGTGCGGCCGCAACGTCAGGACTTGCTGACCATTGGCGCGCAGGCTGTCGCGCTGCAATGTAAGCCCCGTGCCCACGTAGTCGGCATAGCCGGTTGGCGGTGTTTGCGGCGGGAAGACTCCATTCACGCTTTTTTCGATGCGTGACTGGGGCGTCAGGGCGGTGATCAACGGGACCGCTGCAGCACCACCCAACGCGGACCCGGTGACGCCATAAAACGCGCCCAGATCGCCGGGCCACGGGTTGGAAACGGACCCTAGTAAAACCAGCGCTGCGGTGTCCTGGGGCGCATTCAGCCCCCAGGCCAAAGCGACGGCGCCGCCAAAACTGTGACCAACGACGACAGGCCGCTCTACGCCCAGTTGCTGTGCCGCTTTCTGCAGGACACCGGCTTGTTCGATGGGGCTTTCACCTTGGGTCGAGCCCAAGCCACCATAGCCCGGCAGGCGGTCTGTATACCCTAGGCCGGGCCGGTCAAAGGCAATCACGCGATACTGGTCGGTCAGGCGTCCGGCCAGATCAAAGGTGTAGTCGCGAAGGTTTCCGCCCGCACCATGGATCAGCACCAAGTCGGGGCCCGCGCCGTCGACCCAGACATGCACACGCGTGCCGTCCACATCCACGAACTGTCCCAGGGGCGGGTGCGTCTCTCGGGCGTCGCGTTCTCGCTTTTCAGCCAAGCCGGCGCAACCGGCCAGCAACGCAACGGCCCCCAAGGCGCCCCAAATCACTTTTTTACGCATGATACTACTTTCTGTCCGCAACGTCGCAAAATGTAGGTTGATCAAAGGATTTTCAAACTTAGGTCAGGTCAACACGAATGAATTCCACGTGTTTGCGGAATGTCATGATGTGGTCCCTACGGCGCGCAGGTCGGTGGTTTCCAACCCAACCTTGGCAATATCGTAGGGCGTGGTTTCATAGATTTCGGACAGCCAATTGCCGTACAGCAGATGCGCGTGGCTGCGCCAACGGTTCTGCGGCGCACGGGACGGATCATCGTCGGGGAAGTAGTTGCAGGGGACATTGATCGGAGCACCTTGGGATACGTCGCGATCATATTCCTGCTTCAACGTGTCACTGTCATATTCCAGGTGATTGAAAATATAAAGCGCGCGCGCGCTGTCGTCCTGTACCAGGCACGGGCCAACCTGATCACTGTCCAGTAGTATCTTCAGACCATTCACCGCATTGATTTCGTCCCGACGCATTTCCGTCCAGCGGCTGACCGGGATCACGCAATCGTCGGAAAATCCGCGCAGGAATGGCGAAGTGGGGGCCATGTTGCCATGCCGGAAACATCCAAATGCCTTGGCGCCCAGCATATGTTTTCTTACGCCGTGCACGTGGTTGATCATGGCCATGCCACCCCAGCACACGCCAAAAGTGGAATGCACATGGGTTTGGGTCCAGTCGAAGACCCGGCGCAATTCGTCCCAATACGTGACGTCGGTAAACTCCAGATGTTCAATCGGGGCCCCTGTAATGATCAAGCCGTCAAACTTCTCACCGCTCGCTTCGACCTCGGTGAAGGGGCGGTAAAAGCTTTGCATGTGGTCGGCCGCCGTCGTTTTCGTGCGATGTTCGGACATCCGGATCAATGACAGGTCGATCTGCAAAGGCGTGGCGCCGATCAGCCGGGCAAACTGGTTCTCCGTTTGAATCTTCTTGGGCATCAGGTTCAGCAAACCGATGCGCAGCGGGCGAATGTCCTGCCGCGCGGCATGATCCTCATCCATGACCATGACGCCCTCACGAGAAAGGACTTCGAAGGCGGGCAGGCTGGCAGGAATCTTGATTGGCATTGGGGAACCTTTTGGCGGTCCGGGTTAGATAAGGGTTTACGCGGCGTGCTCAAGGGCTTTGGCAACGAGCGCCTCGAATGCATCGGCAGATGAAACCTGTGCCACCTCTTCAGCGGTCAGGGTAATTCCCCATTTCGCCATTGCGTCGTACCGCGGCGCACGGTGAGCCAAGGCTCGTGCATATGTCCAGCGAATGAAAGCGTCAGGATCAACTTTGTCTTCTGAGATGTTGTTTTCGCGAAGATATTTTGCCCATGCAGACTCCAGAAAATCGGCTTGATAGCACATCGGTTTCGGAGCGCGATCAAACCGACGTATCAGTTCCGCCTGATGCGCGTCGTCGCCTTTCAGGCCGATCAAAAGACAGTGACCGGTCAGCTTTGTAAGGATGGGATCATTCGGATCATCACCATTTACCCATTCGCAGATCGATCCGCCGGTATCGCATACGAAATTGGGATAGCCATAAAGTCGGTCGGCGCGCTCGATGAAGTAACCCGTGTCGGTGAGAGCATTGATCTCAGCGCGACGAAATTGGTCTTGCCGGCGCCGATATTCATCCATCGGCAGGCCGCCCCTTGACGGATCGCCGGGCTTGCCCAGATACGTCGAGACCGGCGACAGATTGCTGAAGGTGATGTTTGAGCCGATGTAGATCGAATCCGTCATCAAAAGCTCTCGCAGGAAAGGCACTTTCATGGCATGCGCCTTGGCGTTGTCGGCGATCAATTCGCCCATGTACCGCGTTCCGATGCGGTAGTCGATCGAGTAGTGAAACCAATCCCCGTGGCCGCGCAACATCATGGACAGATGCGTTTTACCAAGACCGGACATGCCGTAGAACAGCACACGCTTGTGTGGCGCCGCCAACCATGCATCAGGCGAGGAATAGATCATGACCGCTCTCCTTTGGATGGCTTTGGTAGTCCCACGCGCAGCGCCGGTCAAATGCGAAAATGTTGAGACAAAAGAAAAACCCCGCCTGAGTGAAGGGCGGGGTTTTCCAGATTACGAAAGAACCGTGCTTAGAAGTGGTAGCCCAGCTTGAAGCCAACGCTGATCGCGTTGTTGTTGGTGAACGACCCGCGCGGAGTGTCCGGGGTGCCGGTCTCGGGGCGGGCATTGCCCAGCCACGTGTAGCGAACGCCGCCTGACAGATCGACACTATCGTTGATCTTGTACTTGCCTCCGATTGTGATCGCAGTCTGACCGTTGGTCGGCGCAAGGGGCGAGACCAAGTCGTCGCTGCCACCGTCTTCGTAGGATACAGCAAAGCTGGCCGAGAACTTGTCGGTGAATCGACGCCCGACACCAATTTCATAGGTGGTGACGTCATCCAGTTGCGCGAGGTTCGGCACAAACGGATTAGGCGGGTCAAGCGAAAAGACGGACCAGTCTGCCCAACGGATCGAACCGAATACCAGCGTGTTTTGGTTAATGCCCGATTGCAGCGCCAGTTCGTACGACTGGGGCAGTTGGGTGTTGGTGACCAGCGGAGGCGTGCCAAGCGTGTCTGTCGTGACCAATTCGATGTCAATCGGTGAGTGATAGGTCAGCGACGCACGAAGTGCTATGTCGGGAATTTCGTACGCGGCACCTACCACGTAACCTGCGCCAGAGGCGCCAGAGAATTCCACATTGTAGCCATTCAACGGACCGTAAGCGAGGCCCGACAGTGTGATCCCGCCACCGGCTTGCAAGAAGCGTGGACCACCATAAGCCGACCAGCGTTCGGTAAACTTGTAGCGAACCACTGCAGTTAGGGCATGTGTTTCGGCATCGGCACGTGTGCCACCCAACAGTGTTGTTGCAGGGTTACCGCCGTACCGCACATCCGCACCGTAAGGTTGATCGTAGATCAGTGCCATGGACAGCTTGTCGTTGAAGTCGATTTTAACTGCGGCGCCGGCCTGAGCGTAGTCGTCGCCTACATTGCTGATCGAGTTGCCAAGCAGGTCAGAGCCGGTCACGTCCGGCATGGTGAAGCCGAACGACAGTTCGGCGTAATTGCCCTTTTCGAACAGTGGGTCGATCGGGGTAAAGCTGCGATCAAGGCCGCCCGCGTGGGCAACCCCAGTCGCAAGGCCGAGAGTGGTCGCGGCCAGTGCGATTTTCTTCATTTGTCCCTCTCCTCCAGAGATATGGCCGTCACACTACTGTTACGCCTTCATCGGTCAATCTTTGACGCAGCGTCAGTTACGCTACGGAAAATAAGGGTTGTGCGAAGAACACACATTTGGGGGTTGTTCTGAACCGGGAGGTTCAGCTTTTGCGGGTTTCAGACCACAGGTTCAGGTAATTCGCGCCAAAGATTACAATCGCGCCAAAGATCACAAGAGCGTCCACAGGCTCGTTGTAAAGAACCAGTCCCACGACCGCGATCACGGGCAGCCGGGTGAAGTCAACAGGCGTAACAAGGGTGGCCGGAGCAATGGCCAAGGCCGAGGTGATACAGAAATGCGCCATCAGCCCGCAGCAGGCGATCACCACCAGCCAAGGCGTCGCGGCCATCGAGGGTAGGGCGATGTCGCCGTCGAACCCGGCGCATATCAGTCCGAAAACGCTTTGTGTCAAAGTCATCCAGAACAGGATCGCGGCCAACGGTTCAACCCGGGTCAACTTCTTGGTGAAAATGATCGCGCCGGCGAACCCGATGGCTGCCATGGCCGCACTGAGTGTGCCGATGTTGAGGGTTTCCGGGCTGGGCCGCGCAACGATCAGAATGCCGATGAAGCCAACAATCGCGGCCAAGATGCGGATGCGTGTCAACCGCTCTGCCAGCATCAGCGGCGACAACATCAACACCCAAAGCGGTGTCGTGAATTCTAATGCGAAAACCTGCGCCAATGGAATCATGGTCAACGCGAAAAACCAAAGGTTCTGGCCGGCAAAATGGAAGACGTTTCGCACCAGATGCAGGTTCAGCGAGCGTGCCGAAACCTGGTTGAAACGCCCGTAAACCGCGATCAGGACCAGTACGATGACTAGACCGACAAGGCTGCGATACATCATGATTTCAAACGTATCGAGCTCGAAGCTTACTTCGCGGCCGGCCACGGCCATCAATGAAAACGAGACAACCGCGCCGACCATAAAAAGGCCAGCGCGCAAAACTTGTGGCGGGGCCTCGCTAGGTTCTTGGATCATTCCCACTCGATTGTATCTATTCTGTTGTTCTGTCTGCGATAACTTGTGCAGACCGTCGGAAAACTGCGCGGTTGAAATCAAACAAACACAGTGGCGTGCGACCCGGAAGCAACCGTTCCGGATCCATTGCCATTGATAGTGCGTTTTCCGAACAACAGAAAGCTTGAATCACGGCCGTCATCCTGTCCTTCAAACGATCGTTCAAAGAGAGGCTGAACGCGGGCTGCTTGGCGCAGGAGCGGATTAGTCTGGGCATCGAAAGGGCCAAGATGCGCGATGAACCAAACGCTGATCATCCAATGAGCTTTACGCCCAACCGGTCACGTGGGGCCGGTCATTTTGAGACTACAAGGCACCAGTCTTTGACCTTCAAGTTACTGGAATTTCCGGACTTATGCTGACCGCAATAATAGAGGTCACACCTCGATATGAAACAGTCTTTGAGGGAGACGGAGTTTTGTGTGGAGAGCATCAATCTTTCAATGAGAGTTTCGATAGTAGGTCGAACGACGAGATTGTTCTTGAAAGCATTGCGGTCGGGAGAATCTTCGACGCACGCCCAGACTAAAATCAGCACCACGAAAGACTTAATCGCCGCTCAGCCCTTGGTGCGTTTGCTACCTAACGCCGCATCGTGCAGTTCTGGAGCAAACACTGGGCAATCGCGACACGGATCGGACAGTCAATACACGAATGCTGATCCGCAACCATGCGAGAAGACCCATGCTTTGCACAAGGAACTGGATCAAATTGGTCAGCCGAAAACTTTTGGATCGTCAGCGATTTGGCCGACTTTGGTATCTTCACCCAACTCACTCAAACGATCCAGAATGGGGCAGTCGGGGCGTTGATCTCCGGCGCAGGCCTCGACGAGGTGGCTGAGCGTGTCCCGCATGTCAATCAGATCACTGATTTTGGCTTCGATGATCCTCAAATTTTCCCCGGCAATCCTTCTTACATCAGCGCTGGCGCGGTCCTTATCTTCCCAAAGCGCCAGCAAAGATCGGCAGTCTTCGATGCTGAAGCCCAAAGCCCGCGCACGGCCAAGGAACGTCAATTTGTGAATGTCGCTTTCACGGAAAGCTCGATACCCGTTGCTGTCACGCAACGGCAGGATCAATTCGATATCCTCGTAGTAGCGGATTGTCTTGGCCGGCAAGCCTGAGCGTGTTGAGGCGTCTCCGATGTTCATCGCGGTTTCCTTTCTTGAAACGCAGTGAGCTGCGCAATTTACTCGGCCGGCTGTGCAGCAAGTTGTGTCACGGACTGTGCAGAATGGTCGTCGCCTTTCAACACCGGCTTTATCCAGCGAAGTCGCAGGGCGTTTGACAGGACGAAAACGCTCGACAACGCCATCGCCCCTGCGGCCAAGATGGGTGACAGCAGCATTCCGTTCAGTGGATATAGCACACCCGCCGCCACCGGGATCAGCAACGTGTTGTAGCCGAATGCCCAGAACAGGTTCTGCTTGATGTTTCGCATGGTACGCTGGCTGACATCGAAGGCATTGACGACACCGCGCAAGTCACCGGACATAAGCACGACGTCGGCGCTTTCGATGGCGACATCGGTCCCTGTTCCGATGGCAACACCCACATCGGCCACAGCCAGAGCAGGCGCATCATTGATGCCGTCACCCACAAAGGCAATCGTCGCCCCATCTTGCCGCAAGCTTTCCAGCGCCGCGACTTTACCCTCGGGGAGCACTTCGGCGACCACGTGATCAATCCCAAGCTCACGCCCGATTGCGTCTGCGGTGCCACGATTGTCGCCGGTGATCATGGCCACTTTCAAACCCAGGTCATGCAGCGCTACAATGGTTTCCGGCGTGCTGGGTTTGATGGGATCCGCCACAGCGATCACCGCCGCAGCTTGACCATCAATCGCGACGTATAGCGGCGAGAGGCCCTTTTGCCCCATCTGTGTTCCCGTCTTTGCAAGGTCGTCAAGAACCACCCCTTCGCGTTCCATCAACCGGTCGGCCCCGATCAGGATTGTTTTGCCTTCGACCTCTGCTTCGACACCAAAGCCGGTGATGGAGTTGAACGATGTGGTTGATGGTAAGTCGAGAGACGCTTCGCGCGCTGCACGCACGATGGCTTCGGCAATCGGATGCTCAGACTGCGCCTCGACCGCTGCGGCCAGTCTCAGCACTTCATTCGCAGTGTGGCCTTTGTGTGTTTCGAGTTCGGTCAGTTCGGGCCGTCCAGCGGTGAGGGTCCCTGTCTTGTCCAACGCCACCACGCGCGCGTCATGCAGGGTCTGCAACGCGGACCCCTTGCGGAAGAGTACCCCCATTTCAGCCGCCCGGCCGGTGCCGACCATGATCGAGGTGGGTGTGGCCAAACCCATCGCGCAGGGGCAGGCGATGATCAAGACGGCAACCCCGGCAATCAAAGCGAAGGTCAGTGCGGGGTCCGGGCCTAGGAACAGCCATGTCACGAAAGTAATAGCCGATACCAAAAGGACGGCGGGGACAAACCAAGCGGTAACTTGGTTGACCAAATCCTGGATTGGAAGTTTTGCGCCCTGTGCCTCTTCCACCATGCGGATAATCTGCGCCAGCATCGTATCATCACCGACTTTCGTAGCTTGGAAGACAAGCGCCCCAGTGCCATTGACAGTCCCGCCTACCACTTCGGCGCCTTCGACCTTTTCGACCGGAACCGGCTCACCGGTGATCATGCTTTCATCGACATAGGAGGTGCCGTGCTGCACGGTGCCGTCCACGGCGATTTTCTCGCCAGGACGAACATGGACGGTATCGCCGGTGACAATCTCATCGATTGGAAGCTCAGTCACTCGACCGTCCCGTTCGACACGTGCGGTCTTTGCCTGTAGCCCGACCAGTTTGCGGATGGCTTCACCGGTGCGCCCCTTGGCGCGGGCCTCAAGAAAACGGCCCAACAGTATCAGGGTCACAATGACAGCGGCGGCTTCGTAATAGACATTGTGCGTGTCAGGTGGCAGCAGCCCCGGCAAGAAGGTCGCAACAACCGAAAAAGCCCAGGCGGCGGACGTGCCAATGGCCACCAGACTGTTCATGTCGGGTGTACCCCTGAAGAGCGCCGGAAAACCTTTGCGGTAAAAGTTGATCCCCGGCCAGGCGAGCACAACCGTGGTGAAGATAAACTGGATTAGCCAGCTGTTTTGCATGCCGATATTCGTGGTGATCCAATGGTGGATTGCAGGCACAACATGGCTGCCCATTTCCAGAATGAACACGGGCAGAGTCAGAAACGCCGCCAGCAACGTCATGCGTCGCAGATGCGTGATCTCTTCCGCCTTGTGGTCTGACCGATCCGCTGTGGCTGTGTCTCTGGCCTTTGCGGGATAACCGATCGCTGCCGTGGCGGCACTGAGGTCCGCCATTTGCACGCTACCAGAGAGCGCAGTGACCGTAGCGCTTTCAGAAGCGAGATTGACAGAGGCCTCGACAACGCCGGGCACGTCGGCCAGCGCCTTTTCGACGCGGCCAACACAAGAGGCACAGGTCATGCCTTCAATGGATAGGTTGAATACATTGGTTCTGGCACGATAGCCCGCCGCATCCAGTGCGTCCTTGACGGCGTTCGCCGAGGCGGGTCCAGAAACAGTCGCTTTCTCGCTCGCAAGATTCACGCTTGCATTTGTCAGACCTTCGATGCGCTTCAGTGTGTTTTCTACTCGACCCACGCAAGAGGCGCAGTTCATACCCTCTACCTCGAAGGTGTAGACATTTTTGGCTGTCATTGCGTCACTCCCGGATGGTCACGTCTGACCGAGACATGGGGCTTCCAGTTACTGGAGGGTCAAGGCGTATATGTAGATTTTTTTGAACCGGATAGGAAGCGTACCAGAATTTTTCTGCTTGACCCTCCTCTTGGGCAAAGCCGTATCGCACGCAGATCATCAAGAAAGAGGTTCCAAATGATCAGCTCGGGTATTCCCGAAATGTCTCGCAGCCGTAGCGCCGTGCAGACGTCAGCATCCCTGTCATGTTTGATGCCATTGCCATCAAAAAAAATTTGATGAGTTCGAGATGGCGGCAGAAACTACCTTCCAGCAGCATCCGACAGCAGCGGAGCAGTTCCTTTTGCGGAGCAGAAAATTTCGTATCGGTGGTCAGTACAGACTTCAAAGTGTTCGCAAGAAACAGCCCTGATTATCCACACCGTCCAATGACACGTGTTTCCCGGTGTCTGTTCAGACAATTACCATAGCGAAATGTGGCGATATCGCACAGAAATTTTTGGTGGTGAGGATGGAGGAAAAGTGATTTAAATTATAGCTTTACGCAGCACTCTTGATAGCTTTCAACAAGCTCAGAGTGACCTCGGATTATTCCCATTCGATTGTGCCAGGTGGTTTCGAGGTGATGTCATAGGTCACCCGGTTGATCCCGGGCACCTCGTTGATGATGCGGGTGGCGGTTTCGCCAAGAAACTCGTGACTGAACGGATAGTAATCTGCCGTCATCCCGTCCACCGAGGTCACGGCGCGCAACGCACAGGCATAATCATAGGTACGCCCGTCTCCCATCACACCCACAGTGCGCACTGGCAAGATGGCGACAAAAGCCTGCCAAATCTCGTCGTAAAGACCATGTTTGCGGATCTGGTCGATATAGACCGCATCTGCCTTGCGCAGGATCTCAAGCTTTTCACGGGTGATCTCGCCGGGGCACCGGATCGCCAGCCCAGGGCCGGGAAATGGGTGACGCCCGATGAAACTGTCGGGCAAGCCCAACTCTCGACCAAGCGCGCGGACCTCGTCCTTGAACAGTTCGCGCAATGGCTCGACCAGCTTGAGCCCCATTTTTTCCGGCAACCCGCCAACATTGTGGTGCGACTTGATGGTGACAGATGGCCCGCCCGAGAAACTGACGGACTCGATCACGTCCGGATACAGCGTGCCTTGGGCCAGAAACTCGGCGCCCTCGATCTCGCTGGCGTATTTCTGGAACACATCAATAAAGAGCTTGCCGATGATTTTTCGCTTGGTTTCGGGGTCGCTTTGGCCGTCAAGCTCGCCCAGAAACAGATCGGACTCGTCGGCGTGGATCAGCGGAATGTTGTAGTTGTCGCGGAACATCGAAACAACTTCATCCGCTTCATTCATCCGCAGCAGGCCATGATCCACGAACACGCAGGTCAACTGATCACCGATTGCCTCGTGAATCAGCACGGCCGCGACCGAACTGTCAACGCCGCCCGACAAGCCGCAGATCACCTGACGGTCACCTACTTGGTCGCGAATCTTGCGGATCGCTTCTTCGCGGTAGGCCCCCATGGTCCAATCACCGGTGAACCCGGCTTGGCGCACGAAGTTTTCATAAATCATCTTGCCGTTTGGCGTGTGATGGACCTCGGGGTGAAACTGCACCGCATAGAAGTGGCGCGCGGGGTCGGCGGTGATCGCATAGGGCGCATTGGGCGAGGTGCCGAACACCTTGAAGCCGGGGGCCAGCTGGCTGACATGGTCTCCATGGCTCATCCAGACCTGCTCGCGGTCGGCGTCGCTTGCAAACCATCCGTCGAGCAGCGACAGCTTTTCCGCCGTGGGGCTGACGAACGCGCGGCCAAATTCCGCCGTGCCGCCACCGCCCGAAATCTTGCCGCCCTCTACCCGGCCGCCAAGCTCCTGCATCATCACCTGCTGCCCATAGCAAATGCCAAGGATTGGCACGCCAAGGTCGAACACGGACGCCGGCGGGCGGGGGCTGCCGGGACGCACCACGCTGTCGGGACCACCTGAAAATATCATCGCCTTGGGCTTGAATTCGGCCAGAAAGGCATCCGTCACATTCTGGTACGGGTGGATTTCGCAATAGACGTTCAGCTCTCTCAGGCGGCGCGCAATCAGCTGCGTGACCTGGCTGCCAAAGTCGATGATCAGAAGGCGGTCATGGGATGCATCAATCATATTTGCCTAGTAGGATGTGGGCGCAGTGGACGCAAGGCTTAGCGATCCCTGCGATGGAGATTGCCATGGAACCGGTCAGATTGAGAAAAGCGCATTTGTCGGACGTCCCGGCGATGCAGGAGTGTGCCCGGCGTGCCTATGCCGAGGCGCTGGTGCAATTGGACGGGATGCCCGATGTCGTAATCGGTATGGCCGAGGACCTCCGGGAGAATACCGGCTATGTCGTCGAGCTATCCGGCACAATCGCGGGATTCTTGATCATGGGTTTGGAGGGGCCAATCGCGAAACTGATCAATTTGGCGGTTGATCCCGATCATGCCGGGCAGGGGGTCGCCCGCAGACTTCTGGACCATGCAACGATGGTCGCCAAAACCGAAGGCAAGGCTGGGCTCACGCTTGTCACGCATGCAGGGATGACGGACACGCTGGCCTTTTATAACCACCTGGGGTGGCAGGAGACCGCACGCGACGGGCATTCTATCTTTCTGCGACTACCCTTCTAATCGCATCGCCATGTCGCAAGTGCGCCTCAAATGGCGAATTTTTCCTCTGGAGCGCCCTGCAGCTACGCTAAAACCGATGAAGCCGCGCCAAAGGTGGGCGTGAAAGTCATTCTTGGGGATATAAGAACATGTCCGAAGCAGCAGCCCGCAGACGCGGACGGGGAGGCGGCGGCGCCGCACGGCGCGCCGAACGCACCGCCATCCATTTCGAGACCGCGAAATACATCGAACGCAACATTCCGAATTTCGAAATCCTGAACGATGAGGCGCTTGAGATCATCGAGCAAAATGCCGAAACCGTCCTGGAAGAGATCGGCGTCAACTTCGTGGACAACCCCGGCGCGCTTGCGCGGTGGAAAGACGCCGGGGCCGACATCGACGGCGAGCGTGTTCGCATTCCTCGTGGTCTCGCCCGTCAGCTGATCAAGACGGCCCCCGGCGAATACACCCAACATGCGCGCAACCCCGAGCGCAGTGTCGTGGTCGGTGGCAAAAACATGGTTTGCGCGCCGGTCTACGGCCCGCCTTTCGTGCGCGACCTCAATGGTGGCCGTCGCTATGCCACGATGGACGATTTCGAGAAATTCGTAAAACTGGGTTACATGTCCAAGTGGCTGCACCATTCGGGCGGCACGGTGTGCGAACCCACCGACATTCCGGTCAACAAACGCCATCTCGACATGCTTCGCGCCCATATGGTTTTGTCCGACAAACCCTTCATGGGCTCGGTGACCGAGCCCTCGCGTGCGCAAGACAGCGTTGACATGTGCGGCATCCTGTTCGGCAAGGATTTCGTACAAGACAACACCGTGATGACGTCACTTATCAACATCAACTCTCCGTTGACATTTGACGATGTGATGATGGGCGCGATGGAGGTGTACGCCCAGAACAACCAGGCCTGTATCGTCTCGCCCTTTATCGTTGGCGGCGCGATGGCGCCGGTTTCGGTGGCGGGTACCTTGACGCAAGTGCTGGCCGAGGTGCTGGCGGGCATTGCCTATAACCAGTTGTGCCGTGCCGGTGCACCGGTGATCATGGGCACCTTCGTGACCTCGATCGACATGAACAGCGGTGCACCCACCTTCGGTACGCCCGAAGCGGCACATATCACCTATGGGGCAGGGCAACTGGCCCGTCGGTTGGGGCTGCCATACCGCTCGGCGGGGTCTTTCACGGGATCGAAACTGCCCGATGCGCAGGCCGCCTTTGAGACTGCCAACAGTCTGAACATGGGTCTTTTGTCGGGGGTGAATTTCATGTTGCACTCCTGCGGTTGGCTTGAAGGCGGGTTGGTATCGTCCTTCGAGAAATTCGTGATGGACGCGGATCAGTTGGGCATCCTTCACCACCTGGCCAAAGGGGTTAGCGTGGATGAGAACGGTCAGGCGATGGATGCCATCCGCGAGGTGGGGCCGGGGGGCCACTACCTGGGATGCGCGCATACGCAATCCAATTTCAAGTCCGCCTTCTGGCGGTCCGAATTGCTGGATTACAAGCCGTTTGAAACATGGGCCGAAGAAGGCGCGCGTGATACAATGACGCTTGCCAATGCCAAGGTCGACATGATGCTGGCCAATTACCAACAACCTGCTTTGGACCCTGCCATTTCAGACGCACTGGATGAATATGTAGCAGACAAGAAGGCCTCGATGCCCGACGCCTTCACCTAGGAAAACGGGCGATCCGCGGCGCGCAGGATTCGCGCTTCGCCCATCATCGCGATCAATACGTCAACGTGGCGCGCGGCGGAATATCCCGCCGTGCGGCCACGTCGCCGATCATTAAGATCCGATTCGATTTCGATCAAACGCTCCAGCGCGACGCTGCTGCGTGGCAATTGTGCGTCACCAAGGTGGCGCGGCAAATGTGCTTCGCGGCGATATTCAGGCATTCCTATACGCGCTGCATTGATAAGCAACCGCGGACGTTTGATGGCATCAAGTACACTGAGCAGATCAGTCATGGCAGGTCTCCTGTTGGTTTCTGCCACCTGCATGACACAACCTAAACGGGCGTTGCGCTTTGTTTGATTTCTGCGGACGGTGCTCTTTTTAATTGTTTACGCTTTGAGAACCATTGTTGCCAGTATGAGTGTAAATTAACGAACTGGTAACACTTTCACCCATAGGTTGTATTCCGTCTGTGGATACTTCTGTGGATGCTCTGGGGAAAATACTGGTCCGCTTAAGCAAGAGACCAGGTTTAGGAGGGTGACAGATGCGGAACGGTCAAGCGGCGGGATATCCCGTCGCCCGAGAACTATCTTGGGTGCCGAAGGCGGCACTGAATTATCTTGCCCATACCGAAGGGGGCGCGTCGATCCGGGCTTTGGCTCGTAAATCCGGATGCCACGCCTCGACTGTCTCCCGCCAGGTGCGCGCCTTTGAGGCGCGCCGTGACGATATGTTGGTCGATGAGGCGCTGCGCCGCCTCGGCTCGCATGTGGTTTCAGAGGATCACGCCGGTTCGTCCAAAAAGGAGACACGGATGACCGCGCTGCCAATACCCAATGATGATGAACCCACTTTGACCAAGGACCGCTTGAGCCGAGAGGCGCGCCGGGTATTGAGACGCCTGTGTGAAAAGGGCGCCGTTCTGGCCGTGGCCGCGGAAATGGACAAGGCCGTTGTTGTCCGCGAGACCGAAGCCGGTTCAAACCGCACGGCTGTTGTGGACCGGGATATCGCGGAAGCCATGGCGCTGAACGATTGGATCACATGCGACGCGCCCGGTCGGATTTCGCGTTACCGCATCACAACCGCCGGGCGGACGGCCCTGGGCCAGTTGATGGCCGATGCCGAGAACGAAGCCTCAGGATTCAGTGAAAGCCGCGCCGAGTTTTTGGGTGACGTCCCGGAAGACGAGAGCACGGATGCAAACTCCAGCCGCCGTCGTGTGCGGTATGGCCAGGCCGAGACGCCACTGACTTTGCTGGCCCGTCGCCGCGACCGGGATGGCGAACGGTTCTTGTCCGAGGTTCTGGTGCGTGCGGGTGAACGCCTGCGCGAGGATTTCGAAATGGCGCAGATGACTGCACGCGACGGTCAGATCTGGGATCAATATCTGACAGGCGAGGCGCCGATCGCCGTTGCGGAAACGGCATCCGGCGGATCCAAAGTGGCGCGAACGCGTGTGCTTGGCGCGCTGAGCGATCTTGGTCCGGGCCTTGGGGACGTGGTGTTGCGCTGTTGCTGCCTTCTTGAAGGGCTCGAGACTGCCGAAAAAAGCATGGGATGGTCCGCGCGATCGGGCAAAATCGTGCTGCGCATCGCCTTGCAACGGCTGAAGCGGCACTATGATGACCTGGGCGACTCTGCTGGATTGATGGGCTAAGCCAACGATCTAAAAGAGAAAAAAGGCCCGCGTGGGGGTGCGCGGGCCAAAAACTGGCAAACCTTGAAAAAAGGAGGTGGGCACTTGTTAAACGTGCCACTACCGCTGCATGGCAGGGTTGCAGAACTGGTACTTCCCACCGCAGTGACTTATAAATAGGTAAGGTTACCAAAGTATTTGCGGGGAAATTTTTGTGCGAGACATCAAGCTACCCGAGCAGCGTCATCCAGAGAAGGCTCACCGGCCCGATAACGCACAGCCGAAAAAGCCGGACTGGATCCGCGTAAAAGCCCCAACCAGCAAGGGCTACCGCGACACCCACAAAATCATTCGCGAGCACAAACTGGTCACCGTGTGCGAAGAGGCTGGCTGTCCCAATGCGGGAGAATGCTGGTCACAGGGGCATGCAACGATGATGATCATGGGCGAGGTTTGTACGCGCGCCTGCACGTTCTGCAACATCGCCACTGGTAAACCGCCCGAGGATTTGGACTCGTTCGAACCGGGCCGCGTGGCGGCGGCGGTCGAAAAGCTGGGGCTTAATCACGTCGTGGTCACATCCGTCGATCGCGATGACATCAAGGATGGCGGGGCCGAGCATTTCGCCCAGACAATTCGCGCCATCCGCCACCGATCCCCCGCGACCACGATCGAAATTCTAACGCCGGATTTTCTGCATTGCGATCCCAGCGTGATCGAAACCGTTGTCGAGGCGCGGCCGGATGTATTCAATCACAACCTTGAAACCGTGCCGGGACTATATCCCGAAGTGCGCCCCGGCGCGCGGTATTTTCATTCCCTGCGTTTGCTTCAGCGTGTCAAAGAGCTTGACCCAAGCATGTTCACCAAATCCGGGATCATGGTGGGGCTGGGCGAAGATCGCCAGTCCGTGCACCAGGTGATGGACGATATGCGCGCGGCGGGCATCGATTTCCTGACGATTGGTCAGTACCTGCAGCCGACACCGAAACATCATGCGGTGGATCGTTTCGTGCATCCCGACGAATTCGCCGCCTACGAAAAGGCGGCTTACGGCAAAGGGTTTTTGATGGTCTCGGCGACACCTCTGACACGGTCGTCTTACCACGCCGGAGATGATTTCGCACGATTGCGCGACGCGCGATTGGCTAAGTTGGGGTAGACACCGATGCGGGCTTGGCGATGGACCAAGACGTCAGGTCCAGGAAAACCTGAGGGATTGTTTGCAGGCACCAGAGGTGCGGCAAGCGGCAGGTTTCAGGGATCGTTTGTCTGACCTTTAGGCGCCGTCCGGGCACGCGTGCCGCGTGAGATCCGGCTTAGGATACGGCGAAGCATGCCTTTGCGAACCATCTCATGCACGGCTGCGGTGCGTTCATCGAGTTTGCGGGTTTCTTTGACAACCTGCCCAAGATGAATCTGAACGCGCTCCATTTTCTGTTTTAGAACTTGCATGTCCCGCGCCATCCTGTCCAAGTCACCGCCGCTCTGGGGGCGTTTGTTATGTGTTTTGGCACAAGCTTGGAAATGATCCTGAAGGGCATCGGAATAGTGTTTCTTCAGGACCCCCCGAACTTTCTTGATCTGCTCAGGACTAAGTGGTGGAAACGCGCTCCACGGAAGACTGAACAACCCGGTCAGAAGGCTTTCGAACTGATCCCGGTCGATGTTGAGGTCGACGGCAAAGATGTTGCCGTTGTTTGCATCCGAAAGCAGCCGATGACTTTCTGGAAACTGGTCGAACAGATACTTGGGTCCAATCCCGCGCCCACCGCTGCGATTGGCAAAAAGTTTTAGGTCATGGTGCAACATGATCTTGGGGCCGGTCATGCGCGGGTAGAGACACATCATGTCGATTGCAGGCCACGGGTGATGGTGGTTGGCATCAATGAAAGCCATGTCAAAGTCGCCGTCGTTTTTCTGTAAATCCGGGGCGACCTTATGCTTGATCAACTCCAAGTTCAGATCTTGACCGTTGTAAAGCTGCGGCACCAGGAAACCGTTTGGCTTGCTGGCATCGCCGAAGAACGTATCATCATGATCAATCGACACCAGCCGTTCACCACCATGTTGTTCCATGAACAACGCAATAAAACCGGTCGACAAGCCAGAGGCCATGCCCACTTCGATGAAGCTTTTGGGTTTGTGTTCTGCGATCAGGCTTTGAATAAAGGCGAGCTCGTCCGGCTTTACGGCGCCATAGCCGGGTTTGGCATGGCGGTCATAGAGTTCAGCGATCTGAGACTGGTCCATCGAAAACCTATTGATATTGCATTCCAAACCAGGGTTTTTGGGTTTCCTCTCGTCCCCGGCGGTGGGGTCAAAATCTGACTGGCATAGTCTTTCCGGTTGTGCAACGTCAATGTCTGGTTGCCAAAGCTGGTGGCTGAAATCCCGCGTCTGCTTGATCGGTTGAGCGCCGTGTTGTGGGGTGCGGTCTACCGATGTGGCAACAAAAAATGGATCGCCAGAAGCTTACGGTCTTGTTCGTCACAGTTTGATCATTTGCGGCCGTTGAACACCGCCAATGAAAAACACCGGCCTGATCTGGACCGGTGCATTCCATTGGAACATGTAACCTTGGAGGAGAGAGAGACCTTAGCGTCCCCAACTGCGGACCGGGCCGCAATCCATGTGGACGAAATTGGAGCCCGAGTAGCGGCCGACGCCACCGCCGCGACACGCCACAGCGGCACGATACATCTGAGTTACAGAACGAGAGCTTAGCCGCAAATCTGCGGCCTGGCCGCGCATGTGGCGGGAATTCTTAGCAACGCCGCGCGATCGGGACCGCAGCATCGCGTTGGTTTTCGGGCTGCGATAACCCGACAGAAGCAAATACGGTTCTTTGACATCCAACAGGTTGTGTGCGGCGGCCATGATGTCGACGGTTCGCAAATCGATGTTGTACACATCGTTGGTGCGCCAGTCGCGCATGAACAAGTTCACCTCGCGTACCGCATCTTTGATGTATTCGCCTTCGATCCAGTAGATTGTGTCGATTTTTTCGCCTGTACGCGGAGACGCCATTTTGAGGCGTCGGATGTCACCTGCACCGCGTAAGAAGCCTGCTGCGTTGGAAAAAGTCGGAGCCGCCGTGATTGTAGTTGCTGCAAATGCACCCAATAACGCGCGACGCGTTATGCTCGTAGAGCCACTTTTGTTCATTTTTTTAGCGCCTGTCCCGTCGCTTACCTGTTTGCCGCTTTGATCAGCAGCTCTGCCATCTCATCCCCAGATGCGTGATCGTTATGCCATATCAAGAATCACTTACCAAGGGGTGAAAATATTCCATCGAATGGTTTCAACGTATTTCGGCAAAAAACTGCGCAAAATCTCATGAAGCGTGGCCAAATGGCGAGCAGTCAGATGCAGCGTTGGTGCAACACGCGGTCTATTTTCCGTGCAAAAGCAATTGTGATTGGACTTGGCTTACGGGCCTTGGGACAAATGGATTGTGCACGGTTTTTGCACATTCAGGGGTATTTGATGACGGAGATCCACATGTATCGTGCGCGGCCCGTACGGCATTTGATGACATATTTTGCTTCTTTCATGACGGCCATCGCGTTGTTGTTTTTTTCTTTTGTCGCGCCAAACGCAGCTGAGGCGCAGGTCACCGCATTCAAGCAGGCTGTGGCCGAAACCGCGGCAGAAGACCGCGAACTTGCGGAGTTCTACAAGACAAACGGCTACAACGGCGTTTGGACCGGTGGTGACGATGACAAGGCGCGCCGCATCGCCTTGTTCCAAGCGCTGCAGAATGCCCAGAACCATGGCTTGCCGGCGCCACGTTACGATGCTGACGGGTTGATGGATTTGTTGCGCGACGCGCGCAGCCCGCGCGACTTGGGGCTTGCCGAAGTCGCCATGAGTAAGACGTTCGTGACACTGGCGCAGGACATGCAGGGCGGTGTGCTAAGTCCGTCGCGTGTTGTCAGCGGGATCAAGCGTGACATAACCAAGCGCGATGCCAAGCTTCTGTTGACGAGTTTGACCGCAAGCGATCCGCGCAAGTTTTTTCAGGGGCTTGCCCCCGGAACAAACGAATACAAGCGCCTGATGAAAGAGAAGATGCGTCTAGAGCATCTGATCTCGCTTGGCGGATGGGGCGAAGTTGTGCCCGCCAAGTCGCTCAAACCGGGTGCCACGGGTCCGGCCGTTGTGGCGCTTCGCAATCGTTTGATGGCGATGGGGTACCTGGACCGCACAGCCACGCAGAGCTATGACGCACGCATCCGCAAAGCGGTGCAGCAGTTTCAGATGAACCACGGCCTGGACGCCGATGGCGAGGCCGGCGCGGGTACGATCAAGGAAATCAATGTTTCGGCCAGCGAAAGACTGAAATCCGTGGTCGTGGCGATGGAGCGTGAGCGTTGGCTCAACCTGCCGACCGGCAAGGGCAGCCGCCACATTCTGGTCAACCTGACGGATTTCAGCGCCCGCATCATGGACAACGACCACGAGACGTTCCGCACCCGTGCGGTGATCGGTGCCCGCAAGGATGGGCGCGAAAGCCCGGAGTTTTCCGATGAGATGGAATTCATGGTGATCAATCCCACGTGGCATGTTCCGCGCTCGATCGCCGTCAAGGAATACCTGCCGCAGATGAAGCGGAACAGGAACGCCGCCGGGCACTTGAAGCTGGTTGATCGCCGGGGCAGGGTGGTCAGCCGCTCGCGGATCAATTTCGCAGCGTACAACGCGCGTAACTTTCCATTCGCGATCAAGCAGCCACCTTCGAAGCGAAATGCGCTTGGGCTGGTGAAGTTCATGTTCCCGAACAAGTACAATATCTACTTGCACGACACGCCGTCCAAGAACCTGTTCAGCCACGAAACTCGCGCCTATAGCCATGGGTGCATCAGGCTTCAGCAACCTTTTGACTTCGCGTATCAGTTGCTGGCTGTGCAAGAGGATAATCCCGAGGCCTTCTTTCAGGCCAAGCTGAACACGGGTCGTGAGACCCGCGTGGAGTTGGAAAAGAAGGTGCCGGTGCACATTATCTACCGTACAGCGTTCACCGCGGCCAAGGGGCACACCAACTATCGGCGTGACATCTACGGACGGGACGCGCGAATTTGGGGCGCTCTGCAACAAGCAGGGGTTTCGCTGAACGACGTTCGGGGCTAAACGGATCCCCGAAGAAGGGGGTATCCATGTCCTACACGATTGAGCAGATCGCGACGGCGCTTGGGGCCCATGCCCTGGGCGCCGTTGATATTGAGGTGGACGGCGTTGCCGAACCGGTAGATGCAGGCCCGCGTCACTTGGCACTGGCCATGAAACCCGAATATGCCGACACGCTGGCAACCAGCGGCGCTGTGGCCGCGCTTGTCTGGGATGGGGCCGATTGGGCCGCCATGGGCCTGAAAGCAGCCATCGTGTTTCCGCGCCCGCGCTACGCAATGTCTGGCCTGACACGGATGTTCGATCCGGGGCAGGGATGGGAGGACGGCATTCACCCCACCGCCGTTGTGCATGAGACCGCCAAATTGGGCGAGGGCGTATCGGTTGGTCCGCTGGCCGTCATCTGTGCCGGTGCATCGATCGGGGCGGGGTCAACAATTGGACCGCAGGCTTTCGTGGGAACCCAAGCCGTGCTTGGCCAGAACGCCTTTTTGCGGGAAGGCGTGCGGATCGGGGCGCGGGTCAAGATCGGAAAAGACTTCATTGCTCAGCCAGGTGCGGCGGTCGGGGGCGACGGGTTCTCGTATGTGACCCCTGACACCTCTGGTGTCGAGGCCGCGCGTCAGACACTGGGATCCGAAACCGAAGCCAATGCGCAATCACAGGCTTGGACCCGGATTCACAGTCTGGGCAGCGTCAGCATCGGCGACAATGTCGAGCTGGGTGCAAATTGCGTCGTGGACCGAGGCACGATCCGCGATACGCGTATCGGTAACGGCTCGAAAATCGACAGCATCGTCATGATTGGCCACAATGTGGAGATCGGCAATGATTGTCTGCTTTGCGGGATGGTGGGTGTCGCAGGATCGGCGCGGATCGGCAACAACGTGGTTCTGGCCGGGCAAACCGGCGTCAGCGACAACATCTTTATCGGTGACAACGTGATCACCGGGGGGGGCACCAAGGTGTTGTCGAACGTGCCCGCAGGCCGTGTGATGCTGGGGTATCCTGCCATGAAAATGGAGACCACGATGGAGGTCTTCAAAGGTATGCGTCGGCTCAAACGGCTGTTTTCTGATGTAGGTGACCTTAAGAAAGCTGTTTCAAAATCCGAACAGAGTGAATAAATCACTGACGGACGAAAACGGGGGTTCGGACATGGATACCAAAGACCGTGTCATCAACATCATCGCGGAACAGGCCGTGCTGGAGCCGTCAGACGTGACGATGGACAGCACGCTTGAGGATCTTGGCATTGACAGCCTTGGCGTTGTTGAAAGCATTTTTGCGATCGAAGAAGCCTTCGACATTTCCGTGCCCTTTAACGCCAACGCCCCTCAAGAAAGCGATTTTGACATTTCCTCTGTCGCCTCGATCATCACCGGCATTGAAAAGCTTGTGGCGGAACAAAACGCGTGAAGCGGGTTGTCATCACAGGCGCAGGTACCATCAATGCGCTTGGTAATTGTGTCCCCGACACGCTTGAGGCTATGCGCGAAGGGCGCTGCGGCATTGGCGAGCTTGATATCCCCGACGTAGAGCGGTTGAACATCAAGATCGGCGGGCAGGTGCGCGGGTATGAGCCCACGGACAGGTTCAACCGCCAACAACTGTCGCTCTATGATCGCTTCACGCAGTTTACCTTGATCGCCGCGCGCGAGGCGATTGCACAATCCGGGCTTGAGTTCTCGGGCGAGTTGGCCGCGCGTTCGGGGGTGGTTCTTGGCAATTCGGGCGGTGGAATGACCACGCTGGACGAGAATTACCGCTCCGTCTACGAAGAGGGCAAGAACCGCGTGCATCCCTTTGTCGTGCCAAAGCTGATGAACAATGCAGCGGCCAGCCACGTGTCGATGGAATTCAACCTGAAGGGGCCATCCTTCACGGTCTCGACTGCCTGTGCGTCGTCGAACCATGCGATGGCACAAGCCTTTCAGATGGTCCATGGCGGGTTGACGCCTGTGATGCTGACAGGCGGGTCTGAATCAATGCTTTGCTTCGGAGGTGTGAAGGCGTGGGAGGGGCTGCGCGTGATGTCCAAGGACGGTTGCCGCCCGTTTTCGGCCAACCGCAATGGAATGGTTCAGGGGGAAGGTGCCGGCATCTTCGTATTCGAAGAGTTGGAGCACGCCAGGAAACGTGGTGCCGACATACTCGCAGAGGTTGGCGGATTTGCCATGTCTTCCGACGCCGCCGATATCGTTATGCCGTCTAAACAAGGCGCATCGCGTGCCATTGCGGGCGCTATGCGGGACGCGCGGATCAATCCGACGGAGGTGGGCTATATCAACGCGCATGGCACCGGGACAGCGGCCAACGACAAGACCGAAAGCGCCGCGGTGGCCGACGTGTTCGGCACCCATGCCGACCGTCTGATGATTTCGTCCACCAAGTCCATGCACGGACATCTGATTGGTGGCACGGGCGCGGTCGAGCTGTTGGCCTGCATCATGGCGCTGCGTGACGGGATCATCGCGCCCACCATCGGGTATGAAGAACCGGATCCGGAATGTGCGCTGGATGTGGTGCCCAACCAGGCGCGCGAGGCTTCGGTCGACGTGGCCTTGTCGAACGCGTTTGCCTTTGGTGGTCTGAATGCTGTGTTGGCGCTCAAGCGGTTCTCTTGACCAGCCAAACTTTGAAACCATCCGGTATTTGGCTTTGGTTTGGCGTACCCTTTCGTGAAGAAGAGTACGCCTATGCTTGGTTTGAGAACCCGCTTTGTTCTAACGTTTTGCTTGGTCGCGCCCGCCGCTGATCCGTCAAAGAATGAATGGCGTGCCGTTCCGGCCTTTAGAAGCTGTAGGTCAGACCAAACCCGGCAACCGCTTGCGTGCTGGACCCCGCGACGCTGACCACTGGGCTGTCGGACGCGTCGTTCAAAAGTTCCTGCACAGACACGATGCCGACCAATCCCCATTGATCCGTCAATTGGTAGTTTGCCCGCAGACTCAGGCCAACGGCGTGCAACCCGCCATCAGCATTGAACACGCCCAGACCTGACGCCGCCGATCCCGCGGCACTGATCGAGTAATTCGTGTCCGCGTAATTGTCGTTCACGAAGGTTATGTTGGTGCTGAGCGACAGACCCAGCCGCGGGCTGGGTCTTGTGCTGATGCCAAAATCCAGGTTGGCAATAACGCCGTCATGCGCATCGCTGACATCTGCCAGCAATTCGACTTCGGCAAAGCCCAGTGTGGATTGCGACGCACCCAACGGTGTTTGAAAGCGCAAAAACCCGCCAAGCTCGATCGCGTCGTCAATGTTTGGCAGGCGCGCGACACGCACATCGCTGACATCATCATCCCGACCAAAACGATAGCGAAAAACAGGTCCGCCCGTAACGCGTTGCGACAGGGGCAATTCGATCCTTGCCCCAAGACCGCGCAATTGCAGGGTTGAACCGCCCAGGTCGAATTGGCCGAAGACCAGTGGGATCGTGTCATAATCGTTTGATCCGTCGTAGTCGGGTCCGGTGCCGACGCCCACGCCTATAAAACTGCCTTGGGCCTGTGTTTCAGTCGGTATAGCCAGAATTGCCGACAGGGCGCATCCACCTAAAATCTGCGCGAGTTGAGAATGTCCGAATGTTGCGGGCATAACGAGTCTCCATTTAAAATTTTTTGCCTGTAGTGCCATCACTCGCGTCGGTATGGTGCCTTGGCAAGTGAAAAGTTAGGCGGTCTAACTTGACGGTCTCGCACGCGCGGAATTTTGCTGACGGCGTCCATTCCACAAGCCGACGGCGTCCACCCCACAAAAAGAGAAACGCCGCCCGGAACAGGCGGCGCTTTTACAATGTGCGGTGATTGAGCGTTTAGTTTTCGACGACGGATACTTCGTTGTAGGCCGCCGTGAACCCGCTCAATGACGCCGAGATGTCGACTGTTTGATCAGGTGCTTGTGCGGGCACGATGGTCAGTCTGGCATTGGCTCCGGCGCGGAACGCCGCAATATCCGCGTCGGTGAACCCAATCCGCGCAAAACAGCCCGTCAGAGAGCAGAACGAAAAGTTGTAACCCTTGGCAGTGCCGCCATCGACCGACAGTTTCAAACCCTCTGGCAAAAGCGTGCCCAGTGGCACGACGATCGTGGCCCCGGCCACGGCTTGGTTGTTGCCGGGCAGTTTGAACAAGCTGAACTCGGCCACTGGATTGCCGGCTTCTTCACGCAGCAACTGGTACATCTGGCATGGATCTTCGCCGGTTTCCGTGCGGAAACACTGAAGCTGCCACGCGCCATATTCTTCCTTTATGTAGGACGGATCTTCTTGGACCGCACGGCCCAGATCAAGCTCGGACGAAGGATCGCTTTCCTCGGTTCCGGTGTCTTCTTGCGTGGTTTCGGTCGTTGGCTCTTCTGTTTGCGGGGTGTCTTCTGTGGTGGTTTCGGTGTCCGTTTCGGTCGTCTCTTGACCGCTCACGGCCGTTCCCATGGCGAGCAGGGCAATGAAAGGCAGAGTACGCAAAAATGTGGGCATGTGTTCCCCGTTACAGGCTTAGGTCAAAGTCTGGCGCGCTCTATCATGGTCGGTCGCGCGTGTCAGGATAAAACCCTAGCCGTGCCAGTGTTGCAAGGCGGTTTTCCGCCCATCTTCCGGGGTCGTGTTTTAGGATGATGCGAGGGAAAGGTGCCCCCAGAAACAGGGAAAGAGACCTCACGGTCTCTTTCCCACGTTCTCCCTGCCGGACTGGCCGACTTATTCATTGAGCGCGACGCTAGGGCAGTTCTGTTAAGCCGTCAACAGCCGAACGCTAAAAAATAGCGTAACCTGAGAAAATGACGGGAAAAGAGGATATTGGCCGGATCTAGACCCGAAAAAAGGGCCGCACCCAAAGGCGCGGCCAAGTCTGACAGGGAGGAAGTCACTCCTTAGCCAAGAGGACATCTGGCCAGGAGCAAGATAAATACTGGCGGGAAATCGTTAACTTAGTATGTTCACACCGTGAAAAAAGTTAGACAGAGGGGCAGGGCTTTGGAAAATAAGGTATTTATCGGGGGCGGTGGCGTTGAATATGCCACACAGCAGGGCCTGACGCTCAGATATGCCAACCGGCATGGCTTGATTGCCGGGGCGACCGGCACGGGCAAGACGGTCACACTTCAAATCCTTGCCGAGGGGTTTTCCGAGGCCGGCGTCCCGGTGTTCTTGTCTGATGTGAAGGGCGATTTATCTGGTCTTGCCGCTGCGGGCAGCGCTGATTTCAAGCTTCATGACGCCTTCACCAAACGTGCCAACACGATCGGATTCACCGACTATACCTATGATGCGTTCCCGGTCACCTTCTGGGACCTCTTTGGTGATCAGGGTCACCCAGTGCGTGCCACCGTGGCCGAGATGGGGCCGTTGCTTCTCAGCCGCCTGATGCAGCTCTCCGAGGCACAAGAGGGCGTCATGAACATCGCCTTCCGGGTATCCGACGAAAAGGGCTTGCCGTTGCTTGACCTCAAGGACCTGCAGGCGCTTTTGGTCTGGGTGGGTGAAAACGCGTCCGAGCTTAGCCTGCGATATGGCAATGTTTCGCCGCAATCGGTCGGGGCTATCCAACGGTCTTTGCTTGTGCTGGAAAACCAGGGTGGCGCCCAATTCTTTGCCGAGCCCGCCTTGGAGTTGGCTGACCTGATGACGACCGCGCCCGATGGGCGGGGGCAGATCAACATCCTGGCGGCCGACAAGCTGATGGGTGCACCGCGTCTTTATGCAACGTTCCTTCTTTGGTTATTGTCCGAGCTTTTCGAGACGCTTCCCGAAGTGGGCGATCCGGACAAACCCAAACTGGTCTTCTTCTTTGACGAGGCGCATCTTCTGTTCGAGGATGCCCCCAAAGCCTTGGTCGACAAGGTCGAGCAGGTGGCGCGCCTTATTCGTTCCAAGGGCGTGGGCGTCTATTTCATCACCCAGAACCCCGATGACGTGCCCGAGGATATTCTGGGCCAGCTTGGCAACCGGTTTCAGCACGCCTTGCGTGCATTCACCGCGCGCGACCGTAAGGCGCTGGAACGCGCGGCCGAAACGTATCGTCCGAATGCGCGTTTCGACACTGCAGATGCCATTCGCGATGTCGGCGTGGGCGAGGCCGTGACCTCGATGTTGGAGGACAAGGGCGTGCCAGGGATTGTTGAACGCACCCTCATCCGCCCGCCGTCATCCAAGCTTGGGCCTATTGACGAAGCGGCGCGCAAACAGGTGATGGCGACGTCGCCGGTAGCCGGCAAGTATGAAGCCGTGCTTGACCGTAAATCCGCCTTCGAGATCCTGGCAAGCCGTGCCGAGACAGCTGCGCAGGAGGCCGAAGAGGCAGAGACCAAAGCCGAGGAACAATCCGCAGCCGAGCGTGAATTCAACGCAGGCCGGCGCTATTCCGGCACCCGGGTCGAACGTTCATCCTCGCGCAGTCGCAAGAAATCCGAGAGTTTTGGCGATGCTGTTCTGAATGTGGTGGTCAAGGAACTGAAAGGCACAACCGGTCGCCGCATCGTGCGTGGTATTCTGGGCGGGTTCTTCAAGGGTCGGTGACGCCCTTCGGGTCATCGCAACTAGCCTGTTTGATCCAACACACTGGTCAACTGGCGATGCACGTCGGGCGCAAGCGGGTGAGAGTTGTTCAGGCACGCCGACATTGCCGCGTCAACGCCCGCGCGCTCCGTGTCGCTCAGCCCGGGGCGTACCATCTTTTGCCGCCGTAGCAACATGGCCGCGGTTGCGGCGTGTCGACAAAGTTCGGCCATGTCTTTGTGGATATCCAACGCTGCGATCATCCGTTCCATTTTGTCCCGCATGTGACGCTGATGTCGTTGCCAGGCCTGGTCCAGCTCTGGGGCTGTGGCGAGGGTCAATCGCTCGCGTGAGGCCGGCACACGCTCATGTCGAAACCGGCGTTTCCTGTAAATCGATTCGGGCAAATGCAAGGCCTCGCCTGCCCGCAACAGGTCCAAAGCATATTCGCATTCCACCGCGAAACCGCGGTAGGGGTCGCGTGGGAACCCATCGGTGACGGACAGGCACGACGTGCGCGTCACGCCGCGCCAGGGCATGGCACGTGCACCTTCTACAAAAAACCGCACCAGGTGCATGGCGCGGCTTTCGCCAAATGGCAAAACGACGCTTCGATCGAACGATTTGGGTGTGCCAAACGTCGTCATGTCTGCATAGGCGACGGATGCGTCCGGGCGTGCCATCAACATTGGAACCAACTTGGCGAGGTAATCCTTCGTCCACAGATCGTCATGCGGCAACAGCACGAAATACTCGGTTTCGATCCGGCCCATCATGGCATTGATGTTGCCTGCCCACCCAAGGCGTTTGGGGTTCTTGCGGATCACAACGCGGCGGTCACCACGAAACGGGGAGAGGGCAGACCATGTGAGGTCGGGTGATCCGTCATCGGGTGGATCAATCGCGATGTGCAGGGTCAGGGCGCTATAAGACTGGCCCAGGACCGATCTGACTGTCTCGGCGATGAAACTTCCGGCTTTGTAGGCTGGAATGCAGACGGTGACTTGGGCGGCACTGTCCAAGTGTCTCATCCCAGAATCCGGGCCGCCACCTCGACCCCGCAAGCCGGGCCAAGCGTGTATTTGCCAGTGTCGATCGAGTGGTATCCATCATATGAATGAACGCCCACCTCATGGCGTGCGTGCAACTCGCTATGCGCGTCGTTGATCCCTGTCTTCCCCCAGGCCGTTATGAAGCCGCCGATCAGTTCCCACTGCGTGCGCGGATCGTTCAGCGCGTTGGTGGCCCCCGGCATCAGTGCGGCCAATTCATGCCGCATGGTTTTGGCAATGTCCTGCCGCGTGACGGGCGACAACCGGTCGGGGTCAAACGCCGGGCTAAGCGCGGTTTCCTGAGACACCATGCCGCCGGGATACCAAGAAACATACGCGTTTTCACCGTAAGAGACCGTGTCGCCATATTCGCCGACAAGAAAAGTCACCGGTGGCAGCGACTTGCACACCGTCGGGTCTGCGGTACGAAGACCGAACTTGTAGCGGTGTATGACAGGTCGATCGGCAACAAGACCGAACCCTGCGTCGATTTCCAACCGGTGTTGCCACGCGGCGTTGACGACGTGATCGAAAGTTTCGGTGGTTTGCACGCCCTGCGCCTGACTGAGAACCTCGAACGCGGATGTGCCGCGCTCGACAGAGCACACCCGAGTGGATGTACGCGTTTCAATCCGTGGATGCGCGGCCAGAGCACTGACAAGGCCACGCCGAACGGCATGCGTGTCAATCGCGAGTTCGTCTGTTTGAAACGCGGCGCGTACACGGGATGGGTCAAACAACTGTGCCATCTTGGCTGGTGCGATTTCTTGCGGCACTGTGTTCGCACAACGAAACAGGCCGCCGCCGACCTCGTTCGCCATCTGTGAAACCCGCGAAAAGTGGACACGGATCGCGTCGGCGCTCATCATCGACGAGTTCGGAATGGCATACAAAAATGGGCGGGACTGATGCGGTTCAATCGCGTCACGCGCAATCCAACGGCACAGGATGTCCCTGAAGACGGTCGCGCCCTCCAACATGCGTCGACTCGTTTCAAGCGACGTATCCATGGCGTAGACGTACCCAAGATGTACCTTGCCTTCGTTGGCAAGGCTGGCCCCCAAAAGCGGGGCGTCATCTGCCTCGAACAGCACAACGCGAACGCCCGCATCCGCAAGGCTGAGCGCGGCAATCGTTCCGGTTATGCCGGCGCCAATGATCGCCACACTTGTCACGGCGACAGACGCTCCGCACATCCTTGTTTCGGTTTTTGTCTCACCACGTTGCCGTGACCCCGTTTTTGCATGACGATCCGTCTGGTCCTGATCGCCAAAGATCAATATCGCATGCACTGTTCAAGGTCTTAATGAACCGCTGTGACGCGTGCATGTTGATCATACTGCTGAGACGCACATTTTATTCGCTCTTGGCACCGGAATTTGTCAGCGCCCGATCCGTTCCAAATCCGCCAACAGGGCCTCCGACATCTTGCGGGCGCGTCTGATGCGCGAGTGTGGCAGGCTTCGCGTTTCGGCGCGCAGCAATGCCTCGACCGCCAAGAAGAACGGCAATGTCAGGGTCCGTTCGATCTCGGACAGGGCGAAAGTATCGGCAAACGCATCGATCCCGAGGCGGTCAACACCGAGATACATGTCGCCCGACGGGATCACACAGCGTCGCCCCATATGCATCAAGAAGCGGGCCATATCTTTGTAGATGGGGGCAGGGCGCGATCCGCCGCAATCAATTCCGGTCAGGCGGTCGCCATCGGCAATAAGATTGTTGGGATGGAAATCGCCGTGTCCGACGGCGTGGCGCCAGGTGGCGCCCTCCAGCAAGGGCGAGATGCGTTTCAGCTCAGCCAGCACCGGCCGCTCGACACGGCGCAAGCGGTTGAACGCCTGTGTCTTGGCAGCACGTTCGGCCCGTTTGACCCAGCCTTCCGGAGCCGCGGCCGCTTCGGTCTCTGAACAATCCGTGTAGGCGCGCAACCATCTGGCGGCAGGTTGAAGGTAACGTGGTTTGTCCTCGGGTTTTGCCTGGTAAATCCATTGCAGCAAAGGTGTGCCGGGGATGTCGGCAATGGTCATGACCCCGGTTTCCAACGCACAGGCCAAGGGGGCGGCAACGCGGTGACAACCGCTGTTCATATGCGGCCAAATGCGGGTCAATTCTGTCCAGTCCCGGGTGCATTCGGCCTGTGCGCCAAGGTAGATACGAAAAACGGCCGGATGTCCGTCCAACCTGCCGCGGACGACGATACGTTTGTTCCGGACGTGGCGGATTACGTCTTGCAAGTCAGCCTTGGCAAAGGCCGCCTCTTCGATGCGGGCCCGTGACAACCGGTCTGCTGCAAGCGCGAGAGCCTCTGGATCGGGCAGGGGGGTGGCGTCTGGCGCAGACTGGGTGGACATGCGGCGCATCCTTCCCGATGACCAAACAAGCGTCAACCGAATTGAACAGCGTCAGACGCGTCGTTATGGTGGCACGAACCACAAGACAGGATCCCCCGCATGGATGACGCGCCGATTTCCGAGATGTCCTTTGAGGACGCGATGAAAGCCCTCGAACAGGTCGTGTCACGGCTGGAACGCGGAGATGTTCCGCTGGATGAATCGATCAGCCTGTACGAGCGCGGCGCCGCCCTGAAAAAGCGGTGCGAAGCCAAGCTGAAAGAAGCCGAAGAAAAGGTGGCGGCGATAACGCTGGACGCGGACGGGCAGGCCACGGGCACAACCCCTGTCGAGGGTCTTTGATGCTCAAGTCTGCGCTGGCCGCGGATGCGGCCGCCATTCAAGCCTGTCTAGAGCGTGAAATTCCGAACGGCACCCCGCTGAGCGAAGCCATGCGGCACGCGGTTTTCGGCGGCAAGGCGTTGCGCGGATTCCTGGTGATGGAAACAGCGCGTTTGCACGATGTCGCGCCTGATCGGTCTGTATATCCGGCTGCAGGCATCGAGGCGTTGCACGCCTATAGCCTTGTGCACGATGATTTGCCTTGCATGGATGATGATGACCTGCGGCGCGGCCAACCCACGGTTCATGTGAAATGGGATGACGGCACGGCCGTCCTGGTGGGGGATGCGTTGCAATCCCTGGCGTTTGAGCTTGCCCTGCATCCTCGAGGCGCAGCCTCATCCGAGGCCCGCGCCGAGCTTGCGTTGCGATTGGCAAAGGCGGCGGGCATTCACGGCATGGTGCTGGGCCAAGCGTTGGATATCGCAGCCGAAACAGCGCCCGAGCCGCTGTCCCTGGATAAAATCATTGCGCTGCAGGCTGGCAAGACAGGCGCGCTTTTCGGCTGGGCCGCGACGGCCGGGGCCGTTATGGCGGGGGCAGACACGGCCCCTTTGTCGAATTACGCGCAGGCGCTCGGTCTGGCCTTCCAAATTCAGGATGACGTGATTGACGAGACCGGCGATGCCACCGCCGCGGGCAAGGCCGTGGGCAAAGATGCGGCGGCGGGCAAGGCAACCTTCGTGTCACTTCTGGGGCTGGCAGAGGCAAAACGCCGCGCGTCAGACCTTGTTGACACGGCGTGTGACAGCTTATCTGTATATGGTGAGGCGGCGCAGACCTTGCGGCACCTGGCCCGCTTCGTTATTTCGCGGCAGACCTAAGCCGCACTGCCAAGGAGGGTGACGTGTCTCGTCCCCAAACACCTCTGCTGGATGACATATCCAGTCCCGCCGATCTGAAACGACTGTCCGATGCACAGCTTGGCCAATTGGCTGATGAATTGCGTGCTGAAACCGTCTCGGCGGTGTCCGAGACGGGTGGCCATCTTGGGGCGGGCCTTGGGGTCGTGGAACTGACGGTCGCGCTGCATCACGTGTTCGAGGCGCCGCGCGACAAGATCGTCTGGGATGTCAGCCATCAATGCTATCCACACAAGATTCTGACTGGACGGCGTGATCGCATCCGTACCATCCGGCAAAAGGACGGGCTGAGCGGGTTCACCAAGCGCTCAGAGTCGCCCTACGATCCGTTCGGGGCCGCACATAGTTCCACTTCGATCTCGGCGGCGTTGGGCTTTGCCGTGGCGCGAGATCTGGGCGGGGCTTGTGACACCGGACACGGCGACGCGATAGCGGTGATTGGTGATGGGGCCATGTCGGCGGGCATGGCGTTTGAGGCGATGAACAATGCCGGTCATCTGAAAAAACGGCTGATCGTGATCTTGAATGACAACGAGATGTCTATTGCGCCGCCTGTCGGTGCGTTGTCCTCGTATTTGTCGCGTCTTTATGCCGGGGAGCCGTTTCAAGAACTGAAGGCGGCGGCCAAGGGGGCGGTTTCGCTTCTGCCTGAACCTTTTCAGGAAGGGGCACGGCGCGCCAAGGAAATGCTCAAGGGCATGGCCGTGGGCGGCACATTGTTCGAAGAACTCGGGTTCAGCTATCTTGGCCCCATTGATGGGCACGACATGGATCAGCTCTTGCCGGTCTTGCGCACGGTCAAGGCGCGGGCCACCGGGCCGATGCTGATTCACGTGATAACCAAGAAGGGCAAGGGCTATTCCCCCGCCGAGACCCGGCGTGACGGCGGGCACGCGACGGCCAAGTTTGATCTGGTCACCGGAGAACAAAAAAAGGCGCCGTCCAACGCACCCAGCTACACCAAGGTTTTCGCGGAGGCCTTGCTGAACGAGGCCGCCGAGGACGACAAGATCTGTGCCATCACCGCCGCCATGCCCGAAGGCACGGGCCTTGATCTGTTCGAGAAACGCTACCCGTCACGTTGCTTTGACGTTGGGATCGCTGAACAGCACGCAGTGACGTTCTCGGCCGGTCTGGCGGCGGGCGGTATGAAGCCGTTCTGCGCGCTGTACTCTACCTTTCTGCAACGCGGCTACGATCAGGTTGTGCACGATGTCGCTATTCAACGACTACCAGTACGCTTTGCCATTGATCGGGCCGGGCTTGTGGGCGCCGATGGGGCAACGCATGCAGGCAGCTATGACGTGGCGTACCTGTCCAACCTTCCTGGCTTCACCGTGATGGCGGCGGCCGACGAGGCAGAGCTGGTGCACATGGTCGCGACGGCGGTGGCGCATGATAGTGGCCCGATCGCGTTCCGCTATCCGCGGGGCGAAGGACAGGGCGTAGATATGCCGGACCGGGGCGAGGTTCTTGAGATCGGCAAGGGGCGTATGATCCAGGAAGGTGGCAGGGTTGCGATCCTGTCCTTCGGGACGCGC
>JBCBTE010000021.1:0-31950 GCA_039818805.1 Pseudomonadota bacterium
CGAACCTGTCATGGAACTGGAAGCCGAAGCTTTCTGATCAGACAAGGGTGCGTTTCGGCGCGCCCTCTCACACCGCAAGATGACTGGGAGGACATCATGCCAAAACGCTTTCGCCTGACCCGGCGGTTTAACGCCGCGATGACCGAAGACGGCTATCGCCGCTTGCGGAAATTCGCGCAGGAGGCAGGGTTGGACGAGGGCGAGGCGTTGTCCTTCTTGTTTGAAAATTTCGACAGCGTGATCAACGAAGACACGTTCGGCCACCGGCTCAGGCTTTTTAACTCTGAGCTGGACGCCCGCAAACGCTAGGGAGGCGCGTGTCATGTCCACATGGATGACGGAAGAACACCAGATGCTGTCCGAGATGACGGCGAAATTCATCACCGATGAATGGGGCCCGCATTTCGAACGCTGGCGCAAAGCGGGCATGATGGACCGCGATGTCTGGCAACAGGCGGGCGAATTGGGCCTTCTGTGCCCTTCGATCCCCGAGGAATATGGCGGGGCGGGTGGCGATTTCGGTCATGAGGCCGCAATCTGCATCGAGCAGTCCCGTGCCAATCTGGCCAGTTGGGGCAACCCGATCCATTCGGGTATCGTGGCGCATTACATCTTGGCTTATGGCAGCGAAGACCAGAAAAAACGCTGGCTGCCCAAGATGGTCTCGGGCGAGATGGTGGGCGCCTTGGCCATGACCGAGCCGGGCGCAGGTTCAGACTTGCAATCGATGAAGACCAAGGCGCTGAAAGAGGGCAATTCCTATCGCCTTACCGGCCAGAAGACTTTTATCACCAATGGTCAACATGCAGAGCTGATCATCGTGGCCGCCAAGACGGACCCCAAGCAGGGTGCCAAGGGCATCTCCATGGTCGTGGTTGAAACAGAAGGCGCCGAAGGCTTCACCCGGGGTCGGAACCTTGACAAAAACGGACTCAAGGCAGGCGACACGTCCGAGCTTTTCTTCGACAATGTGGAGATCCCGCCGGAAAACATTCTGGGCGGCGAGGAGGGGCGTGGCTTCTACCAGATGATGGAGCAGCTGCCGCAAGAACGCCTGATCATTGCATGTGGCGCGCAAGGTGCGCTTGAGGGTGCCGTGGAGCGCACGATTGCCTACACCAAGGAGCGCGAAGCCTTTGGCGGACCGATCTTTGACAAGTTCCAGACCATCCGCTTTACGCTGACCGAATGCCTGACCAAGGCCAAGGTCTGTCGCGCGTTTCTGGATGAGTGCATCGAGGAGCATCTGCAAGGCAAACTGACCGTCGAGAAGGCCGCAATGGCCAAGTACTGGCTGACCGACACACAATTCGAGGTACTGGATGCCTGCGTTCAGCTGCATGGCGGCTATGGCTACATGGCGGAATATGACATCGCGGAAATGTGGGCCGACGCGCGGGTGCAACGCATCTACGGTGGCGCCAATGAGATCATGAAAGAACTGATCTCGCGGTCGCTGTAAAGGAGAGATGCGATGACTATCAAGCTGTACTGCATGGGCGAAAGCGGAAACGCCTATAAGGCGGCGCTGGCGCTGGAACTTTCGGGGTTGGACTGGGAACCGGTTTATGTCGATTTCTTCAACGGCGAAGGGCGCACGCCGGAATTTCGTAAGAATGTCAACGAGATGGGCGAAGTGCCCGTGCTTGTCGACGGCGACTTCCGGATGAGCCAATCAGCCGCTATTCAAGCCTATGTGACCGAGAAGTCGGGAAAGTTCGGAGGCACCGATCACCTTTCGAACTATGAAGTCTTCCGCTGGGTCCTGTGGGACAATCACAAGCTCAGCTCTCAGGCCGGAATGACCCGGTTTCTGATGAATTTCCTGCCCGAAGACAAACGCCCCGCCGAAGTCATCGGATTCATACAGGGCCGTCTCAAGGCGGCCTACGACGTGCTGAACACACACCTTGAGGGGCGCAATTGGATTGTGGGCGACGCGATCACGAACGCCGACCTGTCCTGCTGCGGCTATCTGTTTTACCCCGAACCGTTTGGCTTTGACCGTGCCGACTGGCCCAACATCGACCGCTGGCTTGCCAACATCCAAGGCACGCCCGGCTGGAAACACCCCTATGACCTGATGCCCGGCTCCCCCGCGGACCGCGCCTGAATAAGGAGACCACCTATGACCGAAGCCTACATCTATGACGCAGTGCGCACACCGCGCGGCAAGGGCCGCAAGGACGGCGCGCTGCACGAGGTAACTGCCGTACGGCTGTCGACGCAAGTGTTGAATGCGCTTAAGGATCGCAATGGCCTGGAGGGACACGCCGTCGAAGACGTGATCTGGGGCAACGTCACCCAGGTGATGGAACAAGGCGGGTGCCTGGCGCGGACCGCCGTGCTGGCCTCAGACCTTGACGAGTCGATTCCTGGTCTGGCCATCAACCGTTTCTGTGCAAGCGGCATGGAAGCCGTGAACTTGGCCGCAAACCAGGTCAAGGGCGGCGCGGGCGAGGCCTATATCGCCGGTGGCGTGGAAATGATGGGTCGTGTGGCCATGGGCAGCGACGGCGCGGCGATTGCCGTGGACCCTAGCGTGGCAATGAACACTTATTTCGTTCCGCAAGGCATTTCAGCGGATATCATCGCAACCGAATACGGGTTCAGCCGGGATGACGCGGATCAATTGGCCATGGCCAGCCAGCAGCGCGCGGCGGCAGCGTGGGAAGACAAACGTTTCGACAACTCGATCGTCGAAGTCAAAGACCAGAACGGCCTGACCATCTTGGACCATGACGAATACATGCGCCCCGGCACGGACATGCAGTCGCTGGGCGGATTGAACCCGGCCTTCCAAGCGATGGGCGAAGTGATGCCGGGCTTTGATGCCGTGGCAAAACTGAAATACCCGCATCTGGAAAAGATCAACCACATCCACCATGCCGGCAACAGCTCTGGCATCGTGGACGGCTCTGCCGGGGTGCTGATCGGCAGCAAGGCGTTCGGCGAAAAATACGGCCTGAAACCCCGCGCCCGCATTCGCCAGACCTGCAAGATCGGCACCGATCCGGTGATCATGCTGACCGGTCCCGTGCCCGCAACACAGAAGATCCTCGATGACAGCGGCATGAACATTGGCGACATCGATCTTTTCGAGGTCAACGAGGCGTTTGCATCTGTCGTTCTGCGCTTCCAACAAGCGTTCGACGTGGATCCCGATCTGGTCAACGTGAACGGCGGCTCAATCGCGATGGGCCACCCCTTGGGAGCGACCGGGGCAATCATCATTGGCACACTGCTGGATGAGCTGGAGCGTTCAGACAAGGAAGTTGGTCTCGCCACGCTTTGCATCGCGTCCGGTATGGGCGCGGCCACCATCATCGAGCGCGTGTGATGCCCAAGCTGGACCTTTCATCCATCCCGGTAAAAACCGGGTCGGGCTATCCGGGCAAGCTGGCAGACGCGGTCGAAGGCCGCTCTGCCCAAGCGCTCGGAGATGCAGGGGGGCTGACCCAATACGGCGTCAACCTCGTGCGACTGGCGCCAGGTGCCGCATCGTCGTTGCGCCACTATCACATGCAGCAGGACGAGTTCGTCATGATCACCGACGGGGTCTGCACCCTGACCGACGATGATGGCGAACAAGAGATGCGCGCGGGCGACTGCGCCACCTTTCCAGCCGGGGATGAGAACGGTCATCACCTAGTCAACAAATCGGACGCCCCCGCCGCTTTTTTGGTGGTGGGCACCCGCACCAAAACCGAGACCGGTTACTACAGCGACATCGACATGATGGTGACGTTCGATGAGGCCGGATTTTCCTTTACCCGCAAAGACGGCAGCCCGCTGACGGCCGCCCAGACCGGAGACGATACATGACTGATTTCACGATGGAAAAAGGCGCAGACGGCGTCGCTATCATCACTTGGGACACGGTTGGCAAGTCCATGAACGTGATGAACACCCAAGGCTTTCTGGACCTCGAGGCATTGGTTGATGACGCGCTGGCAGATGACGCCGTGAAGGGCATCATCATTACCTCTGGCAAGGATGGCTCCTTCGCGGGCGGGATGGATCTTAACATCATCGCCAAGATGAAGGAAATGGCGGGCGACAGCCCGGCCCAGGGGCTGATGGACGGGCTGATGCAGATGCACGGCATCCTGCGCAAGATCGAGCGCGCGGGCATGGACCCAAAGACCAACAAGGGCGGCAAACCGATTGCCTGCTGCCTGCCCGGCACCGCACTTGGCATCGGTCTGGAAATTCCGCTGTCGTGCCACCGCATTTTCGCCGCAGACAACCCCAAGGCCAAAATCGGTCTGCCCGAGATCATGGTCGGCATCTTCCCCGGCATGGGCGGCACCACCCGCCTTGTGCGCAAGATGGGTGCGATTGCGGCTGCCCCGCTTCTTCTGGAAGGCAAACTGAACGACCCAAAGAAAGCCAAGTCGGCCGGTGTCGTTGACGAAGTCGTCGCTCCTGAAGAGCTGATTGAGAAAGCACGTGAATGGGTTCTGTCCGAACCCAACATCGTCAAACCCTGGGACGAGAAGGGCTACAAAATGCCCGGCGGCGCGCCGTATCACCCGGCAGGCTTCATGAACTTCGTGGGTGCCTCGGCCATGGTCAACGGCAAGACCCAAGGGGCCTTCCCGGCGGCAAAGGCACTGTTGAGCGCTGTCTATGAAGGCGCATTGGTGCCGTTCGACACCGCCATCAAGATCGAGGCGCGGTGGTTCACCAATGTCCTGATGAACCCGTCTTCAGCCGCGATGATCCGCAGCCTCTTCATCAACAAGGAAGCGCTTGAAAAAGGCGCAAACCGTCCGGACGTCCCCGACCAGACCGTCAAGAAGGTTGGCGTCATGGGCGCGGGCATGATGGGCGCGGGCATCGCGCTGGTCTCTGCCATGGCCGGCATGGAGGTCGTCCTGATCGACCAGAAACAGGAAGCGGCGGACAAAGGCAAAGCCTACACCGCCGACTACATGGACAAGGGCATCAAACGCGGCAAAGCCACGCCTGAAAAGAAAGAGGCTCTGCTGGGTCAGATCACCGCGACGACAGATTATGCTGCTCTGGAAGGCGCAGATCTGATCATCGAAGCGGTGTTCGAAGACCCCGGCGTGAAGGCCGAAGTCACCAAAAACGTGCTGAAGGTCGTAGGCGCGGATTGCATCTTTGCCACCAACACCTCGACCCTGCCGATCACTGAACTGGCCAAGGCTTCGGATAACGCCGAGAATTTCATCGGCATTCACTTCTTCTCGCCCGTCGAAAAAATGATGCTAGTCGAGATCATCAAGGGCGCAGAGACAGGCCCGAAAGCGGTGGCCAAGGCGCTGGATTACGTGCGGCAGATCAAGAAAACGCCCATCGTGGTCAATGACGCGCGGTTCTTCTACTGCAACCGCTGTATCATACCCTACATCAACGAAGGCATCCGGATGGTCGCCGAAGGTGTGGCCCCGGCCCTTATCGACAATGCCGCGCGCCAGTTGGGCTTCCCCGTCGGGCCGCTACAACTGGTGGACGAAACCTCAATTGATCTTGGTGCCAAGATCGCCCGCGCCACCAAGGCGGCCATGGGAGACGAGTACCCGGATGGTGCCGTGGACGAGGTGATCTTCTGGATGGAAGAACAAGGCCGTTTGGGCCGCAAATCCAGTGCCGGGTTCTTCGATTACGATGAGAAAGGCAAGCGCCTTGGGTATTGGGAAGGCCTCGCCGCGCAATATCCGCAAGCCGTAGATCAACCTGACCTGATCGAAGTGCAGCACCGCCTGATGTTCGCTCAGGTGCTAGAAGCCGTGCGTGCGCTGGAAGAAGGCGTGCTGGAAGACATCCGTGAAGGCGATGTCGGCGCAATCCTGGCCTGGGGTTTTGCGCCATGGTCCGGTGGCCCGTTCAGCTGGCTCGATATCATCGGCACACCTTATGCCGCGGAACGGTGTGACCAACTGGCCGAGGCCTTTGGTCCGCGCTTTGCCACCCCGGCGCTGTTGCGCGAGATGGCTAACAAGGGACAGTCGTTTTACGGTCGCTTCAGCACTCAGGCCGAAGCTGCCTAAAAGAACGCAAAGTCTCAAAAAGCAAACCCGCGCGGCCTGGCAGATCCGCGCGGGTTTTATTGTTCCGACAGGCTTGGTGCCAACCTGTTAAGCCGGAACGGCCGCCGCCCAAACATCCTGGGGGGAATGTGTACAAGCTGCGGTGATTTCATCCTCGATCTGTACGGCCAAATTGCGCGCCTCATCCATCGGCAGGATCGAATAGAACGGCTGGGCCGCGTCGCTGCATGCGCTTTCCAGCATATCAACGTAGGATGGGCAGAAAAACAGCGCGCCATTATCGGCAAACACCACCTGATCCGCCGCGAAGTGCAGCACGACGATCTCTTGATCCAACTGCGGCGGCACACGCCGGACGCCGTACAGCCCCTCGATGGCTTCGGCGGGGATCAACGAAAATGGATCGCCGTAAAGGTCCTCGGCGGTATCGCTTTCCACCATGATGTTCTGCGCGGGCAAAACCTGCATCGTCTCTCGATTGCCAAGCGCACCGACCGGCACTTCCAACGGCCAGAACTGGCGTGGACAATCGTCCTGCCCGCTCCACAGACGGATGCGCGATATCTTGGTGACGCATTTCAACCCGGCATCAAAGGTCAGGACGTTGTCCCCCACGGCGATGGCCTCGATCGCGCGCCATCCCATGGCCGTTGCAACTTTGGTCCCCGAGATCAGCCCCGTTTTTACCGCCATGGCGTCGGCGGTATTAAACGCGCCACAGTTCGTATGCCCAGATTGTTCAGGTGTCCAACCAAACATCTCTTCTTCCCCTTGTGCGCCGGTCGCTGCCAGCTTGTACAGACACCTAAAGATTGAAGTGATTCTCGGTACACTCCTTGGTCAGAAACAAGGCCGAATTGGGGCATTGTTTCGGTTACGGGGACAGTTAACCTTTTGAACAGCAACCTGAACAAAATCCGCAACGACGCCTGATCAAAAACGATAGGCAAAGCGCTCAATGTCTTGCGCACAGAGGTCGGCAAGCAGTGTCGCATCCGCGTCGGAGTAGTATCGGCGGTGATCGGCATCGTGATCGGACGCATTGGATTTTGGCAATTCAAGCCGAAATCCCAGATGATCCCACAATGGTGCCGCGTCGTCTTCGAAATGCTCCAACCGGATGAAAAGTTGTGCATATTCACGTCCATCCGACGCGATCATGTAACGGCCATACGGGTTTGTGCGTAACGAGCTTTGCGTGGCAGGCGTATTCAAAAACTGGGAAAAATCGGTCTGTTTTGCCAAATGTACCGCCGGATGATCAAAGCCTTGGTGCTGTAGCCAGTGATAGTAGCTTACCAGCCTGCCCCAAGGATTGCGCACCAACGTAAAACAAAAAGACGTCGATATCTGGGAAATCGGAACCAATCCGTCAATGTCCGCCAGCGTTGAGTGTTTCCAAATTCGACCCACCGCCGACACGCCATCAAGACGACGGCGCCTTTTTTTCGCCTTGGGCGTGTCACCAATCAGGATGTCGTCCTTCATCGCGCGCGCCTCAAGCGCGAGCGCCATGGACGTGCCTCCCGTCTTGGGAATGTGGACAAAAATGTAGCCGCGCCCGTGCGAGATAATCATGCCGCGACGCTATGAGATCGCCACGCGATTGAAAAGATGGACCTTTCGTTGAATCGGCTTTGCGTTCCGCGCGGAAATGCGCGATACCTCCTGCCGTTTAGACTTGCGAGCGCCAAAGGGAGAACGGCATGGGGTGGATGAAGGACGAAACCGGTCTGGGTAAGAACGCGGCCAATTTCGTGCCGATGACGCCGTTGTCGCATTTGCGTCGGGCGGCCCATGTGTTCCCCGATCATGATGCCGTTGTCTACGGCAGTTTTCGTGCTTCCTATGCCCAGTATTATGAGCGCAGTACGCGACTGGCGTCGGCGCTTTCGAAGATGGGGGTGGAACCGGGCGACGTGGTGGCCACCTTGTTGCCCAACATCCCAGCCCATGCCGAGGCGCATTTCGGCGTACCGGCCTGTGGCGCCGTTCTGAACACGATCAACACCCGGCTTGAAGCGGACACCATCGCCTACATTTTTGATCATGGCGAGGCGAAGGTGGTTCTGGTCGACCCTCAATTCCTGCCGGTGACGGCCGAAGCCGTCGAACTGATGGATGGTCCTGCGCCAACCATCATCGAAGTGGCCGATGATCATGCAGGTGTTCATGCCACCGGAAAGTACCAAGAATACGAGGACCTACTGACATCCGGTGATCCTGACTTCAATTGGATCATGCCAGAGGACGAATGGGAAAGCCTTGCGCTGAACTACACCTCTGGCACCACCGGGCGCCCCAAGGGCGTGGTGTGTCACCACCGCGGGTCCTATCTGCTGACGCTGGGTACGGCGATCACATGGCCCGTGCCGCGCCATGCGCGATATCTGACGATTGTGCCGCTGTTCCACTGCAACAACTGGAACCACGCTTGGACGTTACCCATGGTGGGCGGCACACTGGTGTGCTGCCGCGATATCACCGCGTCCAATATCTACAATGCCATTGCCGACGAGGGCGTCACCCATTTTGGCGCGGCGCCCATCGTGCTCAACATGATCGTCAACGCCAAGGATGACGAGCGGCGCGATTTCGACCACACGGTCAGCGTCTTCACCGCCGGGGCACCGCCCCCCGCAGCCACCCTGCGCGCGATTGAGCCACTCGGGTTTGACGTGACACAGGTTTACGGGCTGACCGAAACATATGGCCATGTCACCGAGTGCATGTGGCACGATCGTTGGAACGACAAGCCCGAGGAAGAACGATACGCCATCAAGGCGCGTACCGGGGTTCTGATGCCATTCATGGAGGACATCACTGCGATGAATCCCGGCACCATGGAACAGGTGCCGATGGACGGTGAAACCCAAGGCGAGGTCATGATCCGCGGCAACTCTGTGATGAAAGGGTACCTCAAGAACCCGAAGGCCACAGAAGAGGCATTCCGTGGCGGATATTTTCATTCCGGCGACATCGCCTATCAACACGATGACGGCTATCTCAAGATCGCCGACCGCGCCAAGGACATCATCATTTCAGGCGGTGAAAATATTAGCTCGGTCGAGGTCGAAGGCGCGTTGATGATGCACCAAGCCGTGCTTTTGTGCGCGGTGGTGGCCATGCCCGACGAGAAATGGGGCGAAGTGCCCTGCGCATTCGTTGAGGTCAAGGACGGGGCGAATACGACAGAGGCTGATCTGATCACCCATTGCCGTGAAAAGCTGGCCGGTTTCAAATGCCCCAAAAAGGTTATCTTCCAGGAACTGCCCAAGACATCGACCGGCAAAATCCAGAAGTTCGAACTGCGCCGGGCCTTCAAAGCCACGTAGTGCGTCAAGCAATTGCCCGGGCGCGGTTGCGCGTGCTAAGCTTTGCCCAAAGAGGCGGAGCAGGCCCAACATACAATGACAGCTCTCAGCGAATACGAGCGGCTTGAGGCAGCAGGCGTGTGGCGCGCATCGCCCGATGCGCAGCGCGTGAATGTGTTTGTCTCGATCGGGGATGCGACACTGACCATCTCGGACATGCGCGAACAGCCACTGGCCCACTGGTCTTTGGCCGCAATCGAGCGGGCTAATCCCGGGCGGCGCCCGGCGCTTTACCATCCCGATGGCGACGGCGGCGAAACGCTCGAATTGCCCGAAGACGCGGGTGATGTCATCGACGCGATCGAAAAACTGCGGGCGGCCGTGGAAAAGGCCCGCCCACATCCTGGCAGGCTTCGTCTGGTGATGTTTCTAGCTTCCTTGGCCGCCGTGATCGCCTTGGTCACCTTTTGGTTGCCCGGCGCGCTGCGTGATCATGCGGTCAAGGTTGTACCCGACGTCAAGCGCGAGCAGATCGGCCTGTCGCTGCGCGCCCATCTGGAACGCGTGACCGGTCCTGCCTGCAACGCACCGGACGGACAACAGGCACTTGGCCGACTGGCCGCACGTCTGTCAACCGGACGGCTTGACGTCGTGCGAGGTGGGGTGCGACAGGCAGTGTCGCTGCCCGGCGGCACCATTCTGGTCAACCGCGCCTTGGTTGAGGACTATGAAGAGCCTGACGTTCTGGCGGGCTTTATCGTAGCCGAACGGTTGCGCGCGCGTGTCAGCGACCCGCTGGCAGATCTTCTGATGCAGGCCACCATATGGGACAGCATTCGCCTGTTGACCACGGGTGACATGCCAGAGCCGGTTCTTGGCGCATACGCGGAATATCTTTTGAAAGAAGATCGCCCCACGATATCGGACGAGCTGATGTTGCAAGGGTTTCGCACCTGGTCTGTCCGGTCGACACCTTATGCCTTCGCAATTGATATCACCGGCGAGACCACGTTGCCCCTGATCGAGGCAGACCCATTTGCCATCGAAGTACCGCCGCCATTGCTCAATGACGGGGACTGGCTTCGGCTTCAAGGGATCTGCGGCGGCTGAGACCCTCGCGGCCTATTTTCGTGGAAACGCATCCGCGAACCCGGCGCGTCGCACTTTGCCCAAGGCTGACGTCAGCTGATTTTGCGTCTGAAACGGTCCGGCCAAGACCAACGTGTAAGCCTTGCCTTTGCGTGTCAGCTTGCCAGTGCGTGCCGGAAGGCCGCTTTTCGCGATGATCTGCGCAGCACGTTTAGCGTTGGCTGGGTCAGCAAACATGCCAGCCTGTACATAGCGGTGGCTTGCGGCCTGAGCCGTTTTCTTCGGCGCAACGACGCGCGACCGGGTCGTGAAGGTGGGCGTGCTGGTCGTGACCTTGCGCTTGGCCACCTTTACCTTGCGCTTGGGCACCGACGCGCTTGCCACTCGTTTCAGACTGCCATCACGCATGCGGACCACGCGCTGCGGGTCCTGCACGACCTGGCCACGGGTCGACACGGTCACACCCGCGGCACGTTGCTGTGCAAAGCTGGTGTATGGGTATTGCAAACCGGGATACTTGTAGGTCACTTCCCGGCCGGTTTTGCGGTCGATCAGGATACGCGGAACCGTCCTGGTCCAAGCGACATCCATCTGCGCCTTGCCTTGAAAGTTCTGATGCGCGCGCCGCGGGTTCAGGCGATCATCATCCCAGACCCGCTGGTAGCCTTCGGGAACGAAAATACCATCTGTGCTGGCAAGTTGATTTTGGTAGACGTGGCGCGGTGCGATGCGCGTGGTGGGCGAAACCGTCTTTGGCGTCGCGGTTTGCAGTGGAACGCTGCGCACCGTGCGGATAACAGGCTGTGCGGTGGACGTGGGCGCAGGAGCAGCCCGCACGACACGGGTCGCCGCGCCAGAGCCGCCACCGCCAGAGATAACCGTCGTGTGCGGTTGGGTTTGCGGGCCACAGCGCACCACCAACTTGTCTCCGCCACGCAGATATTGCTGAGACAGCGTGCTTGCCTCCGGGCAGGTCGGCGCTGCACGGGCAACGCGCTTTGCCGTTTTGGGCGCAGGGGCAGCCTTGGCGGGCGCGGTCCGAACCACTTTTGGTGCAGGGCCTGCAGTTGTCGGTGCCGGGGCCGGCTTCACAACGCGGCGTACTGTCTTTTTAGGTGCTGGTGCCGCCGCCGGTTTCGGCTTGGCAACCCGCGCGTCGGTCTTCGGTGCGGGGGTCGGTTTCGGCGCCGCCTGCGAAGCGGTTTGTTTGGGAACCGTGATGGTCTCGGGCTTTGGCGCTTGCGCGGATTGGGCCGGTTGTGTCGCAGAACCTGTCACTGTGCGATTTGACAACGACGGTTTGAACCCGCAGATCACCTTTCGGTCACGCGAAACCCTGGGAATCCACGATGTCTGGCCATCAATCCCCGCCCGGATAAACACGCAACCCCTGCTGTCAACATATTGGCGACCGGTGTACGAGGCGGGCGGAAATTCTGCGGGGACCCTTACACTTGAATTGCTTTGCGCGTCGGCCTCGCCGACAGCGAATGAGGTGGCAACAGCAGCAATCACCAATACGCTCGACAGTCTCATTTTGCCCCCAAAACAGTTGAGGAAAGACTGCCTGATTATCGCGACTGAGTAAACAATTATTAGCTTATTTTGTGCCAAACATGCGGTCACCCGCATCCCCTAGCCCTGGCAGGATGTATCCGACGTCGTTCAACTTGTCGTCCAATGCAGCCGTGACAATGGGAACATCCGGGTGGACCTCTTTCATCCGGGCCACCCCTTCAGGCGCGGCCAGCAAGCACAAAAATCGGATATCCTTGGCCCCTGCCTGTTTGACGAGGTCCACGGCGGCGGCCGACGAATTGCCGGTCGCCAACATCGGATCGACCACGATGGACAGTCTTTTTTCCAATTGATCCGGGACCTTGAAATAGTATTGCACCGGTTTCAGCGTCGCTTCATCCCGGTAGAGGCCGACAAAGCCCACACGGGCAGACGGGATCAGCTCCAGCATCCCATCCAACAATCCATTGCCCGCCCGCAAGATCGAAATCAGCGCAAGTTTGCGCCCCGACAAGACCGGTGCTTCCATCTCTTGAAGCGGCGTTTCGATGGTGCGCGTGGTCATGTCCAACTCATGCGTCACCTCGTAGGCCAGAAGCTGACTGATCTCGCGCAGCAATTGACGAAAGACCGCTGTTGGCGTGTGCTTGTCGCGCATCAAGGTCAGTTTGTGCTGCACCAGCGGGTGCTTCACGACGGTCAGATGGTCTTTCATTGGATCCTCCGGGTCTTGACGGGTCCGGCAACGGCCCCGCCCCTGTCTTCCCAGAATAGCGGGGCAAGGGCAACGGTCACGGTGAGGGAAGAAAGCTTTTGCCGGCATTGCGGTTCGAAAGGCCAAGATGTGCCGCGATACTGGCAGCAATGTCCACGAGGTTCACATGCCCGATGGCGTGCGTCCCCAAACCCGCCCCAAGCACCGGAACGCGTTCGCGGGTGTGGTCCGTGCCGACCCACGTCGGATCGTTACCGTGATCGGCCGTGATCAGCATGAGGTCGCCGTTTTTCAGCGCCGCCAGACACTGACCGATTTGATGGTCGAACCATTCAAGCGCAGCGGCATATCCGTCCACATCGCGGCGATGCCCGAAATGACTGTCGAACTCGACGAAATTGGCGAAAGTCAGCGAGCCGTCTTGCGCGTCCCTGACAGCATCCGCCAAGTGGCGCATCAACGCTGCGTCCGGTCCCTTCTCAACGCTGTCTATCCCGCGCATGGAAAAGATATCTCCTATCTTTCCAATGGCATGGACCAGTCTATCGTCCGCCTTGGCCCAGTCGCACAACGTCGGTTGAGGTGGCGCAAGTGCAAAGTCACGGCGGTTGGTCGTGCGCACAAAGCCCGTTTCGGCAGACCCCAGAAAGGGCCGCGCAATCACGCGCCCGACATTCATTGCATGCAGCCGCGGTGCCAGATTGCGGCAAACATCCAGCAAGCGCTGTAACCCGAAATGGGTTTCATGCGCGGCAATCTGGAAAACACTGTCCGCAGACGTGTAGCAAATCGGCCAACCCTTTCTGAGGTGCTCGGCGCCAAACTCCTCCAGAACAGCCGTACCCGAGGCGTGACAGTTGCCAAGAATGCCTTTGACCTCTGCCGCCTTACAGACCGCCGAAACGAGATCTGGCGGAAACGCAGGCGTCGTATTAGGAAAAACGTGCCAGTCAAACGGCACCGGAACGCCCGCCATTTCCCAATGACCCGACGGGGTGTCCTTGCCGTTTGAATGCTCGGTCGCGGCGCCCCAGAGCCCTTCTGGTACTGCCCGCAAGCCCGGAGCGATGTCGCCCGATGCCAATTCAACGGCAGCGCCCAATCCAAGCCGGTCCAGATTGGGCATGGCAAGCCCCCCTGCCCGCACTTGTGCGATATGCGCCACGGTGTTGGACCCGGTGTCGGGCACGTCGCCGTTGAAAAACGCCCCAGAGTCCGGTGCCCCACCGATGCCCACGGAATCCATCACCACAAGAAATGCGCGCGTCATGTCCCGACCCGCTCGTGCACCAGGGGCGGCACATCGGGCCGAGATGCCCCGATGCGAACGGCGCGTTGAAGAAGGGATTCGGCCCGATCGGCGTGTTCGGATCGGCTGGCGTGGATGCGCAGCAAGGGCTGCCCGCGCATAACCTGCGTCCCCAGAGATACGATATCCGACAACCCGACCGAGGGATCGATGTGATCGGTTTCCACTTGCCGTCCGCCCCCCAAGGCAATCACCGCCATGCCAAAAGCTTCGGCATCAATGGCCTGGATAAAACCGTCTTCTACGGCCTTCAATTCGCGGATCACCGTTGCTTCGGGCAGGAAACGCCGCCACATGTCGACAAACTTCACCGGTCCGCCCATGCCTGCCACCATGCTGCCAAACCGTTCTGCGGCAAGGCCTTGCCGGATCGCCTTGTAAACCTGCTGCGCGCCGTCTTCGGCGGTGTCACTCAACCCCGCAAGGGCCAACGCCTCGCCGCCAAGCAGACACGTCAGCTGCGCCAGCCGGCCTTCGGTTTGATTGGTCAGAACCTGCATGGCCGTCATCACTTCCAACGCATTGCCTGCAGCCGGTGCAAGGGGTTGGTTCATGTCAGAGATCAGCGCACTTGTCCGACATCCTGCTGCGTTGGCCGTCTCAACCAGCGCGGACGCCAAATCACGTGCGTTTTCAACGTCTTTCATGAACGCGCCCGTGCCAAGTTTGACGTCCAATACCAGGCCCTGCAGTCCTGCCGCCAGTTTTTTGGACAGAATTGAAGCGGTGATCAGATCCAGACTTTCGACCGTCGCCGAGACGTCCCGGATGGCGTAAAGGCGACGATCCGCAGGCGCAATATCTGAACTGGCTGCGGCAATAACAAGGCCTGTTTGCTCGACCATGCGTTGCAGGCGCGAGACCTCCAGCTGGGTCGTTAGGCCGGGGATCGCCTCCAGCTTGTCCAACGTCCCGCCGGTATGGCCCAAGCCTCGCCCGGATATCATCGGAACGGCCGCGCCGCAGGCCGCCAATGCGGGGGCCAGGACAAGGCTGACACAGTCACCGATGCCGCCGGTTGAATGTTTGTCAATCACCGGTCGGTCACCGGACCATGTCAGCGTCTGGCCACTGTCGCGCATGGCCAGGGTCAGCGCATGACGGCCCGACCCTTGCAAACCTTTCAGCAAGACCGCCATCGCGAAGGCGCCAACTTGCGCATCGCTGGCTTGACCATCGCTAAGCGCATCGACAAACGAGCGCAATGCGGCCTTGGTCACAGGCTGACCGTCACGAACTGCGGCTATGACGTCGCGCACCTCCAAGGTCAGTTTTCATCCATGTGCAGCTGTGAGAATGCCCCGGGAAGCAGCGCCGACAAAGGCTGTGTGACTTGAGCCCCTTGCAGTGTTGCCATCGTCACCGGCATGTCGCCTGCGCCAAACTCCGCCAGTTTTTGGCGGCACCCGCCGCAGGGCGTCACGGGTTCCGGGCTGTCGGCGACAACCGCGATGGACGCGATCGCTGTTTCGCCGGCGGCAATCATTGCGGCGATCGCGCCCGCCTCCGCGCATGTGCCTTCCGGGTAGGCGACATTCTCGACGTTACAGCCGGAAAATACACTGCCGGACGAGGTCATAAGAGCCGCACCAACTTTGAAATTCGAATACGGCGCATACGCATTTTCGCGCACACGCTTCGCCTCTTCCAACAGGTCCATGGCAAGCTCTCCGATCCAGATTGGCACATTGCACCACACCATTTCAGATTGCGTCCGTCAGGTTTGATATGCAAGCTGGTGTCCGGTGATTGTCGAGATGTCCGCACGGCGATTGCACAAAATCCTAAATGGTTTAACATTAAACTAAATGACCGCAGTGAGATCTTGATGACTGACAATTCAAAAGACAATTTGCGGCAAGCCGCTTTGATGTATCATGAATTCCCCAAACCGGGAAAACTGGAAATCCGGGCAACCAAACCGTTGGCCAACGGGCGCGACCTGGCCCGGGCCTATTCGCCGGGCGTGGCAGAGGCCTGTCTTGAAATCAAGCAAAACCCCGCTGACGCAAGTCGCTACACGGCGCGCGCCAATCAGGTTGCGGTTGTCACCAATGGCACCGCAGTGCTGGGCCTTGGCAATATCGGCGCGTTGGCCGCCAAACCCGTGATGGAAGGCAAGGCGGTACTGTTCAAGAAATTCGCCAATATCGATTGCTTTGACATCGAAGTCGATGAACCAGACCCGGAGAAACTGGCCAATATCGTCTGCGCGCTCGAACCCACTTTCGGCGCGATCAACCTGGAAGACATCAAGGCACCCGATTGCTTTGTGGTCGAAAAGATCTGCCGCGAGCGGATGAACATCCCGGTCTTTCACGATGACCAGCACGGGACGGCGATCGTCGTCGGTGCGGCGGCACAAAATGCGCTGCACGTGGCGGGCAAATCCTTTGAGGATATCAAGATTGTCTCCACTGGCGGCGGGGCGGCGGGAATCGCGTGTTTGAACCTGCTGCTGAAACTGGGCGTGAAACGCGAAAACGTCTGGCTGTGTGACATTCACGGACTGGTGTACGAAGGCCGTGCCGAGGATATGAATCCGCAAAAGGCGGCTTTTGCACAAAAAACCGAACTACGCACGCTGGACGATGTAGTGGGCGGGGCAGATCTGTTCCTGGGTCTGTCTGGCGCAGGTGTGCTGAAGCCCGAGCATGTGGAGAAAATGGCCACGCGGCCGATTATCCTGGCTTTGGCCAACCCCATGCCCGAGATCATGCCCGACGACGCGCGCAGCGTAGCACCAGATGCAATCATCGCCACGGGCCGCAGCGACTTTCCCAATCAAGTCAACAACGTACTTTGCTTTCCGTTCATCTTCCGCGGTGCCCTCGACGTTGGCGCAACCGAGATCAACGACGCCATGCAAATCGCCTGTGTCGAGGCCATCGCAGAACTGGCACGCGCAACCTCGTCGGCCGAGGCCGCAGCGGCCTATCAGGGTGAACAACTCACGTTTGGGGCCGATTACCTCATCCCGAAACCATTTGACCCGCGCCTGTCCAGCATTGTTCCGACGGCCGTGGCGCGGGCAGCGATGGAAAGCGGTGTGGCCGCCCGGCCGCTTGAAGATATCGAGGCCTACAGCGCAAGCCTGAAAGCGGCGGTGTTCAAGTCAGCGCTCTTGATGCGACCCGTTTTCGAAGCCGCCGCAACAGCATCCCGCAAAATCGTTTTTGCCGAAGGCGAGGACGAGCGCGTGCTGCGCGCGGCCCAGGCGATCCTAGAAGAAACAACCGAGCTGCCCATTCTGATCGGTCGTCCGGACGTGATCGCCGCCCGGTGCGAGAAGCTCGGTCTCGAGATTCGTCCCGACCGGGATTTCAGCATCGTGAACCCCGAACGAGACCACCGATATCGCGATTACTGGGCCACGTATCATGACATCATGCAACGCCGGGGCGTGACGCCAGACCTGGCGAAGGCAATCATGCGCACCAACACCTCGGCCATTGGCGCCATCATGGTCTACCGCGAAGAAGCGGATTCACTTCTTTGCGGCACCTTTGGTGAGTATCGCTGGCATCTGAATTACGTCACACAAGTTTTGGGCGACGCGGCGCATCATCCACATGGTGCACTTTCCATGATGATCCTTGAAGACGGGCCTTTGTTTATTGCAGATACACATGTTCGCATTTGGCCTACACCCGAAGAGCTCGCCGAGACAGCGGTCGGGGCAGCACGACATGTGCGCCGCTTCGGGTTGGAAGCCAAGGTGGCGTTTTGCTCGCAATCGCAATTCGGTAATCAAGGCAGCGACTCGGGCAAGCGTCTGCGCGCCGCACTTGCCATTCTCGACGAACAACCGCGCGAGTTCGTTTACGAAGGCGAGATGAATCTCGATGCCGCGCTTGATCCGGATCTGCGGGAACGGCTGTTGCCCGGCAATCGCATGGAAGGGGCTGCGAATGTTCTGATTTTCTCGAACGGCGATACGGCCTCGGGCGTGCGCAACATTCTCAAGATGAAAGCCGGCGGTTTGGAAGTCGGGCCAATCCTGATGGGCATGGGCAACCGGGCACATATTGTGACACCGTCCATCACCGCGCGCGGACTTTTGAACATGGCCGCGATTGCCGGCACGCCGGTAGCGCATTACGGGTGAAATTTGAAACGTACTGGACGCACTGGGCACGACTTGCGTTATTGTGACACGGGGGGCGTCACAGGGGTTGTTTTCACGGCCTGCCCTAACGTAACAGGTGGCCGACGATCGCGGGAGGGATACCATGGCATACAAGGATGTCTATGAAGGCTGGAAACAGGATCCGGAGCGCTTCTGGATGCAAGCCGCCGAGGCGATTGACTGGATCGAAAAACCCAGCAAGGCGCTGTTCGACGACAATGCCCCCATCTACGAATGGTTCTGTGACGGTAAGGTCAACGGGTGCTGGAACGCCGTAGACCGGCATGTCGAGGCGGGGCGCGGTGATCAGGCCGCGATCATCCATGACAGCCCGATCACCGACACCCAGGAAAAAATCACCTACGCAGAACTGCGTGACCGCGTGGCCAGTCTTGCCGGCGGCCTGCGCGCAAAGGGCATTGAAAAAGGTGACCGGGTTATCATTTACATGCCGATGGTGCCCCAAGCGCTTGAGGCGATGCTGGCCTGCGCACGGCTGGGTGCGATTCATTCTGTCGTATTCGGCGGATTTGCGGCCAACGAACTCGCCGTGCGTATTGACGATGCCAAGCCGAAAGCCATCATCGCCGCGTCCTGTGGACTCGAGCCTGGGCGCGTCGTGCACTATAAGCCACTGCTGGATGGCGCCATAGAACAGGCAACCCACAAACCCGATTTTTGCGTCATTTATCAACGAGAACAGGAAGTGGCGCCTTTGGAAGAGGGCCGCGATTTCGATTGGCATGCGATTCAGGACGGCGCAGACCTGGCGGACTGTGTCCCGGTCGAAGGCAATCACCCGGCCTATATCCTCTATACTTCAGGCACCACCGGCGCGCCAAAAGGCGTGGTACGTCCCACCGGCGGGCACCTTGTTGCGCTCAACTGGACCATGAAAAACATCTATGATGTCGATCCCGGCGACGTGTTCTGGGCCGCCTCGGACGTGGGCTGGGTCGTGGGCCACAGCTATATCTGCTACGCGCCATTGATCCATGGAAATACAACCATCGTTTTCGAGGGCAAACCCGTCGGCACGCCCGACGCTGGCACGTTCTGGCGCGTGATCTCTGAACACAATGTGCGCAGCTTCTTCACCGCCCCCACCGCCCTGCGCGCAATCAAGCGCGAGGATCCAAAGGGCGAATTCCTCGCGAAATACGATATTTCGGGTCTGCGCGCGCTTTATCTCGCCGGGGAACGTGCGGACCCCGATACGATTGAATGGGCGCAAAAAGTGATGGGTGTGCCCGTCTACGATCATTGGTGGCAAACCGAAACGGGGTACACCATCGCCGGCAATCCCGCAGGGATCGAGGCGCTTCCGGTCAAGATCGGCTCGCCCACCGTTGCGATGCCGGGATATGACGTGCAGGTGCTGGACGAAGCGGGTCACCAGATGGGCCCGAACGAGCTGGGCGCGATTGCCGTCAAGTTGCCGTTGCCCCCAGGCACGCTACCCACTCTCTGGAACGCCGAGGCGCGTTTTTTTAAAAGCTATCTCAACACGTTCCCTGGCTACTACGAGACCGGGGATGCGGGGATGATCGACGAGGATGGATACCTCTACATCATGGCGCGCACCGATGATGTGATCAATGTCGCCGGGCACCGCCTGTCAACAGGCGGGATGGAAGAGGTCCTAGCCGCGCACCCCGATGTTGCCGAATGCGCCGTCATCGGCGTGACCGACCAGCTGAAGGGACAATTGCCTGTGGGCCTGCTGTGCCTGACCAAGGGCGTTGATCGTCCACACGATCAGATTGCCGCCGAGAGCGTCAAACTGGTGCGTGAAAAGATCGGCCCGGTGGCAGCGTTCAAGCTTGCGCTGGTGGTGGATCGTCTCCCCAAGACGCGCTCGGGCAAAATCCTGCGTGCGACGATGGTAAAGATCGCCGACGGAGAAGAGTTCAAGATGCCCGCGACGATCGACGATCCGGCGGTTCTGGAAGAGATCAAAGACGCATTGAAAACGATTGGCTATGCGGGCGCGTAAGGCGCGTGTGCTGGCAACGATCCTCGCCGGAGGGGCGTGCCTTGTCGGGCAGGCGTGGGCAGAGCCGGTGCTGATCGAAGACTTCGCGGACACCAAAGCCAATTGGCGCTTTGTTACCGACGGGGTGATGGGTGGCGTTTCAACCGGGCAGGCCGTCATTCAACAAGATGCCGATGGCATGTTCTTGTGTCTTACCGGACAGGTCAGTACGGAAAATCGCGGTGGTTTCATTCAGGCGCGTCGCGATTTGGATGCGCCATTGCCAGGAGATGCAACGCATTTGCGACTTCGCGTTCGCGGCGATGGGCAAACGTATTTCGTCCACCTGCGGACCCGTGAAACACGCCTGCCTTGGCAATACTACCAGGCGGCCTTTACATCGTCCGCAGCCTGGCAAGACGTTGAATTGTCGTGGGACGATTTCAAACCCTCGGGCCGGACTTTGCCCCGCAAACCCGACGCGGATACCGTCAAGAGCATCGCCCTTGTGGCCTATGGCCGTGACCACCGGGCGGATGTGTCAGTCAGGTTGATCCTGGCCGAGTGACCATCAGCTAAACGTCTCGCGCAACAGCCTTTCTTCCAGCCCGTGACCCGGGTCAAACAACAGCCGGTGGGCAATGCTGGGTTCGGATCGCACCTCGACCGACACTACATTCTCGATCCAGCTGCTATCGGCATTGGCCATCACGGGTCGCTTGTCCGAATTGATCACGTCGAACCGCACAACCGCCTTCTTGGGCAGCAAGGCACCACGCCACCGGCGCGGGCGAAACGCCGCCACCGCCGTCAGCGCCAGAACGTCCGACCCGATGGGCAGAATAGGTCCGTGCGCGCTGTAGTTATAGGCTGTTGAACCCGCGGGCGTTGCCACAAGCGCGCCATCGCAGACCAGTTCCTCTAGGCGAAGGCGTTCATCGACCGAGATGCGCAGCTTTGCGGCCTGCGGCCCGGCACGCAACAGTGACACTTCGTTGATCGCCAACGCCTCATGGGTTTTGCCGTCGGTCGACGTTGCCGTCATAGCCAATGGGTTGATCACCTCTTCTTCAGCTTCTGCCAGGCGGTCAAGCAAATCGGACTCGCTGTATTCATTCATCAGGAACCCGACCGTACCGCGGTTCATTCCGTAGACCGGCACGCCCAGCTTTTGCTTTTCGTGCAAGGTGTGCAGCATGAACCCGTCCCCCCCAAGAGCGACGATAACGTCCGCCTTATCCTCGGGCGTGTTGCCGAAACGCGAAATCAGCGCGGCCCGGGCGGTCTGCGCCAGCGGAACATCGCTGGCTGCAAACGCAATCTTCTTGTCTTTTCCCATTCCCTGACGCACCTAAAATTCAAAGCTGGCCTCTGATCGAAGCATAAATTAGTTGGTTGCACCAGCGATGCCGGTCTGCAACGGGTTTTTGTCGCTTTACAATCTTTCATTCGCGCTATGTTTCCGATACGAAATCACGCGGCACCCCGAACGGAGAATTACCATGGCCCATGATGGAAATCAGACATTTGTTTCTGAAGGATTTTTCACCGAATCGCTGCTTTCGCGCGATCCTGATATTGCAAAGGCCATCGATCAGGAACTTGGCCGTCAACGCGACGAGATCGAGCTGATCGCGTCGGAAAACATTGTTTCTGCCGCGGTGATGGAAGCGCAGGGCAGCGTGATGACCAACAAGTACGCTGAAGGTTATTCGGGCCGTCGCTACTACGGTGGGTGCCAGTTCGTCGACATCGCCGAGGATCTGGCCGTCGAACGGGCTTGCAAGCTCTTCAATTGCGGGTTTGCCAATGTGCAACCCAATTCCGGCAGCCAGGCCAACCAGGGCGTGTTTACGGCCCTTCTGAAACCGGGCGACACCATTCTGGGCATGAGCCTTGACGCAGGTGGCCACCTGACACACGGGGCCGCACCCAACCAGTCGGGCAAATGGTTCAATGCCGTGCAATATGGCGTGCGCAAGGAAGACAACCTGATCGACTATGACCAGGTCGAAGCACTGGCCAAGGAACACCAACCAAAACTGATCATCGCCGGCGGGTCCGCCGTGCCGCGCCAGATTGATTTCGCCCGGATGCGTAAGATTGCCGATATGGTTGACGCGTACCTGCATGTGGACATGGCCCACTTTGCCGGTCTAGTCGCGGCTGGCGAACATCCCTCGCCATTCCCGCATGCTCATGTGGCCACTACCACGACACACAAAACCCTGCGCGGCCCGCGTGGCGGCATGATCCTGACCAATGACGAGGCTCTGGCCAAGAAGTTCAATTCGGCCATCTTCCCCGGCATTCAGGGTGGCCCCCTGATGCACGTCATCGCCGCCAAGGCGGTGGCCTTTGGCGAAGCGCTTCGACCCGACTTCAAGTCTTATATTCAACAGGTTATCGTAAATGCCCAAGCCATGAGCGACCAGTTGATCAAGGGCGGTCTGGACACGGTTACACATGGAACGGACACCCATGTCCTGCTGGTGGACCTGCGTCCCAAGGGTGTCAAAGGCAACGCCACTGAAAAGGCCCTGGGCCGTGCGCACATCACCTGTAACAAGAACGGCGTGCCATTTGATCCCGAGAAGCCAACTATCACCAGCGGTATCCGTCTCGGCTCGCCGGCGGGAACGACACGCGGCTTCGGCGAAGAAGAATTTCGTCAAATCGCCGACTGGATTGTCGAGGTGGTGGACGGTCTGGCCGCAAACGGCGAAGACGGGAACGGAGATGTCGAGGCAAAGGTGAAGGCCGAAGTGGCCAGTCTTTGCGCCAAGTTTCCGCTTTATCCAAACCTGTAAAACCTATCTGTTTGGAAAACCTAGCCCGCGCGGCCCAACCGCGCGGACTTTAGTTAGATCAGGCCCTGCCAGCGCAGAAAAATCACCAGGATGATCGTCAAAACGATGAAGTTGAAGACGACACCGCCAAGCCAACCTAGGATTTTGCCCTTCCGACGATCGGACGGATTGATGGGTTTCAAGTACGCCGAAAAAGCATCGAATGCCTTGGTGATCCGCGTCTCATCCAGTTGAGTGGCAAGCTTCGGATGGGCAACCTTGGTCTGAGTTTCCATCAGGACACGCCCTTCTGCATGAAGCCGTTTCGGCAGCAAGCGGCCCGCACGGGCAAGGCGGGCGTTCAAGGACTTTCCGCGGATGCCAAGCTTTGCCTGAAGGTTCTGCTCCAGCGCTTCTACTTTCGCATCAAATCTTTTTTTATCAATCACTTACACAGCCCTCCACTGTCAGACACTAGGCGGAATTGAACATGGGGGCAATGGGGTGTATTCGAGGAATATGTTGAATGTCGTGCATCATCCATCGGTCGAAAACGCCCCCGGTTTATTGATTGTTCACGGCCTTTACGGGTCGGCACGGAACTGGGGCGTGATTGCCAAGCGTCTCAGCGACCGCGGGCCGGTGATGGCGGTCGACCAACGCAACCATGGGTCCAGCGATTGGCGCGACACGCAAAGCTATCACGACATGGCAGAGGATTTGTCCGAGGTAATTTCAGGCCTGGGCAATGGACCGGTCGACCTTTTGGGCCATTCCATGGGCGGGAAGGCTGCGATGGTGCTGGCACTTACACGGCCCGAGTTGGTCAACCGTTTGATTGTCGCCGACATTGCGCCGGTCGCCTATGCACACAGCCAGATCCAGTACATCGAGGCGATGCGCACCGTTGATCTGCACGAGGTGACCAAACGCTCGGACGCGGAGGCCCAGCTTGCGCAGGTCGTCGATGACCCCACCCTGATTTCATTTTTCACGCAATCGCTTGACCTTAAAAAGAAAAAATGGCGCCTGAATCTCGATGTGCTGGCCGAGGAGATGACCAAGATCTTGGGGTTCCCGCAGATCGACGGACAATTCGACGGCAAAACACTTTTCGTCTCCGGGGCCGCGTCAGACTACGTTACCCAGAACGACCGCCCTAGAATCAAGGCCCTTTTCCCCAATGCCAGCTTTATGAAAATCAAGGATGCAGGCCACTGGTTGCACGCCGAAAAGCCCAGAGAGTTCGAATCCGCTGTGCGGGGGTGGCTGGACAAGACGGCACAGGCATAGCGCCGACACCACCTGCCAACACTTCCCGTCTTAACGAAGCTGATAGAGCTTCTTGGCTATGATCCACGATACGGGAAGCGCCAACACAAACCCGACCGCTGCAGAAATCAGGATGGGTTGCAGCGTGCCATAGCCCGCCGCCAATGTCGCAATCACCAAGAATCCCGCCAAGGTGGAACCTACGAACACATGAAGGATCGCAACAAGCCAGATCATGTTTGCCTCCGCATTGAATGACATGGATGCGGAAACACTATCGAAACCGGGTCGGGCCCGCCTTGATCTGTATCACGAACCGGCACAGGCAAAACTGTCGTAAAACCACAACATATTTGACCTTGCGACCACAATCTGTGGCACTTTTGCAAAGCCACACCAGATATGGTTGACCAAGGCGTCCGTCCGGTGTAGCGCAAAGGAACAGGTGTTAGACGCGGTAGCATCAACTGACGGCGGGGTCCGGAGGCCAATGGCCACGGACCCCGTTCGCTTTCCAACCTCGCAAGGCTGAGAAGAGGTAAAGGCGCCAGGTGCTCAGACGCGGTCCTTGCATCGTGGTCCTAACCTTGCGGCCTGTACCACCCCTGACGCCTTCGCCGAACGGTCTGCCCCGGGGGGCGTCTGGCTCGGCTTTTTGCCTTGGGCCTCGAAGAGGTCCTCAGCGATCCCGCCGCGCAAGCGCGCCGATCTCGTTCCACATCTGTCGCCAGATGCAGCTGCCTTGCCCCCCGAAAGGAGCGCGGCGACGAACCGAAGGCCGAAGCCCCCTGCCCGCCTGCATCGACCCGGATATCGTCGCGGTGTTGACCCGTCACCCGAAAGTGCCGGACCATCCGCGGCGCTCTCCTGAACCGGTGCCGGTGGTCGTTAAGGCCGAAGCCCCCGCTTCCACTGCGCCGGTCCCGAGGGGCCTTTGCGGCACCGCATTGGATCCTAAGATCCGCTGCGGTAATAAAACTGTCACATCGACCGGGCCATACAGGCAAGAAAAAAACACCGCAGCATCAAAATTTCTTGGGGATAAGATGTTGATATCTATGGGGGATTTCCTGTGGATAACTCGGAATTAACCTTTTGTGCCCTATGGTTGGGCGGGGATAAGTGCAATTTTGAGGGAAATGCTGTTTTCGCAGGTGTTTCTGCGGTTGCAAAACGCGTGATCGGACCGGATTTGGCTTCGGAGATACCGACTCACGTGGTACGTTCAGCGTACAATTCATGTGGTGGGGGACCCATGTTCAAATCATTGATACTTGCCGCGTCGGCGGCCTTTCTGGTCATGGCCGACACGGCCAAGGCCGAAACCTATATCCTTGTCAGCTGCTATCGCGGGCCGTGGACCGAGATCATCTGGGACCAAGCGAACCCGGAGTTCATACAGTCACTGCAAGACGCAGGTTACGGCGCGCAGGAGGCGGAAAGCATCGCCAATTACATCTGTCGTGATCCAAGACTGGTGGACAACCCGATTGCCCTTGCTAAAGAGGTGCGGGCGGTGATGCGGAGCGCGCCAAGAGGGTGAGTGGCGGTTCGGGTGGTCTCGCCGCCCGGCATACCGTCCGGCGGACGGTTTGAGGCGCGAACGGGCGGAGCCCTGGGGTTGGACAATTCAATACACGTAGGTTTCACCCACCCTACATTTTTCGTTAACCGTGTTGTTCGAGTATGCGGGGTATGTCCCGATATCGACGACTTTATGTTCCTGGCGGAACCTACTTTTTTACGGTCGCTTTAGCTGATCGGTCCGCAAGCACATTGGTGGACGAAATATACCTTTTGCGGTCCGTCTATGCATCTGTTACCGCGCAACATCCCGTCTATTGCGACGCTATGGTTGTGCTGCCAGACCACATCCATGCGGTATGGACTTTGCCTCCAGAGGACAGTGATTTCTCCGTGCGGTGGAAGAAGATCAAGGGCCTCTTTTCGCAACATTGCAATGCGCGCGGGAAAGTCAGCGAAAGCAAGCGGCGCAAAGGCGAGAAGGCCATTTGGCAACGCCGGTTTTGGGAACACGCAATCCGCGATGCGGCGGATTATGCGCAGCACGTTGAGTATTGCCATTTCAACCCAGTGAGACACGGATTGGTGAAGACGCCGGAGGCTTGGGCGTTTTCGACGTTGCATCGAGATTTACGCGAGGGGCGCAACGTGGCGTAGGGTGGGTGAAACCCACGCGTGGTGGGCCGAATGACATGGCGCGTGGGTTATCACCCACCCTACGCACGGCCACGAGCCAAATGGCCCGACCATCAAACTTCGGTGATGATTTTCACTTCTGCACGAGGATGGGCACGCAATTGGCGGAGCCAATCGCTTCCGCCCACTGCTTTCATTCGCGCGCAAGATGAACGGCTTTAGCCGTCCATCTTGAGGGCGCTAATAAAAGCCTCCTGCGGGATATCCACCTTCCCGAACTGCCGCATCTTCTTTTTGCCCGCCTTCTGCTTCTCCAGCAGCTTCTTTTTCCGGGTGATGTCGCCGCCGTAGCACTTCGCGGTGACGTCCTTGCGCAGAGCGGAAAGCGTCTCGCGGGCGATCACTTTCCCACCTATGGCAGCCTGGATCGGGATCTTGAACATATGGCGCGGGATGAGTTCCTTGAGCTTTTCGCACATCGCCCGCCCGCGCATCTCGGCCCGGTCGCGGTGGACCATCATACTTAGCGCGTCGACCGGCTCTTCATTCACCAGCACCGACATCTTCACAAGCGCATCCTCGCGATAGCCCTCAAGCTGATAGTCGAAGCTGGCATAGCCCTTGGTCACCGATTTCAGACGGTCGTAGAAGTCGAACACCACCTCGTTCAAGGGCAAGTCATAGACCACCATCGCGCGGGACCCGGCATAGGTCAGATCCAGTTGAATGCCGCGGCGATCCTGGCAGAGTTTCAGCACGTCACCGAGATATTCGTCGGGCACAAGGATGGTGGCCTTGATCCGCGGCTCCTCGATATGATCGATGGTGGACGGGTCGGGCATGTCGGCAGGGTTGTGCAGGTCGAACTGCGTGCCGTCCTTGAGGTAGACGTGATAGATCACGCTGGGTGCGGTGGTGATGAGCTCGATATCATATTCACGCTCGATCCGGTCGCGGATAACCTCAAGGTGCAACAGGCCGAGAAACCCGCAGCGGAAGCCAAAGCCAAGGGCGGCGGAGGTTTCCATTTCAAAGCTGAACGAGGCATCGTTGAGGGCCAGCTTATCGATGGCATCGCGCAAGTCTTCGAACTGGGCGCTGTCGACGGGAAAGAGCCCACAAAAGACCACTGGTTGCGAGGGTTTGAAACCCGGCAGGGCGGTGTCCGCGCCCTTGCGTTCATGCGTGATAGTGTCGCCCACGCGGGTGTCACGGACCTGCTTGATCGAGGCAGTGATAAAGCCGATCTCGCCGGGGCCAAGCGCATCGATGTTCTGCATCTGAGGGCGGAAGACACCGATGCGGTCGACGCCGTATTTGGCGCCGGTCTGCATCATCTTGATCTGGTCGCCCTTCTTCAGGACCCCGTCCATGATCCGCACCAGAACGACAACGCCGAGATACGGATCGTACCAGCTGTCGACAAGCATGGCCTTGAGCGGAGCGTCCTCATTGCCGGTGGGCGCGGGCAGAAGCTGGACGATGGCCTCCAGCGTCTCGGTGATCCCCTCGCCTGTTTTTGCCGAGACGGGGATCGCGCCGGACGCGTCAATGCCGATGACATCCTCAACCTGTTCGGCGACCCGGTCGATGTCGCTGGCGGGCAGATCGATCTTGTTGAAGACGGGGACAATCTCGTGGTCCGCATCAATGGCCTGGTAGACATTGGCAAGCGTCTGGGCCTCGACCCCTTGGGTGCTGTCCACGACAAGAAGCGAACCTTCGACGGCACGCATTGAGCGGCTGACCTCATAGGCGAAATCGACGTGGCCGGGCGTATCGATGAGGTTCAGCACATAGGTCTCGCCATCCTGTGCTTTGTAGTCGATGCGCACGGTGTTCGCCTTAATGGTGATCCCGCGCTCGCGTTCGATGTCCATGCTGTCCAGCAGCTGTTCCTTCATGTCCCGGTCGGCCACGGTGTTGGTGGACTGGATCAGGCGATCGGCCAGCGTGGATTTCCCGTGGTCGATATGCGCCACGATTGAGAAATTGCGGATATGCGAAAGCGGTGTCATGACATGGGGATATGCGGCGGAAAGCGAGGGGCGTCAATGGCGATGTGGCGCGGCGCATGCGCCCGGTTTTCCAGGGCGCGTTCACCGCATTCGCATTTGTGATCATCCGGGCCGTTGCCGCCGCATCGTTTGCTGCGTAGACTCGCGGGCAAACAACCGGAGCACTGACATGGCAGGACGTATCGCGTGGGCCTTGGCCGCGGGCCTTTCTATTGCAGGTCTGGCTCAGGCCGCCGCGCAGACCGTGCCGTTAGGAGACGATCCGAAGCTGGGCGGCGGGAAATTTGACATCGGGGGTGGGATCACCGTGGCGGTCGAGCCGCGCCGCGCGGTGGACGGGCAGATGGCGATCTGCGGCATCTGGGCAGAAAGCGAACGGTTGTCGGCCTATGTGCGTCAGTACAGCCGCGATGTGCTGGCCCCCGGGACATTGGCCGTTAACGGGCAGGTGGTGCGGCACGATCTGCGCGTTTTCAATCAGGTAAAACCCGCCAAAAGCTATGCCGGGGCGGAGGCGACCTGCGTCGCAACGGGCCTGCCGTGGCAGCAGGGCGCGAATATCGAAGTGCGTATCCCACGCCGCGTAGTGGTGCGGGAGCGCGACAGCGACGGCCCGGGCCGGGACATCTGGTTCTTGCCCTCGGACGACGCCAATCCGGCGCTTGGATCTGGCTCGATCCTGCCGTCAAGATGGACACGATTCTGATCGCCACGCCAAAATGCGGACCGGACCGCCCAAAGGATTAAGCCACCAGTAATGACTGCTTGTACCCTTGCCCGGCTTTGCTAGGGTGAGCAACAACCATGCGTTGCAACTCATGGAAATCGGGAAGCGGAAACACGACTTTGGGGAACCACATGAAAACTACGGTTTGGATGGCTTTGGCCACCATACTTTTGGCAACCGGGTGTCAGTCGACGGTGAATTCGGATGCGGCACAGCAAAAGCGGACACCGGCCGAGATCGCCGCCAATGCGGGCACGCAAAGCGGGAATTTCGAGGCGGACGCGCAGCAATCCGAAAAATTGCGGGCCTTCAACTATGCCGTGCCCAAGAATGCCACAGCGACGTCGACGCTTCGACCTGAGGCCCTGGTTGTTGGCGGCGTCCGGTTCTATTCGGGTGGCGATGTAACGATTGCCGCGAACCTGCGCAACAAGGGCGGGCGCACGGAAATCTGCGGCGCGTGGGCGCAATCAGACGGCACGACAGCACATGTTCGCAACCGTGCGCGAATCCCGCAACAAGTCATGGGTCGGGCATCGATTCAGGTCGGAACGAAGGCGCTTGCGCGCAACCTGACTTTCATGGGTGAAGTTCTGAAGAAAGACTTGGACTATGGTGCCCCCACGAGTTGCATTCTGACGCAACACGCATGGCGCCCCGATTATGCGTCGGACAAGGTGAAGATCCGCGTCCCGCTGCAGGGCTACATCAATTAACAACTGGCACCCCGCCGTCATTGATCATGTGAATTGAAAAAGCCTTGGGGATCGGGCAGTATCCCGCATATTGAAAAGGCGCGGCCAAGACGGGGCAAACCCGCGACACCGCCGCCACGACAAAAGGGCAGAGCAGGACGACCCTCATGAAACAGGTTTTGGCAATTGCAATGGTATTGGCGTTGGCTGCGTGCGGCCGGGCGGAACGCTTCCAGGGGACCAGCGGCAACACCGTCAGCCGCAGCGCGCCGGTCGCATTCGGGCCGATCTCAAAGGCGTGCATGGCATCCGATCGCAAAGCGAGGTCGCGCGCCTTGTGCGGGTGTATACAGGCGGCGGCTAACACGACGCTGAATTCGTCGCAGCAAAGACGCGCAGTGGCGTTTTACAACGACCCGCATCGCGCGCAAGAAGTACGTCAGTCGGATCGCTCGAACGACGAACGGTTCTGGGAGGCCTACCGCGAGTATGGCGACCGGGCCAAGCGTCTGTGCACATGAGCGGACTGTTCGACTTTCTGACGGACCTTCCGCCTTATCACGACAACGACACCACCATTCACCGGCTGAACCAGCGACACAAGCTGATCATTGCGCCATTTGTACCGCAATTGCAGGGCGCGCGTGTGTTAGACATTGCTGCCCATGACGGGCGCTGGTCCTATGCGCTTGCCGCGGCCGGGGCGGCGCAGGTTATCGGGGTCGAGGCCCGGCCAGAGCTTGTGGCGCGGTTCGACGCGTTCCCGGACACCGACTTCAAGCCGCGCGTGTCGCTTGAGTGCAATGATCTTTTCGCCGAGTTGCGGGCGCGTGAAGCCGCCGGCGAGACCTTTGACGTGGTAGCGCTCTACGGGATATTTTACCATGTCATGGATCACTTCCGCGTGCTGTCAATGATCCGCGCGCTGAAGCCGAAACTGATCATCATCGACAGTGAATTTATCGTTGTCGACAATGCGATGATCCAGGTCTTGAAAGAAGAAGTCAGCAACCCGCTTAACGCGATCACAGACGTTGAGGGACGCACTCATACCGTGGTTGGCGTGCCCAGTCTGCGCGCCACCGAGTTCATGGCCGACGCGTTGAACTACGACACAACCTGGATCGAACATGCGCTGATCCTGGGCGACGACAGGCGCGGCATGCACGACTACTTCCGCGATGGGCGCAAAGTCCGCCATGTCTGTGCCCTGTCGGCCCGCGAGTTGTAGAATGATCCATCCCACCGTTTTTTGTTGCCAGCGATCCTCAAATCCTGCCCGCGTCAAGCCTTCAGCCTGTAGCCGGTTTTAAACATCCACCACGCAATTGCCGCAACGCCGAGTGTCGATGCGGCGACGATGGCCAACCCCAGCATCGGCGGGCTGTCCGACACCCCGATCAACCCGTAACGTCCTCCGTCGATCAGGTAGAAGACCGGGTTTACATGGCTGATCGTATTCAACACTGGTGGCAACGCCTGCACCGAGTAGAACGTGCCGGATAAGAAGGCCAAGGGTGTCACTATGAAATTGGTGATCGCCGCCATCTGGTCGAACTTGTTCGCAAACACACCCGCCACCATGCCAAGCGCCCCCAGAAAGGCTGATCCCAGCACCACGAAGGTCAGTGCGATCACGGGATGCGCAGGCACGATCCCCAGCGTTATGGCAAGGCCCGCCGCGATGGCCAACGCCACGATGACGCCGCGCCCCACCGCGCCGGCAAGGTATCCCAATACAAGTTCCAGTGGCGAGAGCGGCGGCATCAGCGTGTCCACGATGTTGCCCTGAACCTTGGAGATCACGATTGAGGACGAGGTGTTGGCAAAGGCGTTCTGTATCACCGTCATCATCAGGATGCCCGGCGCGATGAATGTTGTGAAATCGACGCCCATCACGTCACCGCGCCGGGGGCCGATCGCGATCGAGAAGATCACCATGAACAGTCCCGCGGTCACCAAAGGGGCCATGAGGGTTTGCGTCCACACCCCCAAGAACCGCTGCATCTCGCGCATGGCCAGCGTGCGCAGCCCCAGCCAGTTCACCCGGCCAAAGCGCCGGCTGCCCATTTCGTAGAATTCCTGCATCACACGCCTCTTTGTGGCCTTTGGGTGCCTTGTAACTCACCGCACAGTGATTAGAATAGAGCCTTCTTGGAAATCTCCTGTCCCCCGCGGCGCGGCCGACAGATACTGAACGAAAGGTGGCTCATGTCCTGG
>JBCBTE010000022.1:0-31846 GCA_039818805.1 Pseudomonadota bacterium
ACTGCAACAGGGCCTGTATCCATGAATTCAAGGTCAATCGTCTACAAGACACGGCTCTATGTCGTGGTGATACTTGGCCTTTTGTCATTGGCGATATTCACCGAATGGAACCGGCTAACCGCCCTACGGAAGGACGTTGCAAAACTGTCTGACCGCACGGCGCCCTTGTTGACGACCACGGGTGATCTGGCTCGGGTTAGCAGTACGTTGCGCTCGGTGTCCGAAACCGTTCGCGCGGCGGATACTTCGACCAAGCTGGACGGTTTGCGACACACGCTGGGGACTCTTATGGACGAGGCGGATCAATTGCTGGAACGCGGCGTGTTTCCCGACCCAATCCTGCATACCACCGCCCAAACCTTTGCGCCTCTGCTGGACGCTCAAGACAGGGTCATCACCGCGCGCGAAGCGGTATCGCGCAACACGCTGATCGCCCTTGATGCACTGAATGCCATGTCAAAGGAGCTGTTGCCCGATCACCAGGCCCTGATGCTGGCCGTGCTCGAGGTTGAGCGGGGTGGACAAATCCTGCCGCCCGAAATGCAGGGAATCGACGACCTGCTTATGATATCAGAGATGAAAGTCAGTATCGCGCGCTTGTCCATCCTGACCAGCAACCTTGGAAACCCGGCGGGGCGGCAACCTGAATCGATCCGCGCTCACGTGATTCAGGAAATCAGCATACTGGCGTCGCGGATGGCGCGCCTCAACGAGGGCGAGTTGCGCTCCAAGACGGCGCGCCAACTGACACGCTACCGCGACGCGATGATTGCTCCGGGCGGTGTCATGCATTCGGTGGAATGGCTTGGCCGGGCCGCGACAGAGCGAGACAAGGCGCTGGCAGACGCATCGCGCTTCGTGGCGACCGTTTCGACCAGTCTTGGGGCCGTATCCCACGAGGCGGCCCAAGGGTTCCAAACGGCGGCCGATGATACCGCGAAGACGATCCGTGGCGTGCTTTGGCAGAAGCTGTTTCTTACACTGACGCTTGTTGTGGTCGTCTCGTTCTTCGCCTGGAGCATCATCGAGCGCGGGCTCGTGTCGCGCTTGTCACGAGTCGCGGCGCATGTGCGCGAACTGGCGCAAGGGAACCTGTCTTCTCCGGTGGTCGTGACCGCGCTGGACGAAGTTGGCGAAATCGAACAGGCGGTTGAACGGTCGCGCACCATGGCCGGGGCGTTGCAGCGCACAAACGACGAATTGGAGCGCTTTGTTTATGTGGCGGCCCATGATCTGCGCACACCGTTGCGGGCCGTATCGGACCTGGTGCAATGGACGCAAGAAGACTACGCCCCGGCGCTTCCGGGCGGTGCGCGGGACAACCTCGATCTGATCGAGGGGAGGGTGACACGGTTGTCAAATCACCTCACTGCGCTTCTCGATTATGCGCGCGCCGGACAGACCAACGCGAAGACAGATGTCTTGGACCTTGATGAATTTGTCCAGGAAATGCGCGCGGTATACCTTGAAAACAACCATTTTGATCTTGTCGTTTCAGGCGACTTTCGACGCCTGCGAACCTATCCCACACCGGTCAAGACGATGCTGCTCAACCTGATCAGCAACTCGGTAAAACATCATGATCGCACGATCGGGCGGATAGAAGTGTCTTGCACGCCCGCCGCGGATCACATCGCGCTCAAAGTGCACGATGACGGGCCTGGCATTCCGCCGGAATACCATGAGCGTATCTTCGTGTTGTTTCAAACCCTGCGCAGCCGGGATTCGGTGGAGAGCACGGGGCTTGGCCTGGCCATGGTGCAAAAACTGGCCGTTTCTCTTGGCGGGAACGTCGAAGTCGACTCTCGGCCTGAGCAGCGGCGAGGCACGACCTTTACCATCCGCTTACCCTTAACGGATGCCGGGCAAACATCCAATTCCTCAGACCCTAGCTATGGGAGACTTGCAGCATGACCAATGATCGTGTGTCTTTTCTGATCGTCGAAGATGACGAAGTGGCCGTCATGGCCATTGAACGCGTGGTCAAGGCGATGCGCCTGACAAATCCGATCGAACATGCGGTGGATGGCCGCGAGGCATTGGACCGGTTGCGCGGCACCAATGGCGAGGCGGTGTCACATCCCTACATCATCCTTTTGGACATCAACATGCCACGCATGAACGGCCTGGAGTTCCTGGCCGAACTGCGCGAGGATGTCGAGCTGGCCAATTCGGTGGTTTTCGTGATGACGACCTCGGACGCGCCACGTGACATCGCCGAGGCGTATTCCCACAAGATTGCGGGTTACATCGTCAAGGAAAGTGCCTACGAAAGCCTGAAGGCGGCGATTGGCCTGCTGCACAAATACACTGAAATCGTATCTTTCTGCCCGGCTTCGTTACCGACGTCACACCACCAAGCGCGCATCTGACATCGTCGGCTAGAGGTCGAAGAACACGGTTTCATCGTCGCCCTGAAGACGGATGTCGAACCTGTATGCACCGCCCGAACGCCTTGCGATCAGCGTGCCACGCCGGGCGTCAGGGACACAAGTCAGCACAGGACAGGTGGCATTGGCAGTGTCTTCGTCGTCAAAATAGACCCGGGTATGCAGCCCGACATTGATGCCCCGCGCCACGACCCACAAAGCCAGATGAGGTGCCTGATGGCCAACAGCGCCCGGTTTGACGGTGTTCAGTTGCCACAGCCCGGTGTCAAAATCCGTGGCCACGCGCGCCCAGCCGGCAAATCCCGGCTCAACCTGTCCTGCCCCGACAAAAATCCCGTCGGCATTGGCTTGGCAAACCTCGATGACGGCATCGCAAACCGGCATGTTCTGACCATCGCGGATCATGCCTTCGACCCGAATGCGTTCTCCCGCGGCCTCCGGGCCCGCGATATCGCCGCCGATCTCTCGGACGTTTCCGTCGATCCCAGCAACCGAGGGCATCAACCCGATATGCACGTAGGGCCCGGCCGTTTGTGAGGCGGTCTCGGGCAGGAGGCCGGGCTGATGGACCATCCTAGTTTCCCTCCGCGTTGGTTTCGAACGGGGTCGCGGTGCGCCCGCGCAATACGATATCGAACCGGTATGCAAGCGCGTCGAAGGGTCGGGCGGCGTCCATATCAAGCCGTGCCACAAGCCGGTCCACCGCTGACTTGTCCGGAATGGCCTGTACGATTGGGCATAGCGGCACCAACGGATCGCCCTGAAAGTACAGCTGTGTGATAAGACGCTGGGCAAAGCTTGTTCCCATGATCGACACGTGAATATGCGCCGGACGCCAGCTGTTTGGTGAATTGGGCCAAGGGTACGGGCCTGGGCGCAGGGTCATAAACCGATAGTCACCATCCGCATCGGTTACCGTACGGCCGCACCCGCCGAAATTCGGATCAAGCGGAGCGATGTAATCGTCATTCACATGACGGTACCGCCCGCCTGCATTGGCCTGCCAGATCTCGATCAGGGTTCCGGGCACCGGGCGTGCGTCCTGGTCGATAACCCGACCGTGGAGTATGATGCGTTCGCCGATGGGCGTACCGTCTTGCATCGCATTTTGCAGAAGATCGTTGTCCAAAGATCCACACGCGGCATGTCCGAAGACCGGGCTGGTCGCGGACGCCGTTCCGTCAGGCATACGCAAAAGTGGTGACCTCGGCGCCCGTGCCCGCGTGCTTTTATACGCCGGTGTGAGCGCGGGCGGTTGCACGGTCCAGTCCCGCGGACGATACACGCTCACAGCTCAATCCCCATATCGAAATACGCCACCTTGGCCCATTTCAGCGCAGTATTGGCACGCGGCACGCCGGCGTAAACCGCTACGTGCAACAAGGCGTCGCGTACTTCGTCCGGGCTGGCCCCGGTATTGGCCGTGGCTTTTAGGTGCATGATGAACTCGTCTTCCAGGCCCTGTGCGGCCAAAAGCGCCAAGGTTAGCAAAGACCGGTCGCGCAGAGACAACGCCTCGCTCGCCCAAACTGTGCCCCATGCCCCTTCCGTGATCATCGTCTGAAACGGTGCGTCAAACGCGGAGGTCGCCGCCTTGGCCCGGTCGACGTGCGCATCGCCCAGCACCTTGCGCCGCATGGCTTCACCCCGCGCTGTGCGATCCGTCATGCTTTGGCCCTCCCTTGTCCTTGGATAAAGCATGGCACAGCCCACTCCCCGCGCCAACGCCGGGCGGCTGAAAATTGAGTATTTTGCCCAAGAAAAACCTAGGGCACATCCGGTCACCGATCTGGTCATTGAGGGCAAAGCCTTGTTATCACAGGGGCCATGAATTCCATTCTGCGCACCAGATTGATTGTGATCGTGCTTTTTGTGCTCGCCGTGGCCGCCGCCGCGGCAGGCGTCTGGCGCTATGGTTACAACCAAGCTCTGACGCAGTTAGACAAGCAGGGCCGCGCGGATTTGGCGTTGGCTGCAGACCGGTTCACCGGCGAAATGCGCCGATTTCGCGAACTTGCCGTCCTTCTGGCCGATCATCCGACACTCTTTGCCGTGACGCAGGGTGCCGCCCCGTCAGAAGCCACCCGTCTATTGCAGGAAACAGTCGACAAAAGCGGCGCGCTTGCGCTGATGTACGCGGACCCGGGCGGGCGTGTTCTGGCACGGGCGGGCGCGGTGGAACTGAACCCGACGGACACGGCGTATTTTCGGCGCGCCATGCAGGGCGCGCTTGGCTCATTCTTTGGACGTCTGGGCCCGGATGGGCGTCGTGTGTATGCCTATGCCGCGCCGTCCTTTGGCAACAAAGGCACGATCCACGGCAGCCTTATCGTGCTGGTCGATATCGCCGAGATTGAATGGGACTGGATTGGGGGTCAGCCGCCCGTGTTCTTTACCGATGCGACCGGGCGGGTGTTCTTGTCGAACCGCTCGGAAATTCTGGGGTGGCGCACCAGTGACATGGCCGCGGGTCTCTTCCCGCCTGAGACCGAGGGCGCCATCATCCGCATGTCCCGGCCCAACCCCGATATCTGGACATTGAGCCATGGCAGCTATCTGCCGCATCGCGCGCTTCACCTGGCGCGGCCGAAACCGGTGATCGGCATGACGGGTCACGCGTTGATCGATGTCTACCCAGCGGCCCGCGTGGCCAATTTGCAAGCGGCGTTTTTTGCGACGCTTTGCCTGGCCTTCGGCGTGGTCCTTCTGCAACTAACCGAACGCCGGCGCAGCCTTGCACATGCCAATGCCCAATTGGAATCGCGCGTGGCCGATCGCACGGCCGAACTGTCGGAGACCAACGCCGCCTTGCGTCGCGAGGTGGCCGAGCGCAAGGAAGCGGAGGCGGCGCTGAAACGTGCCCAGGCCGAGCTTGTGCAGGCCGGCAAGTTGGGCGCGCTGGGCCAGATGTCGGCAGGCATCAGCCACGAGCTGAATCAACCGCTGATGGCGATCCAGCAATTTGCCGACAATGGCGTGGCCTTTCTGGAGGCCGAAAAACCGACTGCGGCGCGTGAAAACCTTGGTCGTATCTCGACCCTGGCGGCCCGCGCGGCGCGCATCATCAAGAACCTGCGTGCCTTCGCCCGTAATGAGGCGGAACCGATGGGCAAGGTGGATCTTGGCGCGGTGATCGACACGGCGGTCGAATTGACCGAGGCACGTCTCAAGGCAGAAACCGTAAGTCTGGAATGGCAAAGGCCCGCTGCTCCGATCTTTGTGCTTGGCGGCGAGGTGCGGTTGGGGCAGGTGCTTGTGAACCTGATCAACAACGCCATCGATGCAATGTCTGGACAGACATCCAAGCGGATCGACATCACGCTGACGTCGGGTCCGCGGCCAACCGTGACAGTGCGCGATACCGGTCCCGGCATCTCCGACCCCGACAAGATATTCGAGCCGTTTTACTCAACCAAGGTGACCGGAAGCGAGGACGGCATGGGTCTTGGCCTGTCTATCTCTTACGGTCTGGTCGAAAGCTTCGGCGGCAAGATCACCGGCAGCAATGCCCAGGACGCCGGCGCAATCTTCACGGTTCAGCTTGACCCGTGGCCCGAAGAGGTGGCGGCATGACCAGCGAAGTGCTGATCGTCGATGACGACACCGCGGTGCGCGAGGCGCTGGCGCAAACGATCGAACTGAACGACATGACGCCTCGCCTTGCCGGGTCTTTTATCGAGGCCAAGGATCATATCAGTCCAAACTTTCCCGGCGTGATTGTATCGGACATCCGGATGCCGGGTCGCGATGGGTTTCACCTTTTGGCGCATACGCAATCGGTGGATGTTCACCTGCCGGTCATCCTGTTGACGGGCGAAGGCGATATCCCGATGGCAGTCAAGGCGATGGGGCAGGGGGCGTTTGACTTTCTCGAAAAACCCTGTGCGCCGGATGCCCTTTTGCCTGTGTTGCACCGAGCATTGCAAACCCGTGCTCTGGTGCTGGAAAACCGCCTGTTAAAGCGACAGTTGGAAACTGGTGATCCCGCGGCGCGAATGCTGTTTGGCAGCTCGGATCTGGCCGAGGCCTTGCGCGAACGCGTGCGCCGGGCGGCTGGGATGGGAACCGAAGTTTTGGTCACTGGGCCACCAGGGGCCGGCATTTCAAAGGTCGCCGAAGTCGTCCATCTGATGTCGCGTGTCGCGACGGGACCATATGTCAAACGTTCCGCTGCCTCTCTGGATGTGCACGCGGTGTCCGAGGCTTTGGCAACGGCTCAGGGTGGCAGCCTTTTCATTGATGAAATCACCGCCCTGCCGCAGCCTGCGCAATATGCGCTGCTGGACCGTCTGGAAGATGGCGGCGAGGCGCGGCTGATCGCGGGCACAACGCAGGAACTGGCAAAGCTGGCGCAATCCGGCGCCTTCCATCCCGAGCTGTATTACCGGCTTGACGTGGCGCCGGTGCGCATCCCGTCTTTGGCCGAGCGGCCCGAGGACATTCCGATCCTTTTCCGGCATTACGTGGCCCAAGCGGCAGAACAGGCTGGCATTGCGCCGCCCGATATCGCGCCCGATCACCTCGGACGGCTTATGGCGCAGGATTGGCCGGGGAATGCCCGCTCGTTGATGAGCGCGGCAATGCGTTTCGTGCTGGGGATGCCGGATGAAGTTGCGCAGGTGCATGAATTGGGCCTTGCCGAGCAGATGGCGCAGGTGGAACGCTCACTTCTGACGGCGGCGCTGGGGCGCCAGAATGGTCGCGCATCCGAAGCCGCAAAGGCGCTGCAACTGCCGCGCAAGACCTTCTATGACAAGTTGGCACGCTATGGCATCAAGCCCGAGGATTACCGCCGCCCGGGCGATTGATACGTTGCCTGATCCGGCAATGTCACACCCCGAAAAAAAGTCGGTTTGACCCGTCGCCGCATTGAATTTTCGCAGCTAGGATTCTCAGCAATCAAAAGATCTTGCGCAGTGACGCGGGACGCTAGGGCAAACGGACGAGCAGACAGGTATGACCATATCCAACCCCGAAGACAAAATACCCAAGGGCATGATGGCGGCTGCCCGTTGGGCGGCCGATCGTACACCCGAAAGCCGTAATCGCGCCGTGGATCTTTATCGCGCAATTGCTATCAGTTTCGTCATTTTGGGTCATTGGTTGCTGGTTGCGGCGGTGATGCGCGAGGGTGAGGTCGATCTGGTCATCCTTTTGGCCGAACAGCGGTGGACACATTACGCAACATGGCTTTTCCAAGTCATGCCGGTCTTTTTCTTCGTGGGTGGATTTTCCAACGGGCTTTCGTGGGACTCTGCCCAAAAGGACCCCGAAAAGCGTCGTGCCTGGGCGGCGACACGGCTGTCGCGGCTGCTGAAGCCGACCGTGCCGGTCGTGTTGGTCTGGGCCGTCGCAGGGTTGGTGGCCAGAGCCATGGGCGTGTCATCCGATTTGATCAGCGCGGCGTCGCAGGCGGCTTTGGTGCCGGTATGGTTTCTGGCCGTCTACATCGTCATTACCATGGCGGTTCCCATTACCGTCGCGGTTTGGGACCGGATCGGCTTTTTGTCGGTGTTACTTTTGGCACTGGGGGCGATGGCGGTGGATGCAATCGCGTTCGGGCTTGATCAACATTGGTTGCGCTGGGCCAATTACGGCTTTGTCTGGCTGGCGGTGCATCAATTGGGATATTGGTGGCGCTCGGCGACGCTGCCCAAGACGTGGGCGCTTGGCTTTGTCGCGATCGGCGTGACATGGCTATACGTTCTGATCATCCATTTCGGTTTCCCCGTGGCGATGGTCAGTGTGCCTGGCGCCGAGATGTCCAACACACGTCCCCCCACCACGGCGATGCTGGCGGTAGGCGCAGTGCAGATAGGCGCCATCCTTCTGCTGACCGATCTGGCGCAAGCCTGGCTTCAGAACACAAGGCCTTGGGCCCTGGTGATCCTTTTCAACCAGATGATCATGTCGATTTATCTATGGCACATGACCGCGTTGATCCTTGTCGTGGGCGTCGCGGCTCAGCTGGGTGGCGTCGGTTTGACCGAAGCACCGGGCACGGGTCTTTGGTGGGCCATGCGCCCGTTATGGCTGGCGCTTTTTACCGCTGTTCTGATCCCCTTCGTGCTGATCTTCGTGCGGTTCGAGGCCGGCAGCCGCACCAAGGCCGCGCAGCGACCGGGCCCGGTGCAGGCGATGCTGGGGGCGCTGATGACCTGCGCAGGGCTGGTGGTGATGGCGATGGTAGGTCTGGGGGCAGACAATCCGCTTGGGGTCAATTGGATCGCTGTTGCGCTTGTGGTGCTGGGGGTTCTGGCGGCCACGCGCCGCGTATTCGGCGGGGCACCTGTGTAAAGCCAATTGTCGCCAGGTCGAGTCTTGTGCGGATTTTCGCACAAGTCGATCGAATGCTGTGCGAGATTCCGCACAAACGGCAGGGAATAGTAAATGGCAAGTCTGCGTTTTTTCTGCTAAGCCGCTGAAAAATATTATCATAATAACTGTTTATGGGCCGGATTAACATTCTACTTGAGCCGCGCCACTAGCTCGGCATCCTGCTAGCACCATACCGTAAGGTATCGATCTAACGTCTCGAACTAAGGGAGGAGAGACCATGAAATTCCTATCCGCCGCCGCTGCGGCGCTAGCTTTGACTGTGTCTGCAGGGGCCGTGCACGCGGCCTGTGATGATGGCGAAATCGTCGTCAAGTTCAGCCACGTCACCAACACCGACAAACACCCCAAGGGCATCGCCGCCTCGCTGCTGGAAAGCCGCGTGAACGAGGAAATGAACGGCAAGATGTGCATGGAGGTTTTCCCGAACTCCACGCTTTACAACGACAACAAGGTGCTTGAAGCGCTGTTGCAGGGCGACGTGCAACTGGCCGCGCCATCCTTGTCGAAGTTCGAGAAATTCACAAAACAGTTCCGCATCTTCGATCTGCCTTTCATGTTCAACAACGTCGAGGCCGTGGATGCGTTTCAGGCATCTGATACCGGCCAGGCACTGCTGGACAGCATGCAACGCCGTGGGCTTCAGGGCTTGGCGTACTGGCACAACGGGATGAAACAGATGTCGGCAAACGTGCCGCTGGTTGAACCCACGGATGCCAACGGCTTGAAATTCCGCGTGCAGTCTTCGGACGTGCTGGTGGCGCAAATGGAAGCCATCGGCGGCAACCCGCAAAAAATGGCCTTTTCCGAGGTTTATGGCGGTCTGCAGCAGGGCACCGTGGATGGCCAGGAAAACACCTGGTCGAACATTTACGGCAAGAAGTTCTTCGAAGTGCAGGACGGCATCACCGAGACCAACCACGGCATCATTGACTATCTGGTCGTGACGTCGGTTGACTGGCTGGACAGCCTTGAGCCGGACACCCGTGATCAGTTTCTGACAATCCTCAGCGAAGTCACCAACATGCGGAACTCGGAGTCCACCAAGGTGAACGAAGAGGCCAAACAGGCCATCATCGACGCCGGTGGCGAGGTGCGCACCCTGACGCCGGAACAGCGCGCCAAGTGGGTCGATGTGATGAAGCCTGTCTGGGACAAGTTCAAAGACGATGTGGGCCAGGAAAACATCGATGCGGCCCAGGCGATCAACGCCGCCCAAGGCTAAGCACCGGAACGCTCAAGACATTCAAAACGGGCGGGTCAAACCAATCGGCCCGCCCGTTTTGCACCTAAATCGGGGGACAACAAGATGATGGCCCAATCAACAGGCAAAAACGGCCTGGTGGATCACATCGAAGAAACCATAATCGCCCTGCTTCTGGGCTGCATGACGGCCATTACCTTTGCCAACGTCATCGCGCGGTACTTCTTCAATTCCAATATTCTGTGGGCGCTGGAAACCACCGTTTTCATGTTTGCGTGGCTGGTGCTTCTCGGGGCGTCTTATGCCGTCAAGAAGCGTGCCCATCTGGGCGTCGATGCGATCATCAATATGGTGTCACCCCCAGTGCGCAAGACCCTTGGCCTTGTTTCGGTGGCCTGCTGTTTGGCCTTTTCCCTGCTTCTATTGAAAGGTGCGTACGACTACTGGGCCGTCTTTGCCGATCTGCCGCCGACATCCGGGCGTTGGTTCCCAACCGGGCTCAACATGAATGCCAGATCGCAGTCTTTCTACGAAGTGCAGGACGTGCCGATGTTGTCGATGTTCAAGTTCCTTGAGGACGCGATCAACTACGGCGAGTCATACGAAAAATTGCCCAAGGTCATTCCCTATATCGTCATGCCATTGTCGATGCTGCTGCTGACGATCCGGTTTTTCCAAGCCGCGCTGGCCATTTTGCGTGGCGACACAGATCGTCTGGTCGCCAGCCACGAGGTCGAGGAAGAGCTGGAAGAAATTCGCACGCGCGACGAGGGGCAAGACTAATGGAAGTCGTCCTTCTTTTTTCGATGGTCATCGGCCTGCTGCTGATCGGTGTGCCGATTGCCGTCTCGCTTGGGCTTAGTTCCACGCTTTTCCTTTTGTGGTTCTCCTCATCTTCGATGGCCTCAATCGCCCAGACCCTATTTGAGGCGTTCGAGGGACATTTCACCCTACTTGCCATTCCATTCTTCATTCTTGCCTCGTCATTCATGACCACCGGCGGTGTGGCCCAGCGAATCATTCGCTTTTCCATCGCTTGTGTTGGGCATCTGCCCGGGGGGTTGGCCATCGCCGGCGTCTTTGCCTGCATGTTGTTTGCCGCACTTTCCGGATCTTCCCCCGCCACTGTCGTGGCCATCGGTACGATCGTTATCGCTGGTATGCGGCAGGTGGGTTACACTAAGGATTTCGCTGCCGGTGTCATCTGTACCGCAGGCACGCTTGGCATTCTTATCCCGCCTTCCATCGTCATGGTGGTCTACGCCGCCGCGGTTGAGGTGTCGGTCGGCCGGATGTTTCTTGCCGGTGTCATCCCCGGCCTTCTGGCGGGTTTCATGCTGATGGTCACGATCTATGTCATAGCCAGGGTCAGGAATCTGCCCAAGGGTGACTGGAAAGGGTTCGAGGAAATCTTGTCCTCCGGGGCCAGCGCGTCGGTCGGTCTCTTCCTGATTGTCATCATTCTGGGTGGCATCTACGGCGGGATTTTTACGCCCACCGAGGCCGCAGCGGTGGCATCGGTTTACGCGTTCTTCGTGGCCACGTTCATCTATCGCGATATGGGCCCGTTGAAAAACGCGCGGCGCCCGGCCAGCCTTGCAGATTTTGCACGCAACCTGCCGAAGTATCTTGGCCAAACCGCGATCTATTTGGTACCGTCGCTGGTCCACAAGGACACGCGCCACGCCCTGACAGAGGCGGGCAAGCTGACCGTGACCCTGCTTTTCGTGATCGCCAACGCGCTCATTCTCAAGCACGTGCTGACCGATGAACAGATCCCGCAGAAGATTGCCGGCGCCATGCTGGATGCCGGTTTTGGCCCGATCATGTTTCTCATCGTCGTCAACGTGATTTTGTTGATCGGCGGACAGTTCATGGAACCTTCGGGCTTGCTGGTCATTGTGGCGCCCTTGGTGTTCCCGATCGCCATTGAACTGGGCATCGACCCCATCCACCTTGGCATCATCATGGTGGTGAACATGGAAATCGGGATGATCACACCGCCTGTCGGTCTCAACCTGTTCGTGACGTCCGGGGTGGCAGGGATGCCGATGATGGCCGTGGTCCGCGCGGCCCTGCCGTTCCTGGCCGTGCTCTTTGTCTTCCTGATCATGGTTACCTATATCCCTTGGCTGTCGACCTATCTGCCGAATTCCATCATGGGACCGGAGATCATAACGAACTAGGGTCTGATGCGGCGTATAGCGTGCTTGGCATGTGCGGGCTGCTCTTGAGTGGCCCGCAGCAATGCCTCGGCTAGGTAGGGGACATAGGTGTCATAAAGCGGCCGCGTCGTGGGCACCTGCAACAGCCGCTCTCCCTCGCTGCTCAGCAGGGCCGCGGTCAGCCGACCATATTCATACGACAAGCATTTGCTTTTGTGGCCATCAAACTTGGGCGGCTCGCCCAGGCGAAAGGATTCGTAGCCCTGCCGCCAAGTCCGCGACCGTACCATATCCTGCGCCCTGATCCAGTTGCTTGCGTGCTGCGGCATCGCGTGCCTCCCGTAGGACAGTCTAACACGGGATCACCAACGCACGAAGGATCGAGCTTAGCGCCCCCGCCACACCGGATCGCGCTTTTCGGCAAAGGCCTTGGCCCCTTCCAGCTGATCCTCGCTGTCATAAAGGATGTCTACGGATGCAAACTGCCGCTTGGTGATCCGGTTCATCGCATCCTGGAACGTCATCGCTTCGGCTTCGCGCACGATGTCCTTTATTGCGGCATAAACGAGGGGTGGGCCCGAGGCTAACAGATCAGCCATCTCACGCGCCTTGTCCATTAAATCGGTGGCCGGGTGGATCTGGTTGATCATTCCCCATCGCGCGGCTTCTTCGGCTTCGATCCACCGCCCGGTCAACAGCATTTCCATCGCGATATGGTAGGGGATGCGCTTGGGCAGTTTCACACTGGCAGCATCCGCAACGGTGCCCGACCGGATCTCGGGCAAGGCAAATTGCGCGTGATCGGCCGCCAGGATGATGTCCGCCGACAGAGCCCATTCCAGCCCGCCACCACAGCAAATCCCGTTCACCGCCGCGATCACAGGCTTGTTCATCGCCCTTAGTTCCTGCAGGCCGCCAAAGCCCCCGACGCCATAATCGCCATCCACAGCATCACCATCGGCGGCGGCTTTCAAGTCCCAGCCAGGGCAAAAGAATTTCTCACCTGCCCCGGTGATGATCGCCACCCGCAATTCAGGATCGTCGCGAAAATCGCGGAACACGTCACCCATGATCCGACTGGTTGTCAGGTCAATCGCGTTCGCCTTGGGCCGGTCCAGCGTGACCTCAATCACATGGCCGCGTGTGGTGGTTTTGACTGGATTGTCCGTCATGTCGCTCTCCCATTCGGATCAAGGCATCTGCCGCGACCGCTCTTCGTTCGTTGCAAATCAAAGGGTTGATCTCAATCTCTTCGAGCCCTTCGGCGTGCGCCACAACGTAATCCTGCACTGCCAGAACCGCTTTGACGATGGCTGATGTATTGACGCCGGGCTGACCACGATACCCGTTCAACACCGGTGCCATCCGCAAGCTGTCCAGCATATCAAGCACGTCCGACCCGGTCACCGGCAGCAAGCGCGACGTCGTGTCGGCCAGAATTTCGGTCAGCGTCCCGCCCGCCCCAAGCGTCAGGACAAAGCCATGCGCAGGATCTCGTAGAACCCCCACAAGAAGTTCCGCAATGCCGGCTTGCACCATTTCTTCGATCAAAAATGTGTTGCAGCCCATGCGGTTGGCCGCGTCTTCCACGTCCTGCCTGTCATTTAGGTTCAAGGCAACCAGCCCGGCTTCGGTCTTATGCGCGCATCCAGTACCCTTCAAAACCAACGGAAAGCCGATTGTCTTTGCAATTTCGACGGCCTCAACGACGGATGTTGCCGGTTTGGCCCGTGGCACGTCGACCCCAACGTGTTCCAAGGCCGCCTTGGCTTCGGCTTCGGAAAGAACGTGAGGTTCCAAAGGGTGGCCTGGTTTCAGAACCGGCTGGCTTTGCCCGTCAAACGTTCCCAGAAAGCACGCCGTTTCGATCGCAGTCAGTGTGTCATCGATCCCTAACATCGGGATCATACCACCCGAAACCGCCCGCGCGGCAACATCTTCGGACAAGGCTTCGGGCAACGTAGCCAATAGTATCAAAGGCTTGCCGGTGTCCCGCACGGCAACGGTGCCAGCGTCCAACACGCAATCCCAGGCAGACGGGTCACACCGATCCGCCCGCGGGAAGTCCACGATGACACAGCCCAAGTCGGCCTGTCCTTGCAACATAGTGCCAAACACGGAGGCCATGCGCGGTGCGTCGTTCCAGATAAATGTGTGGTAATCCAATGGGTTCGCCAGCGCCACCATTGGTCCCAAAACCTCGCGCAGACGCTTGGATTGGTTGGTTTGCAACTCTGGGAAGCTGATGTTGCGCCCTTCGGCGCTGTCGGCCATCAAGCTCGCCTCGCCGCCGGAGCATGACATCGAGACAATTCGGTTCGACGCCAATGGCCCACAAAAATGCAGTAATTTCAGGCTCTCAAGCAGTGCAGGCAGGCTGTCTACCTGTGCAATACCCAAGCGCTGCAAAAGGGCCCGCGCGCCGGCGTCGCTGCCTGCCAACGACGCGGTATGCGACACGGCCGCCACTTGCGCCCGGGCCGACTTTCCGGCCTTCAACGCCACAATTGGCTTTCCCAGGTGATGCGCTGTATCGGCGAGGGTTTCAAACGCCTCCAGGTCTCCGATGCCTTCGACATGCAAGCCCAACACGCTCACGCGTGGATCGTTCAGCAGCGTCATCCCGATCTGAGAGATCCCGATCTGTGCCTGGTTTCCCGCCGTGGCAAGATAGGCCAGGGGCAAGCCCCGCGCCTGCATGGTCAGATTGATCGCCATGTTCGAGCTTTGGGTCAGAATCGCGACACCGCGCTCCACGCGCTCGCCGCCATGTTGATCAGGCCACAAAAGCGCACCGTCCAGATAGTTGATGAACCCATAACAATTTGGTCCAACGATGGGCATGTCACCCGCCGCGTCCAGAAGTGTAGCCTGCAGGTCGGCGCCGTCTCCGGTCTCGGCCTGCGCCTCGCTGAAGCCTGACGCGAAACACACCGCGCCGCCGGCGCCCATCTCCTGCAACAGGCCGACAGTTTCGATTGTCACGGCCCTGTTGACGCCAATGAATACCGCATCCGGCACACCCGGCAGTTTTTCCAACGCGTCGTAGGCGGCCAAGCCGCCGATGCTGGGTTTGGAGGGGTGAACAGGCCACACCGGCCCTTCAAAACCCATCTTTAGGCACTGTTCCACGACGCTGGTACACCAGGCCCCACCACCGATCACGGCAATGGACTTTGGGCGGAAAAGACGGCCTAGGTCATGCATCGGCTGGAGAGTCCATCTGCACGCTCGACCCCGCGGCAAGGGCCGCGTTGACCATCAAGTCCCGTAGCGATCGGCCCATGATCAAGCCCCCGCCGTACAGGCAAAAAATTTGCGCTTTCCTATCCCTGCTCCTGGTTCTGACCAGCAAGCTTTGCACCCCCACAATCCTTTGCCAGTCCAGTGCAACGCAATGGCGCGCCGAGCGCGTGTCTGCCTTTGTTTTTTCCGCCCCAGCCCAGTTTTCAGCGGGCTTTGCGGCCAATTCTGAAGCATTGAAACCCAACCGGCTAACATTCGCCGGATCTGACATAAAGGCGCGCGCATCGTCACTGGGCGCGAAACTTGCTGGCATCGGTCACGCCCCCAATGGCCGCAACAATTCGCGGCTGATGATGTGGCGCTGGATTTCCGAGGTGCCGTCCCAGATGCGCTCGACCCGTGCATCGCGCCAAAAGCGTTCGATGGGGAAGTCATCCATCAGGCCCATGCCGCCAAAGATCTGCAACGTGGCATCGGTCACCCGCGCCAGCATTTCGGACGCATAGACCTTGGCCGAGGCAATCTCGCGGTTGGCTGGTAGCCCTTGGTCCAGCCGCCAGGCCGAGGCAAGCGTCAACCAGTCGGCCGCGTCGATCTCGGTGATCATGTCGGCGATCTGAAAGCTTACACCCTGGAACTTGCCGATCTGCTGGCCGAATTGCCTGCGCTCAGCGGCATAGTTCAGCGCATAGTCAAAGACCCGCCGCGCGCGGCCCACGCTCATCGTGGCGACGGTGATGCGCGTGGCATAAAGCCATTTGTTCATAACCTCGAACCCGCCGTCGACCTCGCCCAACACCTGCGCATCCGGCAGGCGGCAATCATCAAACTCAAGGATCATGTTCTTGTAGCCCCGGTGGCTGACCGATTTGTACCCTTCGCGAATGGTGAATCCCGGCGTGCCGCGATCCACAAGGAAAGTCGTGATCCGTTTCTTGGGGCCTTTCGGCGTGTCATCCTCGCCCGTGGCAATGAAAACGATAATGAAATCAGCGTGATCTGCACCCGAGATGAAGTGTTTGGTGCCATTGACGATCCAGTCGCCACCGTCCCGGCGCGCGGTGCATTTCATGCCGCGTACGTCCGATCCGGCGTCGGGTTCGGTCATCGCCAGCGCATCCATCCGCTCGCCCCGCACGGCGGGTAGCAGATAGCGTTCCTTCTGCTCGCCCTCGCACGCCATCAAGATGTTCTGCGGTCGCCCAAAGAAATGCGTCAGCGCCATGGATCCGCGGCCCAATTCCCGCTCGACCAGCGCAAAATCCAGATGGCTTAACCCCGCGCCACCCACCTCTTCGGGGAAGTTGCAGGCATAAAAGCCAAGCTCCTTGCATTTCCGCTTGATCGCCTCGCCCACCTCATGCGGCACTTCCCCGGTGCGTTCCACGGCGTCTTCATGCGGATAAATCTCGTTCTCCACGAAACTGCGCACGGTCGAGACGATCATCTCCTGCTCTTCGGTCAATCCAAAATGCATGGCTTATCCTTTCGCATGCAAGGCCGCGAGCGTCTCGGCGCGGGCGACGACATCTTCTGGGGGCTCACTGGTTCGGCGGGTCTCAAGGCTCACATGCAGCATCAGCTGGTCACAGGTGGCCATAACCTCACCGTCCGACTTGCGCTTCATCTCATGCAGACACCGCAGCTTCTTGCCCGCGCCTTCGGTCACACGCGTATGCACGACAACCCGCTCTCCGGCATGGGTTTCGGCCAGGTACTTGATCGTGGTCTCCACCGTGAAATAGCTCAACTTGCGGGTCGTAATGTAATCCTCGTCCGCCCCCACAGCGGCCATCACCGCCTCGGCGGCATCCGAAAAGATCTGCCCATACCGCCCTTCGTTCATGTGCCCGTTTATGTCTGTCCAATCGATGGGCACCACACGGTCTTGCGTAACCAAGGGCGCTGCATCGACAGGCACCTTGCGCAGCGCATCATCATGTGCCCGTGCCACAGCACCCGCGCCCCAATTGGCCCGCTTCATCGACCGAATGATCCCGATGAGGTTGTCGTCGCGAATGGTCTCCAACTCCCGTGGGCCAAGCCCCCCCGCCTGACGCTCACACTGATCCCCGACCTTGTTAACAAAGTCGTCCGTTAACTCCGGCACATCCATCAGCTTGGTCCACGGCCATTTCAAACACGGACCGAACATTGCCAACATCGCCCGCATGCCCCCTTCGCCGCCCGCCAGATGAAACGTCTGCATCGTCCCCATCTGCGCCCACCGCAGGCCGGGGCCATAGGCAATCGCCGCGTCAATCTCATCCGCCGTGGCGACATCGTCATGCAACAGCCACAGTGCTTCGCGCCAAAGCGCCTCCTGCAACCGGTCGCTCAGAAATCCTTCAATCTCCACCCGGCAATGCAACGGATACATCCCCAGACCGGCATAAATCCCTTTTGCCGTCTCGATATGTGCCGCGTCGGTCTTTTCCCCTGCCACCAACTCGACCAACGGCAGCAGATAAACCGGGTTAAACGGATGCGCCACGATCAGCCGCCCCGGATGCGCCATCTCGGCCTGCAAATCGGTGGGCATGATCCCCGAGGTCGACGACGCGATGATCCCATCACTGTTAACCGCCTCGATCTGCGCATAAACCTTGCGCTTGATCTCCACGCGTTCGGGCACGGCCTCGACGATAAGCGCGGCCCCTTCGGCGGCCTGCTCTAGCGTCTCACACAACGCTACCGCGCCCTCATCGGGCAGGGCCACATCCACCACCATCGGCATCGCGCGCCGTGCGTTTTCCATCACCGCTTGGATCTTGCGTGCGGCCTCCGGATCAGGGTCAAACACCCTTACGTCCCAGCCATTGAGCACAAACCGAGCGGCCCAGCCGCCGCCAATGACGCCTCCACCGATAATCGCTGCCGTTTTCATCACCGTCGCCTCGTTGCCTATTTCACCTTCATCCGCGATGTGTCGTAGCCGTTGAAGGCCAGAATTTCGCCCGCCGCGCGCACCCGATCCGCGCCGCCCGCAGGACGCCGGTCCAGTATCCAGCCATAGCTGCCATCCGGCGTGCCGATGGCCGCCGTACGAAACCCGTCATCGACCCAGATCACCCAAAGCTCGATCGCCGAGCGGGCGGTTTTACTGGTCAGTTGCCAGCGGTTTTGGCCCAAAGGTTGTGCCCGCCACACTTCGGCAGCGGATTCGCAATCCCCACTCAAATCACATCCTTCCTGGATGAACTCCACGGCTTGTCCACCTTCGAACTGCGGCAGGAATGTCACCATCGCGATACTGCCATCGCCCGGGAAATGTCCGCGCACGAACCACGGCCCGCTCATATCCTGAATACCGTTGCCGCGTGTGGTCACCGACAAAGGTTGCGTGGTGTCACGAAAGCTTTTGCCAGGTGTTATCGCCCCGCTGGCGCAGCCCGCCAGCGCCGCAAGCCCTGCTACTGTCCAAATCCACTGCCTCAGCATCACGTCGTCCTTTCCGCAAAATCCGGGTCGCCCGCCGCGCCAATCGCGGCCAGGGTCGACGCAAGAAAGGAGACGCAGCATGCGCATTCAATTTCAAGGCCTGCCAACCGATCAAGTTGCTGAAACCCGCCAATCTGGGCGTGATGCCTACGGTCAGCCGGTTGAAGTACATCCCGCGACAGGTGATGCGTATCCCTGTCGGCATTGTCTGGGCGAAACGCCGCTGGGGCGTGATTACCTGATCCTGGCGTGGCGGCCGTTTCGCTCAACCAACCCCTATGCCGAGACGGGGCCGATTTTCCTCTGCGCGGACGATTGCAAGGCGGCGAAACCATCCGCCAGAGTGCCAGCGATCCTGCGCTCGCCCAGCTATCTGGTGCGCGGCTACACGGACGACGAACGTATTCTCTATGGTACCGGTCAGGTGACCCTGACGCCTGATATTCCAGGCTATGCCTCAAAGCTTCTGGAGGATTCCCGGATCGCTTTCGTGGATGTGCGCAGCGCATCGAACAACTGCTTCCAATGTCGCGTGGTCCGCGCAAAGTAGGGGGCTGTTTCATGGCACAAGTGTCTCGGTATGTCCGTCCACCGCAAGAACTTGACCCGAGATTTTTGAGGCGGCTGGAGAGGCAAGATAAAGCAGCGTGTCTGCCAGATCATCGGCGCTGACCCATGATCGCAGGCTCACACCCTTGACATATTGCGCGCGGATCTCGTCTTCCGGCTTACCAGTGGCTTTGGCTTCCATCGCTACCACGCGGTCCATCCGGTCACCTTCCACGGCACCGGGTGCGATGGCATTGACCCGCACACCAACCGGGCCAAGTTCCATGGCCAGCGTCTTGGTCAACCCGACCAAAGCCCATTTTGCTGACGCGTAGGGTGATCGGAAGGGATAACCCCATTGTCCCGCTGTCGAGGTTGTCAAAACAATCAGACCAGATGCTTGTGCCCGCATCACCCGCGCGGCCCAGCGACAAGTGAGAAACGCGCCGTGCAGGTTCACCGCCACACAGTCTTGCCATGCCTTGTAATCCAGATCTTCCATCAATCCTACGGGTCCGCCGGTGCCGGCATTGGCGCACACAACATCGGCCCCGCCCCAGATGGTTTCGACCTCGTCCAGAAACGTGGTCATCTGGGCTTCGTCGGTCACATCCGCCTGCCGCGCGATGATGTCGGGATATGCCTTGGCCATGTTTGCCAGGGCCGCTGCATCGGCATCGCAAATCGCAACCTGCGCGCCGGTTTCCAGAAACCGCTCAGCAAAGCGTTTGCCGATGCCCGACGCTCCAGCGGTGATGACAACACGTTGGGTCATGCCACGCAGTCGCGGACAGATGCACCGACGCAATACCGATGTAATACTGACATGATACAGACCGCCACGCTTAAACCGGTGCCCGCTTTGTCAACCCCAACCTGTCGCGCACCTCCTGCGGGCCGATGACCTTTGCGCCAAGCCGTTCGATGATCTCTTTCGCGCGGGTGACCAACTGTTCGTTGGTTGCCAAAACGCCCTTGTCCAACATCAGGTTGTCCTCAAGCCCGACGCGCACATTACCCCCTGCAAGCACTGAGGCCGCTACGTAAGGCATCTGGTGCCGACCCAGGCCAAAGGCGGAAAAGGTCCAGTCATCTGGCACGTTGTTGACCATTGCCATGAAGGTGTTCATGTCATCCGGCGCCCCCCACGGCACACCCATGCAAAGTTGCACCAATGCGGGCGTGTCCAGAACCCCATCTTTAACCAGTTGTTTTGCATACCATAAATGACCTGTGTCAAAGGCTTCGATTTCGGGTTTGACACCCATCTCGGTCATCATCCGGCCCATCGCGGTCAGCATTCCGGGCGTGTTGGTCATGACGTAGTCGGCTTCGGCAAAGTTCATCGTGCCGCAATCCAGCGTGCAGATCTCGGGCCGGCATTCGGCCACATGCGCCACCCGCTCGGCGGCTCCGGCCATGTCTGTGCCCGCGCTGTTGAGTGGCAGGGGGGCTTCGACATCCCCAAACACCATGTCCCCGCCCATGCCTGCCGTAAGGTTCAGAACGACGTCCACATCCGCATCCCGAATACGGTCCGTCACCTCGCGAAACATCTTGGGGTCGCGTGACGGCGCACCGGTCTCGGGGTCGCGCACATGACAGTGTACCACCGCCGCCCCCGCACGGGCTGCGGCAATGGCGCTGTCGGCGATCTGTTGCGGGCTGCGCGGGACATGCGGGCTTTTGTCCTGCGTGCCGCCCGATCCGGTTACAGCACAGGTAATGAAAACCTCGCGGTTCATGGCAAGCGGCATCCTGGCGTCCTCCCTCAATGCGTAGCGCCAGACTATCGCGCTGGTGCGAGTCGCGAATTTGCCTTAAGTGACAAAAATCATGCCGGATTGGACAAAATCTTCCGATCGCCCCGCGCGGATCAGTTTGCTGCTCTTTGATCAGTTTTCGAACCTTTGTCTTGCAAACTGTGTAGAGCCATTGCGTGCCGCCAACACACAGGCGGCACGGCGCGCGTTTGACTGGTCGATCCTCAGTCCCGATGGCGCGGCGCTGCAATCCTCCAGCGGGCTTGAAATCCTGCCCCATGCAGCGCTGTCCGATATGGCCGAGACCGACTACCTGTTTGTCATGGCAAGCTATGCCCATGACCGCCATGACACCCCTGTCATGCGCCGTAAGCTGCGTGCCGCCGCGCGCAAGGCAGACATCGTTGTGGGTCTGGATGCCGGGCCTTGGTTGCTGGCTTCGGCGGGTCTGCTGGACGGGCGGCGGGCGACGGTGCATTGGGACTTGCTGGATGCGTTCACAGAGCGGTTTCTGGCCGTCGAGGCCGAGCGCACACGGATTGTCCGTCATGGCGCCCATATCACCTGCGCCGGAGCGATGTCGGCGCTTGATCTGACGCTGGAACTGATTGCGCAGCATGTCGGGATGGCGACGCGGCTTGATGTGGAGGCGCTTTTCATGCACGGCGATCCGCCCGTTGGCGCGGAAAAGACCGCAAGCACGGCAGACCCTTTGGTACAGCGGGCGGTGCAGTTGATGCGCGACAGCGTAGAGCGGCCGATGTCGCTTTCTGATCTGGCCGGAACCCTTTCCTGCCAACCGCGCACACTGGATCGGCATTTCCGCGCCCGCCTTGGAGCACCACCCGGTACGGTCTATCGTCATATGCGCCTGGCCGCGGCCCGCAAGCTGATCGAGGAAAGTCATCTGAGCATCGCCGAAATCGCGGTGCGGTGCGGATACGAATCTCCGGCTGCGCTTACCCGGGCCATCGGGCGACATTATGGGGCAACGCCGCGCGCCTTGCGCCACGGTTGACAGGCCAAGGGGCCAGACCCAAGGTGTGCCCCTATGACCAAAGACAAAAAGACGGTGGCCATCATCGGCGCGGGTATTGTGGGTGTGTCCACTGCGCTGTGGCTGCAGCGGGACGGCCATGACGTCATTCTGATCGACAAGACCGGTCCGGCAGAGGGCACCAGCTATGGCAATGCGGGGTTGCTGGCCTCGGCAGCGACCCTGCCGGTCACCATGCCGGGCTTGCTGCGCAAAGCGCCACGCATGGCGCTTGATCCGGCACAGCCGCTGTTTCTGAGATGGGCCCATCTGCCCTGGCTGATTCCTTGGCTGATCCCGTATTTGCGCCACGCCAACGCCGCCTCTGCCCGCGCCCGGGCCGACGCTATGTTGCCGATCATCGGGGATAGTCTGGCCGACCACCAGGCGCTGTCGCGGGGAACGGGCGCCGAGGCGTTTGTCGTTCCGACCGAGTACATCTATGCCTATTCGAGCCGCGCCCAATACGATGCGGACAGCATGGCATGGGGTGTGCGCAAGACCCAGGGTTTTGAATGGACCGTGGTCGAAGGTAAGGTCGTCCAGGAATATGACCCGCTGTTGAGCGACGTCGTTGCTTGCGGTGCCGTTCTGAAAGATCAGGGACGCATTCGTGATCCGGGGCAATATGTAAAAGCGCTGGCCGCACATGCCGAAACGCAGGGTGCACGGATCCTCAAGGCGGATGTTACCGATGTCGTGCGCGAAAACGGTCATGTCACCGGCGTCAGGGCAAATGGCCAGACCATCGCGTGTGATGCAGCGGTTCTGACGGCGGGCGTGTGGTCCAAACCCTTGGCCGAGCGGTTGGGTTTGCGTGTCCCGCTGCATCCCGAAAGCGGCTTTCATCTTGAGTTGTGGGAGCCGTCACACATGCCACGGTCGCCGATGATGCTGGTAGATGGAAAGTTTGCCATCACACCAATGGACGGGCGCATTCGTCTGGCTGGCATGGTTGCGTATGGCGGATTGGACGCCGCGCCGACGCGTGCGCCGTTCGACCTGTTTCTCAAGCACTTAAAACGGGTGATGCCGGGTCTCACTTGGCAGAACACGCGCGAGTGGATGGGCCATCGTCCCGCGATCGTGGATTCCGTTCCCCTGATCGGAGAGGTGCCATCGGCCAAGGGTGCGTTTGTCGGATTCGGACACGATCACGTTGGATTGACCGGTGGGCCGAAAACAGGGCGTATCCTGGCGCAGATGATTTCGGGGAAGACGCCGAACCTTGATTTATCACCATATGCGCCGGATCGGTTCGGAAGGTCCTAACCGTGGCGCTGACATAGTTGCATGTTGGATAATTTCCATGTGCGCCGCTGAACTGAAGCATGTGCGCAATGCGGTAGATACGTGACCTTTCGTGAACGTGCTCTACTTGGTATTATCTAGACCGTCATATTGCGCACACACATCCTGCGCATTGCGAGCAATACCCACATTCCAGATCAAAGGTGAGGAGCCAGCAATGATTTCTTTCATTCTCAACGGCGACCGAAAAGAGGTCGATGCCAATCCCGACATGCCACTACTTTGGCTGTTGCGGGACGAATTGCAGATGACGGGCACGAAATTCGGCTGTGGCGTCGCGTCCTGTGGCGCATGCACCGTTCACATCGACGGTGTTGCCACCAGATCTTGCCAAACATTTGTCGGCGACCTCGACGGAGCCGAAGTGACGACCATTGAAGGTGTCGAAACGCCCGCTGCGAAAGCCATTCAAGAGGCCTGGGTCGAGCTGCAGGTTCCGCAATGCGGGTACTGCCAGTCGGGTCAGATCATGTCTGCGTCGGCGTTGCTGACCGAAACACCCAACCCCACGGATGACGACATTGACGCAGCGATGGATGGCAACCTTTGCCGCTGCGCGTCTTACGCACGCATCCGCAGCGCGATTCACCGCGCGTCAGAAATCATGGAGGCGTAACATGTTGCACAACATTCAAAAACGCATGCCCCAGGTGCAGGCAACACGCCGCACCTTTTTGAAACTGTCCGCGGGTGCCATGGGCGGCCTGTTGATCGGAGCAGCCTTTCCGCATCGCAGTGTCGCGCAAAGCGCCGGTGCGGGCGACGTTCTTATCACGCCGTTCGTGCATGTGACACCGGACAATCGAGTTCTGGTGCTCAGCAAGCATCTGGACAAGGGGCAGGGCACGGCCACTGGGCTGGCCACTCTGGTCGCGGACGAGATGGATGCCGCCGCCGAACAGGTGGACGCCGACTTTGCACCGTCCAACCCCGAACTTTACGCCAATCTTGCCTTTGGAATCCAGGGAACGGGCGGATCAACCGCGATGCCCAATTCGTGGGATCAATATCGCCAGGCGGGTGCCACCGCGCGGGCGATGCTGATCGGCGCCGCCGCTTCCGAGTGGGGCGTCAGCACGGACGAGATTTCGATTTCGAAGGGTGTTGTTCTGGGGGCAGGAAATTCTGCCACCTTTGGCGAACTGGCCACTTTGGCATCGGCACAGGAACCGCCCGCCGAAGTAACGCTGAAAACCCCCGAACAATGGACTTTTATTGGCAAATCCTTCCCGCGTGTTGAGTTGCCCAAGAAGACCCAGGGCAGCGTTGGCCTATTTGGTATCGACAAGCAAACCGAAGACAGCCTGATTGCCGTCACGACGCGCCCACCCCGCTTTGGTGCAACGCTTGCGTCGTTTGATGCTGCGGAAGCCCTGGATATGGACGGGGTGCAAGCCGTGTTCGAGATACCGCAGGGCGTTGCAGTGGTTGCAAACAACACCTGGGTTGCGATGCAGGCCCGCGACATGCTGACCCTTGAATGGGCCGAAGGCTCGGGCGAGATGCGTGGCACGGATGCCCTTCTGGAAGAATTCCGCGCGTTGCTCGATCAGCCCGGCAACCCCACGCCAAGCCAAGGTAACGCAGCGGCCAAGCTGGCCGAGGCCGAACAGGTGATCGAGGCAGAGTATGTTTTCCCCTATCTTGCACATGCGCCGATGGAACCGCTGGACATGACCGTCCTTTACGATGGTCAGGCTGCGGAATTTTGGGGGGGATCGCAGTTGCAAACGGTAGATCACGGCACGGCTGCGTCAGTTCTGGGTCTTGAGATGGGGCAGATCGCCATCACCACAAAATGGGGCGGCGGCTCGTTCGGGCGTCGTGCCACTGGCGACTCGCATCTGGTGGCGGAGGCCGCGATGATTGGCAAAGCTTGGCTTGAGGCGGGCAACGAAGCACGGCCCATCAAATTGGTCTACAGCCGCGAGGATGACATCAAGGGTGGCTACTATCGCCCTCTGACGCTGCACCGGGTGCGGGCAGGTCTTGACGCCGACGGCAACATTTCGGGATGGGAACACCGGATTGTGAGCCAAAGTATCGTGTCGGGCACCGCGTTCGAGCAATATCTGGTCAAGGACGGTGTCGATGACACCACCGTGGAAGGCATTCATCCTTCGCCTTATGCCATTCCCGACATGGCGTTGGATGTACATCACCCGCAAGTTGGTGTTCCGGTTCTGTGGTGGCGCTCGGTCGGGCATACACACACCGCCTATGTCATGGAGACCATGATGGACGAACTGGCCACCGCCGCCGGGCGAGACCCTGTCGAGTTCCGGCTTGCCTATCTTGACGGCGATCCGCGCACGGCGGGTGTTTTGAAACTGGCCACGGACAAGGCGGGCGCAACAGGTGCGGACGGTACGTACCGTGGCATCGCCGTGCACAAGAGCTTCAACAGCTACGTGGCCGAAGTGGCGGATGTGCGCATGCGTGACGATGGCACGGTGAAGGTCGAAAAGGTCACCTGTGCCGTGGATTGCGGCGTGGCGATCAACCCGGACAATATCGAGGCCCAAGTGCAGGGCGGGTTGGGGTATGGTCTTTCGGCGGTGCTGCGCGAAGAGATCACGATGACAGATGGCGAGGTGGATCAGTTCAACTATCCCGATTACACACCGCTGCGGATTTCGGACATGCCCGAGGTCGAGGTGCATATCGTGGCGTCGACCGAAGCGCCAACGGGGATCGGCGAGCCTGGCACGCCGCCAATCGGGCCAGCTGTTGCGAATGCCGTTTTCGCGGCAACGGGTCAACGCATTCGCGAATTGCCGATGTCCAAGCACGGTCTGGCATAGTAATCTTTGAAAACGGGGTGGGCCGTGTCGGCCCGCCCTCAAAGCTTGTTGACGGGCACTTTCAGCATCATATTGCCCTCTTCATCCTCGGGCACTTCCCCGCCGCGCATGTTTACCTGCAGCGATGGAAGTATCAGCTTGGGAACCGCCAATTGTGCGTCCCGTTCGGTTCGGAACTTGATGAACTCTTCCCGCGATTTGCCGCCTCCGACATGGATATTGGCCGCCTTCTGTTCACCGATTGTGGTCTCCCATGAAATTGCCCGGCCTCCGGGGCCGTAATCGTGGCAAATAAACAGTCGCATTTCGTCGGGCAGGCTTAGGACCCGCTGGATGGAATCATAGAGCTGCCCGGCGTCGCCACCCGGGAAATCAGCCCGGGCTGAACCACCATCGGGCATGAAAAGCGTATCGCCCGCAAAAGCCGCATCTCCGATCACATGCACCATACAGGCGGGTGTGTGGCCCGGCGTGTGCATGGCAAAGGCGCTAAGGCCGCCGATAGCGTAAGTGTCGCCATCCTTGAACAGCACATCAAACTGTGACCCATCGCGCTGAAACTCGGTGCCTTCATTGAAAATCTTGCCAAACGTGTCCTGCACAGTCTGCACATGTTCGCCAATCCCGATCTTGCCACCCAGCTTGTCCTGCAAGTAGGGCGCCGAGGACAAGTGATCGGCGTGGACATGTGTCTCAATGATCCATTCGACATCCAAGTCTTTGTCCTGCACGAAGCTGATCAGCCGATCAGCCCCTTCAAAGGTCAAGCGCCCGGCGGCGGTGTCAAATTCCATCACCGGATCAATGATGGCGCAGGCCGTGCTGTCCGGGTCCTGCACGACGTAGCTGATCGTGTTCGATGCCTCGTCAAAAAAGCCGGACACGATGGGTTTCTTGCTTAGATCAACGGATGGGGTCATGCGGCAAGCCTCCTTATTGGGAACTTAATCCGCAAAACTGACCGCGCAATAGGAAAGCGTTCTGATCTGTCCTTACAACCAGTCCAAAATACTTGAAATGGACAAATGGCGATCCCGGGAGGACTCGAACCCCCAACATCCTGATTAGAAGTCAGGTGCTCTATCCAGTTGAGCTACGGGACCGCTTGCAAGCAGCATTACCCGGCACCGCGCGCGATTTCAAAGCCAAATCACTTGAACGGGTCTTCGGGGTAATCAACCCCGGCCAGGTATAATCCATGAGGCGGGCAAACCGGCCCACAGGCGGCGCGATCGCAGGCCTCCAACGCCTCACGCACCTTGTCGGGGTGCCATGCGCCCGCACCGACGCGTTCCAGCGTGCCAACAATGCTACGCACCTGGTTGTGCAGAAAGGATCGTGCCCGCAGGCGAAACCGGATTTCCGGTCCGTTGAACCCCTCCACGGTATTGATTTCGATTGCGTCCAGCGTTTTTACCGGGCTGGCGGCTTGACAAATGGTCGACCGAAACGTCGTGAAGTCATGTTTGCCAACCAGATGCGCGGCGCCGGCGCGCATCGCGCCCTGATCCAACTTGTGTTGCACCTGCCAGACCAAGCCCTTGTCGTGGGTCGCGGGTGCCCGGCGCATCAGAAGGCGAAACAGGTAGCGCCGCTCCTGCGCCGAAAACCGGGCGTGCCAGTCATGCGCGACCTCGGTACAGGCCAAAATCGCAACCGGTAGCGGTTTTAAGTGATAATTTAATGCCTCGGACAAGCGGAACGGATCCCAATCCTTGGCCAAATCGCAATGTGCAACCTGCGCAAGCCCGTGCACGCCCGCATCGGTGCGCCCGGCAGCGGCAATGGTGTGGGCGCCGGGCTCCAGCTGCGCCAATGCTGTTTCGATTGCACCTTGCACGGATGGCTGGTCGGCCTGTCGCTGCCACCCGGCGAAGGGCGCGCCGTGATATTCCACTTTCAACGCAAATCTGGGCATGAGCGCGCGTTTAGCGTGGTCGGGCGCGGGGAACAATCCCCCAAACCTCCCCTCTGGCAAGCGGTCGCCGCGATAGCTATCTTGTCGCAAAAGGGGGCAGGCATTGGTCATCACCACGATTGCAGACGGGCTAACGCGCGGCGTCGAGCGGGTTGCGGACACGTTGTCGGGCGCGTTCATGGAGCCGGTGATCCGCCTGGGGGTGACGGGGCTTAGCCGCGCGGGCAAGACGGTGTTCATTACTTCGCTTGTCGCCAACCTGATGGATCGGGGGCGTATGCCAGGTTTGGTGGCGGCCGCCGAAGGACGGATATCGGCGGCCTTTCTGCAACCGCAACCGGATGACACGTTGCCGCGCTTTGAATACGAAACACATCTGGGTGCACTGACCGCCCACACACCGCATTGGCCGGACAGCACGCGTACGGTGTCCGAACTGCGTCTGTCGTTGCGCGTGCGCCCGGCGGGGCTTCTGGCTGGCTTGCAGGGGCCGCGCACCGTGCACCTGGATATCGTTGACTACCCGGGCGAGTGGCTGCTGGATCTGGGCCTGATGGACAAGAGTTTTGCAGACTGGTCCGCCGAGACGTTATCGCGGCTGGACGTGCGCGCCGAGGCCGCAGAGTATCTGGCCCTCGCAAGATCGACCGATGCCGCTGCGCGTCTGGATGAGCCGGTCGCGCAGGCCCTGGCGCGTGGGTATACTGCGTATCTGGGCGCGGCGCGGGCCGCAGGCCTCTCCGATTGTACGCCCGGCCGGTTTTTGCTGCCGGGCGATCTGGCCGGATCGCCCGTTCTGACCTTTGCGCCTTTGCCACAGCCCGACCGTCCGCCGCGCCGATCGCTTTGGCGCGAGATGGAGCGACGCTTCGAAGCGTACAAGGCCCGCGTGGTCAAGCCTTTTTTCCGGGATCATTTCTCGCGTATCGACAGGCAAATCGTGCTGGTGGACGCTTTGGGTGCCATTCACAATGGCCCTCAGGCGGTCGAGGATATGCGTCGTGCCATGGCCGATATCTTGGGTGCGTTTCGACCGGGGCGAAACGCGTTTCTGTCGCGGCTGCTGATTGGGCAACGTGTCGAAAAGATCCTGTTTGCGGCCACCAAGGCGGATCATCTTCATCACAGCCAGCACGCCCGCCTGACCGGCATAATCGAGGCGCTGATGCGCGATGCCCGTGACCGCGCCGATTTTGCAGGAGCAGAAACAGCTGGCATGGCCATCGCCGCGTTGCGCGCGACCACCGAAGAAAGCAGGCCCCATGACGGCAAGACACTGGATTGTGTGCGCGGCACGCTTTTGACACCCGACGGTGAGCGCGGCAAACAGGCTGCGTTCTACCCTGGTGAATTGCCGGTTGATCCGGCCCATCTTTTGGGCCCGGCGCGCGACGGCGCTGAAAAGTGGCTTGATGCGGACTACGAGGTGATGAATTTCGCGCCCGCGGCCCTTAGTCTCAAACCCGGAGAGGGGCCGCCGCATATCCGCCTCGACCGTGCGGTCCAGTTTCTGATCGGAGATAGGCTATGACCCCGAAACGCGCGCGCCTTTGGCATTTACCACGGCTGCTCAGCATACTTTGGTCTCACAAGCGCGCCGTCTTATGGACCGACCTGCGCATCATGGCAAAGGTAACGGTTCGTGGCTGGGTTCAAGTTGTGCAAGACCGGCACGGGCCTGCAGGCTTCATCTTGCGCGACGATACCATCGTTCATGCGCTTTACATTCATCCAAGGGCCCAAGGGCATGGTCTGGGGCGGGTTCTGTTGCAGGATGCGAAGCGGCGCACGGACCGTTTGGATCTTTGGGTTGCACAAGCCAATAAAGCCGCGCGCCGGTTCTACCTGCGCCATGGGTTCGCCGAAAAAACGCGTACCGGCGGCGAGAATAACGATCCGACACAGCCGGATATCCTGATGGTCTGGCCCCCAGAACGGCGGGTGGAGCCATGAGCAAAGGCCCGGTTTTGATAAATCTGGAGGACACCGAGGCGCCCAGCCCGGCTGAGGCGCCACCGGTGCCTGACCCGGTCGCCCCGGCTGCGCACGAGGGGCGCGCGATGCAAACCGTGGCCACGCTGGCCGCGCGCAAACCGTCCCGCCTGGCACGGCTGTTCTGGGGGCTTTTGCTTGCACTTTTGGGGGCTGTCGTGTCCGTCGCGGCGTGGGATTTTATCACTGGTCTGATCGCGCGCAACGTTGTGCTGGGCTACGGCGTAACGGCGTTGATTGTTGCGTTTGGCTTGGTTTGCTTGGTCGTCGTCTTGCGCGAGTTGGCCGCATTCTCGCGTTTGGCGCGCATCGACAAGTTGCACCGCGATGCCGATGAGGCGCTGGCGGCAAGCGACCTGACACAGGCACGAAACGTGGTGGCAAACCTCAACGGTCTTTATGCAGGGCGGGATGACACGCGTTGGGGGCGCGACCGGCTGAAAGAATACGGCCCCGAACAGCTAGATGCGGCCGGTCTTCTTGGGCTTGCCGAAGCCGAGATTCTGGCCCCGCTGGACATCGCCGCCGCGCGTGAGATCGAGGCGGCGGCACGCCAGGTCGCGACCGTGACCGCGATCGTTCCGCTGGCTTTTGCCGACGTGATTGCCGCGCTGACGGCCAACTTGAGGATGATCCGCCGCATTGCCGAGGTCTATGGCGGCCGGTCCGGAACGTTGGGCAGCTGGCGTCTGGCCCGTGCGGTGATGACGCATCTGGTCGCCACCGGCGCCGTGGCGGTGGGCGACGACTTGCTGGGGTCCGTCGCGGGGGGCAGCGTCCTTTCGAAGGTCTCACGCCGCTTCGGCGAGGGCATAGTGAACGGGGCGCTGACCGCCCGCGTCGGTGTGGCCGCGATGGAAGTCTGCCGTCCTTTGCCTTTCAAATCGGCCAAACGTCCTTCGGTGACCCGGCTTGTGCAGCGCGCGCTGACAGGTCTGTTCGGACAGCGCTAACTGTTGGATGAAAACCCGGTTGAAGACAGTTTGGGAACACCGCCGGGCAAGGTGTCCCGCTCAACCACGCCGGCGCGCAAGGTCTGGCCGATCCGGTGCGCCAGGGCCGACCAGGCGGCGGCTTGGTCCGGGTGTAATTCAGCCTTCAGAACGCTGTCGAACAATCCCAACCATGTGGAAAACATCCCCGGCTTGACGTTGCCCGCCTTGACATGTGCCTCCAATGCATTGCCGTCATACGACCGTTCGTGCAGGATGGTGTTGGCCCAGAAATCCGCTGCCCTGGCTTCGTGCGCAGGCCAATCGGTCACGTGTGCGGCGAATACCGGCCCTAGACCCGGATGGTCCCGGCACGCAGCATAAAACTTTGCCGTCACGCGCTCGATTTCGGGGCGCGTGATATTAAATCTAGGCGGTAGGGCGGCGGTCATTCGTAATATCTGACCTTTGTCTGCGCAGATTACAATCTCTGTGGCTCAACCGGTTGTCTTCGCCCCTTGGTGCGCTAAGCCTGACGTAAGACACCATTTCGGAGATCATCGCATGGAAAGTCTAGCTCCTGACCTGTCCCAGATGCAGCGGACCCCGTTGCACGAAGCGCATGTCGATGCACTTCGCGCGGCGGGTGAAATGGTTGCGTTTGAACAAGGGTCAATCATCGCAGAGGTCGGTGACCCGATGGATCGGTTCTATTTCGTGCTTGAAGGTCAAATTGACGTGCTTGACCCCCAAACGCGC